>NZ_RCWD01000007.1:0-171054 GCF_018448965.1 Photorhabdus hainanensis | reverse complement strand
TGAAATAAACTCATGAATAGAAATGCCTTTTTGGAATTGAATCTGATTTTTAGCCATTTTCATTTACCTCCACACAGACTTATTTTAAGTATACGCCTATGGGAGCTGAATTTAAGTGATAATCAGGTAATAATTTACGCCTAGAAATGGATAATTAAGGTTAGTTAACTTGTTGTAAAATAAGGGGAATGAAAATTTATTATTTCATTGGGAAAAGGTAACAAAACTAATAATCGCAATTTGGTGAAGATATGTTGTTAAAATACTTAATCAATCATCACGGTATTTCTTGGGTTTTATATAAAATACTTCATTTCTTTATGATATAAAGGATAACGCTATGCTAATCGAACTTATTACATCATGTAGAAAATCAACCGCAATTTATGCTTTTGTTGATATGGGCTTGTCTGTTCACTTTAAAGGTGGAGCCTGCGTAAATATTAGCGAAATTTCCCGTCAATATGGTCTTGATCATGCTCGCTTTAGCCGGTTATGTGAATATTTAATCAAAATAGGGGTATTGGTTAACAGCGGTGAAGGAGTTGCACTTTCTGAGGAGTGCAGTGCGCTTGCAGACCCGGAAAGTATGGAATCATTAATGATAAGGTGCGAAGTTAGCCCAGAATTCTGGAACGCTTGGTCAATGTATTCAAAATCCTTATCTGAGAATAATAGTAAAACGGCATTTGAAATAGCGCATGGAAAACCATTTTTTGAATATTTGGACAATCATGAGTTGTTCAGATCAAATTTTGATTCTTTTATGTCAAAAAATTCGGACAAAATAATAGATAAAATACTCGATATTTATGATTTTAGTCAATACAACAGAATATTAGATGTTGGAGGGGGAGAAGGAAAGCTTTTGATAAGAATGAATGAAAAAGTAAAAGGAAAACATTATGCTGTACTGGACAGGTATAATGAAACCCCTGTTTTAGAAGATATTGAATTTATAAATGGAGATTTTTTTAAATTAGTTCCATCTGGTTATGATTTATATATTTTAAAAAATATTATCCATAATTGGTCTGATAATAATGCAGTATTAATTTTGCAGAGCTGTAGAAAAGCTATGGATGATAATGCAACTGTTTTGTTGATAAGCACAGTGAAGAAACCACGATTAGAAATAATTGACTCTACGGATATATTAATGGATGTGTTATTATTAGGAAAAGAGCGTTATTTGAATGAATTAGAAGATTTAGCTCACCAGGCAGGATTTATCGTTAAAGGTATTAAAGAGATAAATGAGAAATATTCAATTATAGAACTAGGGGTAAAATAAATTACAGATAATCATGGAGCTACATAAAGATAGTTATATGGATATTGTGTCACTGAAAATAGGCATAACAAGTATGGCATCAAAATATTTGATGTCATATTTTTATCTTACCTTATAAAAATATATGGATGTTTAATATGTAATTTAGATATTTAGAATGAATGCAATTTTCATAAATATTATATTTTTAATATTGGAATTAATTAGTAATAGGTAGGGTATCACTACCTTTCATTGATGATCTTTAGGGAGGAATTTATTGATGTTTCTTTTCCTATTGTTGAAATAGCACACTTAAGAAATACCTGTAATTTTTCAGGTTTTATAATTATCATTTCTTTTATAAATGAATGTAAATTGAAATATATACATTACGTTATTTTCTGCTATTTAATTTTTAATGGTTATGAGAACAGTTAATTGTGATCTTTGTCATTTCTTTTTATCAAATTTAATATAATCTGATAGTTAACGCTTTACGCTCAAAAATGCGGAAGTAGGATGAATTGAATCTTTGCATAAAAAGATAACAAAGCTAATAATTACATTTTAATTCAAATGGGGTGTCAGGATATCCAATTTATCATCATGGTATTTTTTGGATTTTTGATAAGATATTTAATTTCTTAATAATATATAGATATAAAGGATAGCTCAATGCTAACTGAACTAATTGCATCAAATAGAAGATCAGCTGCAATTCATGCTTTTGTTGATACCGGATTATCTACTCACTTTAAAGATGGAATTTATGTCGATATAAGCGAGCTTTCCCGTAAATCTGGTGTTAATTATGCTCGGTTTAGTCGATTATGTGATTTCTTAGTTGAAATGGGGGTGTTGGTTAGCAAAGATAATAAATTCAGGCTTTCTGATAAGTGCCAAGTGTTTGCCGATCCTGAAAGTTTTGAGACATTCATGATAAAGCTTGAGATTTGCTCATATTACGGTGACGCTTGGTTAATGTATGGAAAATCCTTATTTGAAGATGATGGCAAATCGGCATTTGAAATGGCACATGGAAAGCCATTCTTTGAATATTTGGATGGTAACAAATTTCTTAAATCAAATTTTGATGCTTTAATGACAAGAGTTTCAAATTTAATCGTTGAGGAGTTACTTGGTATTTATGATTTTAATCAGCACAATAGAATATTAGATGTTGGCGGAGGAGAAGGGGAGCTTTTAGCAAGAATCAGTGAAAAGGTAAAAGGAAAACATTACGCTGTATTGGATAGATATAATGAACTTCCCGTTTCTGACAATATAGAGTTTATCAATGGAAATTTTCTAAAGTCAATTCCATCCGGTTATGATTTGTATATTTTAAAAAATGTTCTCCATAATTGGTCCGATAGTGACTCAATACTTATTTTGGAAAATTTCCGCAAAGCAATGGATAAAAATTCATCTCTATTATTGATAAATATGGTGAAAGAGCCAGAATTTTCTAGATCTTTCGATATATTAATGGATATGTTATTTTTAGGGAAAGAACGTAGTTCTGCTGAATTCGAATATCTGGCTAACCAAGCTGGACTTGTCGTTCAAGAGAATAAAATTGTAGATCAATCATATTCACCATATTCATTTATCAAACTACGAATAAAATAAATTGTAGGAACTACAGATTATTCCCAGAGAAGGTTATATAAAATAAAGCATCAAATTTTTTGATGCTTTATTTTATATCAAAGAAATATATGGATTAAAATAGAAAATGAATTGAATTTAAAAATCGATGATAAAAAATAATTTAAATAGAAATGCCATGCTTGATATTTAATCATTTCTTGCATTATTCACACTTAATCAACAATAAGCAGGATATAATTATCCTGCTTTGATGATTATATTCGAAACGCATTAACGTTTCTCTTCTTGTTGTTCCTGTTTCATCACTTCACGATACCAACGTGGGTGATGTTTCTTCGCCCAACCACGGGTTACCCAACCTTCAATCATTGCCCGGAGAGATCCTTTCACCCAGAATGCCGCATAAGCGTGAACCATAATCGTCAAGATTAAACCAATAGCTGACATTGAATGGATTAGAAGCGCAATTCGAATTATTGGAATAGAGAAGAGATCAGCAAAATAGGGGCGCCAAATAACAACACCACTGACAGCGAGTAATATCAGGCAAATACTGATAGACCAGTAGACTCCTTTCTGACCTAAGTTATATTGGCCAATATCGCCCGCTTCCTCATTTTTCATAATCTTATGGATGTTTTTCAGCCATACAATGTCATCTTTGTCGATAAAGTTATGTTTAAAATATCTGAAAAACATAAAGATAAATAAAATAAACATCGCTGAACCGACAAATGGATGCAAAATCCGTGACAATTGCGGCGTACCGAAGATATTCATCAGCCAGTTAAACGAGGGGAAAAAGAATCCTAATCCACTAATGGCGGTAAATAGAAAACAAAAAACTACCGCCCAGTGGTTTACTCGCTCAACCGGTGAGTGACGGATAATAATATCTTTCCTGCCTTTCATCGCGGTTCCTCCCCATTGGCTGATTGCTGTGAAGGCTCGGTATCACGACGCGCATTTTCTTCGTCTTCTTCCGTTACCCGGTTCGGACCAATACCCACATAATGGAAGAGGCTGGCAGCGAATGTGGCTGCAAATCCCACCGCGGCCAGCGGTTTCCAAATACCTTTCCAGAAGGTGACGGTCGGGCTAATAGCGGGATTCTCCGGTAGGCCATGATATAGCTGTGGTTTGTTAGCATGGTGCAGTACATACATCACATGGGTACCCCCAACACCATCAGGATCGTATAAACCCGCATTCTCATAACCGCGGCCTTTCAACTCACTCACCCGTTCAGCCGCTAAATCCTTCATGGCTTTTTTACTGCCAAAATGGATTGCGCCGGTCGGACAGGTTTTCACGCAGGCAGGTTCCTGACCGACATTCACGCGATCAACGCAGAGAGTGCATTTATATACCCGGTTATCTTCTTTGTTGAGTCGTGGCACATTGAATGGACAACCGGCGATACAGTAGCCACAGCCGATGCAGTGTTCCGACTGGAAATCAACAATTCCATTGGCATACTGAATGATCGCCCCTTCTGCTGGACAAGCCTTCAAGCAACCGGGATCAGCACAGTGCATACAACCATCTTTACGAATCAACCATTCCAGTTTGCCGTTCTCTTCAACCTCTGAGAAGCGCATCACGGTCCATGATTTGGCGGTTAAATCAGCCGGGTTATCATAAACACCAACGTTATAACCGATCTCATCACGGATATCGTTCCACTCAGAACAGGCCACCTGACAAGCTTTACAACCGATACAGGTTGTCACATCAATCAGTTTCGCAACGCCCTCCTGGTCATCCCGCACCCGTGGCGCAGGAGTAAAAGAATTTGTGGCAGAGCGGCGAATGATGTCTTGAGTTTGCAATGACATAATTTTTCCCTTTACACTTTTTCCACATTAACCAAGAACGCTTTGAATTCAGGCGTTTGTGTGTTCGCATCACCAACAAATGGTGTCAAGGTATTGGCAATAAAACCTTTCTTCGCAGCCCCTTCAAAGCCCCAATGAATCGGAATACCGATAGTATCCACTTCACGACCATGTACATTCAGGGTACGGATACGTTTGGTGACAACCGCTTTCGCTTTGATATAACCGCGATTAGAGCTAACTTTGACGGTATCACCGTGCTTGATGCCTTTCTTTTCTGCCAGTTTTTCACCGATTTCCACAAACTGTTCAGGTTGGATAATCGAGTTCAACAATGCGTGTTTTGTCCAATAGTGGAAATGTTCTGTCAAACGGTAAGTGGTTCCCACATAAGGGAATTTATCTGCCTTACCCATTGCTTCAAAGTCGCTTTTGAACACTCGGGCAGCCGGGTTGGATACCACATTCGGATGCAATGGATTGGTTCCCAACGGCGTTTCAAAGGGTTCATAGTGTTCAGGGAATGGCCCTTCCGCCATCTTATCAATAGCAAACAGACGCGCCATACCTTCCGGTTGCATGATAAATGGACCAACATCCGTTTCCGGCGCAGCCACACTGTAATCAGCAGTATCGACGCCACCCCACTTAATACCATCCCACGTCAGTAACTGACGTTTCTCATCCCAAGGTTTGCCCTGCGGATCAGCCGATGCGCGATTGTACAAAATACGACGATTTAACGGCCATGCCCATGCCCAACCGAGAGTATTGCCTAATCCTGACGGATCGGCGTTATCACGACGGGCCATCTGGTTACCTTCCGGCGTCCAGCTTCCGGCAAAGATCCAACAACCACTAGCGGTAGTACCATCATCACGTAGCTGCGCAAAAGAGGTTAATTGCTGACCTTGTTTCACTATGACGTTGCCATCAGCATCAATCAGATCAATCAGCGCCCGGCCATTACTCTCTTGGGCCACTTCTTCCGATGTAGGGCTGTCCGGGTTGAAGTAATTCCAGGTCATGCTCAGCAGCGGCTCTGGTGATGCGCCACCTTCCGCACGGTACATATCCCGTATGCGTTTGAAGATACCGGAGAGGATCTCTCCATCGCCAATGGCTTCTCCCGGCGCATCCGCACCTTTCCAGTGCCATTGCAACCAGCGACCAGAGTTAACAATTGAACCGTTTTCCTCTGCGAAGCAGCAGCATGGCAGGCGGAAAACTTCGGTTTGAATTTTGGATGAATCGACATCGTTAAATTCACCGTGGTTCTGCCAGAAAGTTGATGTTTCAGTATTAAGCGGATCGATAGTGATCAGGAATTTCAGTTTCGACAGGGCGTCAACAACTTTGTTTTTATTCGGAAAAGAAGCTACCGGGTTAAAGCCCTGGCAAATATAGCCATTGACTTCACCTTTCGACATCATGTTAAAAAATTGCAGGACGTCATAACTTTTGTCCCACTTCGGCAGCCAATCAAAACCCCAGTCGTTATCTTTGCGGGCATTATCACCGTAGAAACTCTTCATCAGGCTGATAAAGAATTTTGGGTAGTTCCCCCAATAGTTAACTTGACCCGGCCTTAATGGTTTGGGGGTATTTGCCTTGAGATAAGTTTGTAGATCGGCCTGTTTCTCTGAGGGAAGTGTCAGATATCCCGGCAAGCTTTGCGACAACAACCCCAAATCAGTCAATCCCTGAATATTCGAGTGACCACGCAATGCATTAACACCGCCACCTGCCATACCCATGTTGCCCAATAGCAGTTGGATCATCGCCATAGTTCGAATGTTCTGTGCACCCACTGAGTGTTGAGTCCAACCCAGTGCGTACAGGAAAGAAGCGGTCTTATCCTTAACACAAGTCTCTGCAATATATTCGCAGACTTTCAGGAAATCCTCTTTTGGCGTACCGCAAATATCACTGACGACATCGGGCGTATAACGGCTAACGTGCTCTTTTAACAAATTCCATACACAATGTGGGTGCTTAAGCGTGATATCACGTTGAGCAAAGCCGTTTTCATCCAGTGCATAGTTCCAACTGGTTTTGTCGTATTGACGTTTTTCTGCGTCATAACCACTGAACAGACCATCATTGAACGAATAATCTTCACGCACGATCAGACTGGCGTTGGTATACGCCTCAACATATTCATGGTTAATCTTATTGTTGGTTAGCAGGTATAAGATTACACCTGACAAGAAAGCAATATCGGTACCAGAACGGATTGGAGTATAGAAATCCGCTACAGATGCTGTACGGGTAAAACGTGGATCAATCACAATTAACTTAGCGTTATTATGGATTTTGGCTTCCATTGCCCAACGGAATCCCACAGGATGCGCTTCGGCAGCGTTACCACCCATAACGACGATCAGATTCGCGTTCTTAATATCAACCCAGTGGTTGGTCATCGCACCGCGACCAAATGTTGGAGCAAGACTTGCTACCGTTGGTCCGTGTCAGACACGTGCTTGGTTGTCTACGGCGAGCATGCCGAGAGCGCGACTAAATTTTTGCGACAGATAACCTGTTTCGTTACTGGAAGCCGATGCACACAGCATGCCGGTCGTCAGCCAGCGATTGACTGTCACGCCTTCTTGATTGGTTTTAATGAAATTGGCGTCACGGTCTGCTTTCATTAACTTAGCGATGCGATCAAATGCCTCATCCCAAGTAATACGTTGCCATTTGTCAGAACCCGCTGCGCGATATTCCGGGTATTTCAGGCGGCTTTCGCTATGGATAAAATCAACTAGGCCAGCCCCTTTAGGACAAAGCGCGCCGCGGTTTACCGGATGATCAGGATCACCTTCAATATGGAAAATAGTTGCTTTCGCGTTTTTTGCGCCATCGCCAAGGCTGTACATCAACAGCCCACAACCGACAGAGCAGTACGTACAGGTATTTCGGGTTTCACGCGCACGCAACAATTTATAGTTACGTGTTTGTGCAAGGGCTGCGGCTGGCGCAAAGCCCAACGCGGCTACCGTTGTACCCGCCATACCGCCAGCGCAGATCTTAAAGAACTGCCTTCTGCTGACTTGCATGGGAATCTCCTCACTCACATTGTCTTAAACAGTATCCATTCCATCATGGGAAAAATTTTGAATGTGTTCTTTTTTATTAAAACCACTTTCCGTAGTGGGATCAGATTTATTGCCTGACAAATAGTATAGACTCTTTTTTCACACGATTATTATGTCGTAACACTATTAGGAACTCATCTAATGTATAACGTAAAATCAGGGAAATTGTTACCATTTGGTGTGATCAAGGGGGCAACACGAACGAACGTACAACAAAAGCACCATCTTGATACATTAAAAGCTGATTGGATTGCAGAAGAAGTTCCTGTTGCTTTAGTTTACAACGGTATTTCACATGTCGTAATGATGGCAAGCCCTAAAGATCTCGAATATTTTGCTATTGGGTTTTCGCTTTCCGAAGGCATTATTGAATCTCAACACGAGATTCGCGGCATTGATATTATCGCTCATTGTAATGGCGGTATTGAGTTGCAAATCGAACTTTCTAGCCGCCGGTTTGCGAGTTTGAAAGAGCGCAGACGTAATCTGGCTGGACGAACAGGCTGTGGCATCTGTGGAACAGAACAACTTTCTGATGTTTTTCGCCCGATTTCCCCGTTGCCTTTTACTCAAACCTTTTCGTTAAGCCAGCTTGATCACGCCCTCTCTCAACTGACCAACGTTCAGGATGTCGGGGCATTAACAGGTTGCACTCATGCGGCAAGTTGGATTGATCCGGAAGGTAAATTATTGGGGGGATGTGAGGATGTAGGTCGTCACGTTGCACTGGATAAAATGCTAGGCATGAAGGCGAAAACAGGCTGGCAGCAAGGCGCTGTTTTGGTATCCAGCCGTGCCAGTTATGAGATGGTACAAAAATCAGCCGTTTGTGGTGTTGAGATTCTGTTTGCGGTTTCAGCAGCAACTTCATTAGCTGTAGAAATTGCTGACCGATGTCATTTAACCTTGGTTGGTTTTTGTAAACCCGGTAAAGCGACTATTTATACCCATGCTGAGAGATTAATACGTTAAACGAGCATAAAAATAGGCACATCAAGAACACCCGTATTTCCTACTGTGATTAATATGAAAAGTTTATTTTCATATTAATCAACCGAGGTTATCGCAATAATTCTGAATCATGCAAGTTGTGAAACATCCATAGGTTGGGTTCAATGTAATAACCCATTTGTTGTTGTATATCCACCATCAGCGGTACTAAGCCACTCGGAATAATATACTGACCACTTTCGGGGAATTTCATTCCTAGCCATTCCTGCCATTTATCAAGTGTGGCATCTATATGCATTGAGTGCATAGCCGGTCGAATAATCTTCGCTCCCAGACGCCAGTGTACCCGAATCCAAGGATCAAAAGGTTCATTGTTATCATTTTTCCATCCACAGTATCGTACAAAATCTTGCAATGGATAGTGTTTTTTCAACGTCGGCCTTACGGGAACAACTAATGCTTTAAACCCTGCCTCAATAGCCGTTTGCTTTAAGCTGCCAATAAGCAATTCCGGTATATTCTTGCCACGAAATTCAGGTGCTACCGTTACTGATAATGCCGACAATATTTTTGTGACTGTTTTTCCACGAGCAAGCATGCCTCTGCGAAAAACTTCATCCCAACCATTATCCGGCAGTTGCTCCAATGGATCGCCTTCCCAAGGGAAAGGTACCGAATTGGCCGCACCAATTAATTTCTGCTCTTCCCCTTGTTGCAAAATAGCAACTTTCTGAAAATGGCTGAAATCTGGCTCAAATAATTCATCCCATTGCTCCTCTATTGAAGAATGCTGCATGAATAAAGGCCAGTTTTTATGGAAAATTTCATCAGAAGCACTCTTTAAATCAGGTCGTTGTTTTGCTGACTGAATAATAATGTTTGTTTTCAAAATAGAATTTCCTATAAAAGTAATTTTCAGGGTTGATAAATAATTTGTTAATTAATAATCCAGTTATATAGAACAGCAATAAAACTTATGATTATAAATAGATAAATAATGATGACTAATAACCAACTAAATAAACTTTATATTTATGTTCAATGGGTTAGGTTTCTATTTATCATGATACGTTTGATTTGTGTATCAAGAATATAGAGATTATGAAAATCTATCTTATACCGATAGCACAACAATGAAAATACAATATGGTCGATTCATGGTTTATCCCAATAGAGCTATTTTATTTGTCGTTACTTGTCATAAATGCGCTAATATTTTCGCCGAATAAATAATTTTTACTAATATTAGGACATTTTGCCTTTTCATTATTTTGGGTTGTCTTCATGGGGCTAATTTCATGAATTCATCAACTTTTTCCAGCAGTTTCCATATATTTTAACAATAATAATTACGTGTTACTGTTTCATACAGAATTGGTCTGAATGGTAGCAAAGGTGGTTTTCTGGGCACTAAGCAATATCTTTAATCGCTGAAATAAGGGAAACGATAGGAATCATAGACTGTTTAATTAAAGATAGATATTTATGCCTGATAGAGTGAATGCGCAATCACATTGGGATCACATAATTAATACAAGCTGGCTTTTATTGAACCTGATCAATGTTAAACTGTAAGTGTTTCTTATATATTTGAATCCAGAAATAATTGTTGCAAGTTTCCTTCCCTAGGCTATTTACCCGTTTTTTTCAATTTAATGGCGTTATGGTTTTTGGGGCCAATAAAAAGGAGAGCCTGATGAGGGATTTATTACCAATTACTGTAATTGGTGCGGCGGCGGGAGATATTGTTCTTAGTTTACCGAAGCTTCCTCGCAGTGGGGAAGATCAGGAGGCTAAAGAAATTGATCGGCAGATTGGCGGTTCTGGTTTTAATGTTGCTCGGGCCTTAGTCCGCCTGCAAATTCCTGTGATCAATGGCATACCAGTTGGTAACGGATACTGGGGTAGGCAGGTCGCCAAAGAGATGCAAGCCCTTGGGCTTGAGGCTGCATTGACCCATTCCTATCTTGATAATGGTTGGTGTTTGGCGATGGTTGAACCGGATGGTGAAAGAAGTTTTGTCTCCGTAAGTGGTTGTGAAGTTGACTGGAATAGGGCAATGCTCTCTTCTTTGGCTTTGCCAGAAAAGGGATATATCTACTCCAGCGGTTATGTCATGGCAGGTGAATCAACGGCGATTTTATGTGACTGGTTACTGGCGTCACCATCTGGGCAGACGTTATTGCTGGATTTTGGCCCACGTTTACCAGAAATAGATCCTACTTTCCTTGATGCATTACCTGCTGACCGGACCATTCTGACACTGAGTCGTAATGAAGTTGCCATATTGTGTGGGGAAGGCGATCCTGTTGTTCAAGCTAGCCGTTATTCCAGTAAAAGAAAAATCACGATTATTTGTCGGTTAGGTTCACAGGGTACGTGGATATGCCTGCCTGATCATGACCCAGAATATGTCGCTGCTTATAAAGTAAAAGTCGTGGATACCATCGGCGCTGGTGATGCTCATAGTAGTGGCATGCTTGCAGGTTTGTCGCGGGGAATGTCGTTAAGAGATGCTGTTGAGCTTGGCAATCGTGTTGCTGCCATTGTTGTTAACCGTACTGGTGCTGCGGGCGCACCAACAATCAAAGAACTAGAGGAGTTTGTGTTTGAATAATTATTTCCAGACACTACGCCTCCTAGGCTTTAAGGGGCATAGTTAAAATGAGTGCATTACTTCCAGGTTGGAAAAGTAAAACGGCTTTATTTTTATCAGCTCAAACCATTTCTCTACTGGGGTCTTCCATTGTCCAGTTCTCTATCGTCTGGTATATCACCTTAAATACGTCATCGGGAGAAATGCTGGCTATTTCGGTACTCTGTGCATTTCTTCCTCAGGTATTGATCTCCTTATTTGCTGGTGTCTGGGCGGATACTTATAGCCGTAAGTTGCTCAGTATTGCCTCTGATGCAGCAATTGCATTAGTCACTCTTGGTTTAGCTATCTCTTTTATGCTCGGATTTAAGAGCATTGAGTTGTTATTTGTCGCGTTGATTGTCCGCTCATTCGGGACGGGCATCCAGATGCCGGCTGTTAGTGCTATTATTCCTCAACTTGTGCCGAAAGAGAAATTATTGCGGGTCAATGGTATTAATACGTCTCTGACTTCACTGATGATGTTGGCATCTCCTGCTATTGGCGGCTTTTTATATTCTCAAACTTCAATTGAAAATATTTTCTTGGTGGACGTAACGACTGCCATTATCGGCATCAGTATTGTTGCGTTTATTCCTATTCCTAAAATTGCTTCTGATTCCATGCCGGATAATAAATTTCAGGCAATCTTAGCGGGTTTTCGTTATCTGCAAGAGAATAAATTAATCAGAAATCTTTTGATTTTTCTGATTTGTGTCTGCTTTCTGATTAGTCCGGCTGCATTTCTGACACCTTTATTAGTTAATCGGACATTTGGGGAAGAGCCGTGGCGTTTAGCCGTTAATGAAATGACATTTAGTGCCGGCGCGGTTTTAGGTGGATTGCTGATTTCTTTCTGGAGTGAATATAAAAATAAAATGCGTATAACGGCGATAGCTTGCGCCTTTTTTGGCATATTTATGATCGCTCTTGGTAATGCCTATTGGTTCCCACTTTATCTAGTAATCAATGTCTTTTTAGGTGTGGTAACACCTTGTTTTAACGCACCAATAACCGCGGTTTTTCAGGAAAGAGTCGAACCTGAGATGATGGGTAGGGTATTTAGTTTAGTTCAGATTGCTCTGTCCTGCTCTCTGCCATTAGGTATGGTGCTGTTTGGCCCCATTGCTGACTATATTAGTATTCAATCTCTTTTAATGGTATCTGGTGGATTGATATTACTGACTGGCGCGCTGTTTTTTATGTTTAACGGAGAAGGCAGCAGAGAAAGTAGCAGAGCAGTTTAATCAGGCTTGATGTTGCCAGTTATGCGATAAGCGCAGCGCCGTGAATTGGTAAGTATATACTCCACGCGTTCTACCTGAGCCTGGAGTATATCTCGAAATACGTTGAGTTCAGCGCGGCAAAAACCTTGGCAAGCGGTAGCGGCAGCACAAATTGGGCAATGATTTTCTACCAGCAAAATAGCGCCATCTTCGGTAGGTGACCACTGAGCCATGTAACCTTCACGGCATCGTATGGCAACCAGCCGTTCAACTCGCTCTTGTAGACTGGCTGCGCCATTCATTGCTTGTTGATAATTAATACGGGTTTCCTGCTCGCGGGTATCAATTAATAGATCTACTACTTTCTCACCTAACTGTTTGCGGATAGTGTCGAGTAATTGTACTGTCAATTCAGCATGCGCATCTGGGAAATGATTATGACCTGTGGCTGTCAGATGCCAAAGTTGTATTGGACGACCAACGCCTCGTGCTTCCGCGATAGCTTCCACTAGCCCTTCCTTAGCTAACTTCACAAACTGTTGCCGGGCAGCCTCCCCGGTTGTACCTAGTATTTTTCCGGCGTCGGAAGCTTGTTGAGGACCACGGGTTTTCAATAACATCAGTAACCTTTCACCTACTGATTGAGTCATATTTGTGCTATTTTCAAAGCTTTTTCTTGACATAATCCCTTTCCTCACCTTAATTTATTCCAAGATAATTCTTGTTTAATTTAACGTAAGACTCATATTAACTCAATGCTAATGCAGGATAATGACTGTGATAACAAATGATGAAAGCCGCTGGAGCGATTTGTTCTCCGGTAAAAATGCGGCCAGCGCCTTGGTTTTATCGCTAGGCGTTGCGTTACATGCGATTAATATCTTAATTGCCACCACTATCTTACCTTCGGTTGTACAGGATATTGGGGGCTTGAACCTTTATGCTTGGAATACGACGCTGTTCGTCGTTGCTTCTATTATTGGTTCAGTATTATCTGCGTGTCTGCTTAATGCACAAGGGGCACGTAATGCTTATCTGATTGCTGCGCTGTTGTTCTTCTTTGGCAGCTTGTTATGTGCACTTGCTCCAACAATGGGGGTGATGCTTATCGGGCGAACTGTTCAAGGCTTTGGCGGTGGACTGCTGTTCGCACTCTCCTATGCCATGATCAATCTGGTATTTGAACAGGCGCTTTGGCCGCGGGCGATGGCTCTGATATCCGGTATGTGGGGAGTTGCGACGTTAGTTGGCCCTGCTGTAGGTGGTGTTTTTGCTGAGATGCATGCTTGGCGTTACGCCTTTGGCATCATGCTGCCAATAATGTTGCTGTATGCGGTCTTCACTTGTTTAACTTTGCCAAAAGGTAAACTTCAGGAGCGGAATAAAACAGCGTTACCCTTAGTACAGCTAGTTTTATTGGCGGGAGCTGTATTGATGGTTTCTGCTGGCAGTGTATCCGAAAGTGTGAAGCTGAATTTTGCAGGCATTATGCTGGCATTAGTATTAATAATATTGCTAATTTGTCACGAACGACGTTCTGTCATACGTCTATTGCCTCATGGCGCATTGCACTGGGGATCACCTCATGCTGTGTTATTTGCCACAATTTCATTATTGGTGGTAGGCATGACTAGCGAAGTGTTTGTTCCGTATTTCCTGCAAATATTGCATGGTCAGTCACCGCTAATTTCTGGTTATATGGCTGCGGCAATGGCAGCCGGTTGGACAATTGCGGAGATAATCAGCGCCGGTTGGCGTGGAGCGGGTATTCGCCGGGCAATTATCATTGGGCCGATATTGGTATTAATCGGTATGCTGATTTTGTCGTTGATATTATCACAGCCCTCAGTTGGACATTGGCAAGTGATGACACCCATTGTGATTGCACTGACTTTGGTGGGATTTGGTATCGGTTTTGGCTGGCCCCATTTGCTCACTCGCATATTACAGGTCTCGTCAGATAGAGATAAAGATATTGCTGGCGCTTCAATTACAACAGTGCAGCTATTCGCTACTGCTTTTGGAGCCGCGTTGGCGGGAATGGTGGTGAACCTTTCAGGATTTAATGAACCGGGCGGTGTAATGGGGACAGCTTCCGCTGCATACTGGTTATTCCTGCTATTTGCTATTGCACCCTTGCTGGCGCTGTTTACCGCGTGGAGAGCGGCGAAGATTAGGTTGGTGGCTGAGTAGTTCTGTTTTATGGTGTGAGGGATGGATTATGATATCGACGTTTGTTGATAACACGTCGATATTTTTTGTCTTTTCGACGCACGATTTCCATATGTCGATATGATCGACATATCGCCAACACGTGTCGAAATTTTTCGATTTTATCGACATGAGATCTTCACGTGTCGATGCCGTCAACATATACTCGCAACGTGTCGAAAAAAATAGGAAATATAAACATGACATGGCAGCCCGATGCGCCTTTTAATGCTATTCCCTTATTGCCGCCAGCCATAAAGGTGATGGAGTCCATTGCGGTACTAAAAGCCTGTATACCTGCCAGAGCTGCACTGGCTGCGCTTAAGCAAGCTGGTGAATTGTTGCCTAATCAGGGATTACTCATTAACTTGTTGCCATTGCTGGAAGCAAAAGACAGCTCAGAAATCGAAAATATTGTTACTACTTCAGACAAACTGTTCCAATATGCACAAGAAGACAGTCTGGCTGATCCTGCAACGAAAGAAGCACTACGCTACCGCACCGCACTTTATGAAGGGTTTATACAATTAACTCGGCGGCCATTATGCACCAATACAGCTATTGAAGTTTGTAGCCGACTAAAAGCTGTTGATATGAATATTCGCAAAGTTCCCGGTACAACGCTTAGTAATCAGGCAACGGGTGAAATTATTTATACACCGCCAGAAGGGGAATCTCAGATACGTGATTTACTTAGCAATTGGGAACAATTTCTTCATGCAGAAGATGGAATCGATCCATTAATCAAAATGGCCATTGCTCACTACCAGTTTGAAGCTATTCATCCGTTTACTGATGGTAATGGACGTACTGGCCGTATCATTAATATTCTCTATCTTATTGAACAACAGCTTTTGACGCTGCCAATTCTCTATTTAAGTCGCTACATCGTACAACATAAGAGTGATTATTATCGGTTGCTCACTCAGGTCACTGCCGCCGGTAAATGGGAAGAGTGGATTATCTATATGTTAACCGCAGTGGAGCAAACCGCTAAATGGACTACGGATAAAATTGCTGCGGTAAGAGAACTGATTGAACACACCAGCGAGTATATAAAACAAAGCCTGCCTAAAATTTACAGCCATGAGCTGGTGCAGGTGATATTTGAACAACCTTATTGCCGTATTAGTAATTTGGTTGAGTGTGATATTGCTAAGCGTCAAACTGCTTCGGTCTATTTAAAACAGTTGTGTGATATTGGAGTATTACGAGAAATTCAGGCTGGGAAAGAGAAGCTATTTGTTCACCCTAAACTGGTGCAGTTAATGACCAAGGATAGTAATAAATTGAGTTATTACACAGTCTAAGAAGCATGTAAATTCAGGTTCGGCTTTTCAGTTGGAAGGTGTAAGTAATTAATCCCGACACAATCTCCAACAAAAAGCTGAGTAGATTACGATGCTTTAAGTGTTTTATCTGGGAAATATTTTTAAGCTGGTCAACGACCTTTTCTATCAAAAGCAGCTAATAAACATCACCCTGGTTTTTGTAGAGAAACCGCCAAGAATGAAGTACACCCCAAACATATGCAGTAATGAAATTATATGAGACCTTATGGCATTCAAGAGCCCGTCTAAATACGGGCTCTTGAACAGTCTTGGAACGTTTGAGCTGAATCTGAATATTGACTTATGGTCTATATGCTTTGATTTTACTATGTTTTTGTTAATCCATTTTTCGATTAACTACACCCTTAAGTACACCGTAAATAAACGCTATGCTAAATATACTGATTAATTGAACAACGCAGAGCGACGACTGCTCCCAAATTGTATTCCCATTGAGTAGCTCAATATCATGTTCAACGATTATGCCAATGACTGCACGGAGCAAGCGTGAGCATCATATGTCCTGCATGATCCAATGGTACTCGCTATGTCGGATTTGTAAGCCTTTAATTAACAGCACACACTAGGCTTTTTTCAGTATGTGGAGCTTGGAGGGGAGGCGAGGATTCCCGAAGTGAGTGTTGAAAGATGCGATACAGGTAGCGTATGGCGCTTTAGCGCCGAGAGAGTGACGGTGTAGTAGAGAACCTAATCTATTCCTTCTTATTCCTGCTTAATCATGCCAAATCCATTTGATTTTAATTTACATTTTGTGGTTCATATGTAAGCATTCAATACTATCCTCATTCTCCCCAACTTTTGGTGCTGCTAGTGATTACAGACCGTTGGTTATCTGTCGAAGAAATAGCTGAATATCTTGGCGTCAGCAAAGACACAGTGTATGCATGGATCAACAAGAAAGCCATGCCAGCACACAGAATAGGCCGGTTCTGGAAGTTTAAGACAGAAGAGATTGATCTTTGGGTAAGGTCAGGTGGAGCCTCGGACGACAGCAAGGAAGAGAAATAATATGCCGTTAAATGAAGCAGATACTTGTCGTATTTATGTGAAACCCAAGATCAAATCGTTTAAAGGAGAGCTGGTGTAATGGCTATGCCTGTACCGTTGCTTGCCTACGATACTGGCGTGCCGCCTGTCGTTGCTCATGGTTTGTCTTATGACGATGGGCAAGTGAGCGAAATTCTGGCCGGGCCAGTTAAGGATATTTTGCAGGATACGGCGGGCAATGATGAGCTATTGGAGTTGTTGGGGAGTGTTGTAAGCACCGAGTTTGAGCAAGAAGGACTTCGTGCGCTGCTTGCCGATGATATGGTACCCAATAATTGGCGTGTGGGCGAAGCCATTGCGGAAGCCTTTGTGGCTGATAAAGGAAGTTGTGTTTTTCCTTGGCCAACTGGGCGCGATCTTAAGAATCCGAATGCTAGTCCAGCCGGTTGTGATTTAACAGGCTTTCAGCCTGTGGATGACGAGGAATTCCCCTATCGCTTTGCCTTTGGTGAAGTCAAGACCTCTGAGCATAACCAATCGCCACCCAGTGTTATGACTAGTTTGGGTGGCCAGCTTCAAGGATTACGCGATAATCGCCAGGTGAAAGATGCGCTTTGCCGTTATTTGGGGCATCATGCTGCGCGAGCAGATTGGGAACCAATGTTTAAAAGTGCAGCCAAGCGCTATCTAAGCTCTAATACTACTGATGTCGCAGTCTATGGTATTTTGGTGCGCGATATTGCGCCAAATGCTTTGGATATTTCTGGCCGCGCAAGGGTGCTGGCTACTGATTGTCCGGTGCAGACCAATATTGAAATGTACGCCTTATATCTCCCTCTTAACGCAATTAGTACGCTATCTGAGCTTGCTCAAACCTCCATGCAGGAGGCGTCATGACACTTTCGCAAGAGCATTTAATACAGGTCGATCAGCATTGGGCTGTACAATCCATTAGCGACAAATTGCGTGTTCAGGCAATGGAAATGGCTGAGTTGCGTTTGGTTGATGTTGCTTTAGGCAATTTGCTTGATCATCTTCAGGTTGACTTTGATACAGATTTGCTAGAGCGGGTGGCAACAGCATATGAGCTGGCAGCTATCGAAGGTATCGATGCATTGCTGTATCCAGTAGCAAATCAAGACAATAAGAATCTCCGTGAAGTTGCGCAGGCTGGGGCATACCGGGCATTTGGCTTCTACCGCATATTGCCAATACCTCGTGATAATGAGGCGAGGCTATTCCATGTCTTGCATGTTGCTGGGTTGGCTTACTGTGGCGAGCGCTGGACAGATTTACGTCGCTGGTTTGAAGAGCAACATGATGCATTAGTCGTCCCTAGTGTAGCCGGTGTACCGTGGGATAAGCGCCTACTATATAGTATTTTTAATTGCTGGCTTCGTTTGCTACGCAAGAATCGTTGGGACGACCTCGATCAGGTTTCTGAGATTGTACTTGGTCTTCGCAATGACCAGGCCAACTATGAGAAAGTGTTGCTAGAACAAACTCAAGGTGCTGAAGCCCAGTCTATCGCCATGCGTTTGGTGGCACTCTATCACTGGGCTAAAGCGACCGAAAGATTGGCTGTGTATATGCTTCAGGGAGAGCCTGTAGCTATAGATGTTCAGCTGGATCAACACTTCGAGGCGGCACAAAAAGCAGCTCAAGCATCTAAAGATCTACAACTTGAGATGATTTTGCGTTGGTTGCATGTCACCAGTAGGAAAATGGTGGCAGGTTCTTTGTGGTGGGTGGCTCATACAGTAAATTCCCGTGTGACACGTTTTGTTTCTCATGTAACCAAACACAGGAGCTTTTTCGAGTTGTTGCCCCCACAAAGGGCTGCGCTTCAAGAACAAGGCTTATTGGATCAGGCAAGCAGAGCGGTGATTGTGGATCTGCCCACATCGGGTGGAAAGACGGCACTTGCCCAGTTCCGAATGTTACAGGCTCTCAATCAGTTTGATCAGGATGACGGTTGGGTAGCTTATGTTGCGCCAACTCGTGCGCTTGTCTCTCAAATCACTCGACGTCTTCGCGAGGACTTCGGTCCTATTGGTATACATGTAGAACCTTTAACCGGTGCCGTGGAAGTAGATGCTTTTGAAGAGGAGTTGTTAGGTGAGGCTCGTGCATTCCAGGTATTGGTTGCGACGCCTGAAAAACTTCAGCTGGTCATGAGAAACAAAAAGGTTGCTCGACCGATGGCGCTCGTTGTGATGGATGAAGCTCACAATATCGAAGACGAATCACGAGGATTGAGAATAGAGCTGCTATTGGCCACAATTAAGCAAGAATCGTCTCGGGCCAATTTCTTATTGTTGATGCCTTTTGTACCCAACGCTGATGACCTTGCTCAATGGTTGGCCGCTGATCGTGGACGAAGTATTAGTTTAGGGACTTCAGCATGGCAGCCGAACGAACGAATTGTGGGCCTTTTCGACATTCACAAAGGTGAAAAGCGGGGTGATTGGCATTTAAGCTTTGAGACACTCACAACGACTCAACGAACGATTCACCTAAAAGGGACTCATTGTGTTGATGGGAATCGTCCATTGCAAAAGCTGACATACTCAAATGCTAAAGGATTGGCAACGCAAGCTGTAGCAATGGCCAAGGTTTTCTCTAAGCGTGGTACGAGTATCGCTGTCGCTCAAAAAATTTCAGATACCTGGAGTATCGCACGCAAGGTTGCAGCAGAACTCGACCCTTATGTGCAGATTCCCGATGATATTAAGCTTGTACAGCGTTTTCTGGCGACAGAGATCAGTGAGGATTTTGAGTTGATAGAGATGCTCTCTAAGGGCGTCGTAGTTCATCATGCTGGTTTGCCTGCTGAAGCACTTTCTCTAATTGAATGGCTTACAGAGGCGGGGCATATCCGTGTTATGTGCGCTACAACAACGATTGCGCAGGGACTCAATTTCCCCGTTTCTTCGGTGTTTTTAGCAACCCGGAAACTTCCTTATGGCAATGAGATGTCGCACCGCGCATTTTGGAATTTGGCTGGGCGCGCGGGACGCATTGGTCATGACAGCGTTGGTGTTGTTGGTATTGCTGCCGGTGCCAAGCCTAACGAGATCCGTCAGTACGTCAGTGATGCCACAGCATCTCTTGTATCTCGACTTGAAGGGATGCTCGATGAGCTTCAGGCTACAGGCAAGTTGGTAGATTTATCGATAGTCATTCAGGAAGAACAATGGGCAGATTTTCGAAGTTATATTGCCCACCTTTGGAACGAGAAGCGCAATCTCGACGCAGTAATTGGGGAAGCTGAACAACTGTTACGTAATACTTACGGATTTGGTTCTCTTCGTGCAAAAGCTGATCAAGCGTCACAGGAAAAAGCAGATGCTCTGCTAGAAGCAACCAAAGGATATGTGCGTAAGCTCGCGGAGCATCCAGAGAACGCTTCCCTTGCCGATGTAACAGGTTTTTCGCCCGAGGGGGTTCGCTCTACATTGCTGGATTTGAATAATCTTGAGAACAAACTGACTCACGCAGATTGGGAGCCGACTAGCTTGTTTGGCGACAAGGCGCAATCCGTTTTACCTAGCTTGATGGGCATCATGATGCGAGTTCCGCAGCTGCAAGACGGATTAAGAGAGATCAGTAAGGGGGAAGGCAATAGCCATAGGAAACTAGCGGACATCACTCAAGCGTGGGTGACGGGTGGGTCTATTGAATCCATCGCTAAAACCTACTTTGAGGGCGACACTCTTACGGATCAGATCTCGAAAGCTTGTAGGGCTGTGTATAGAGACCTCGCCAACAACGGCGCTTGGGGCCTTTCAGCGCTGAGCAAAATGCCCACGTCAGGGCTCGATTTTGAGAATATGACAGATGAGGAAAAACGCAGATTAAACAATCTACCGGCTATGCTTTATCACGGTGTAAGAACGGAAGAGGCAGTCTTGATGCGTATGAATAGCGTGCCTAGAAGCATTGCCGAACGTGCAGGCGAAGATTTCAAGGTGCATGCGGAAGTCGGCGCTGACATGGTGTTATCACCCCGTAAAGCGGGTGAGTATCTGAAATCTCTCAATACAGAAGACTGGGCTCGCTTGAGACCTGAGAATTCGGCGCTATCTGGTGAGGATTATCTCAAAGTCTGGAAACGACTTTCTGGTGAACCGTAATTTCGTACACGAGTTCGTAGAGAGTCGTGCTGCTGCTTCTATGATCGTGGCTTGTTTCTGACTGGAGTGTCCATCAAGGACACTCCAGTCGTTGGTAAATGGGATGGCTGTCCGGGTAAGTCACTTATAGGTATGGCGAGACCAGATCGGCCGAGAGCGTTAAAAATTCTGTGTCATTCCAGTAATCAGAAAACTGACGCTATACTGAATATGTCACTTAATTGAGAAACACAGCGTGATCATCGAGTCCGGATTGTACGTTTATCGAACAACTCTGTTTCATACTCTGCAATGAGTCTATCGACTTTTCGAGGCAAGCGCGGGCATTGCATATTTTTCCATCATGTAGCGCTTCATTTCAGCGATGCTGGGAGCGTTTGGGAGAGTGTAAAGATACCCCCTTCCCAGTAGCTCATCCCCTAAATCTTTCGAGTAGACATGAAGTCGCTCGAAGGGATTTCTCATCTCTAGTATATATTGAACACGATATTTTTTATATTTACAATGATTCATACTTTCAAGTTTAGTATATGTTTCCTTCATCTCGGTTCTATTATTAAATCGACTTACAACGCTGAGTTTATCAGCCCTCATTTTTAACTGTTGATCTCTGATGTTTTTGCCAACGTCATGTGAATAACAAAAATCTATGTTGCGTTTGTTCAGTAACATTTATATCCCTTACAGAAATAACTATCGGTATGGGATAGTGAGTATTGAATCAGATAATCACTATCCATATAGATGTACATATAACGTGCTATTAGAGCAATGAACT
The DNA here is from genome assembly GCF_018448965.1 of Photorhabdus hainanensis. Lineage (NCBI taxonomy): Bacteria > Pseudomonadati > Pseudomonadota > Gammaproteobacteria > Enterobacterales > Morganellaceae > Photorhabdus > Photorhabdus hainanensis. The sequence continues at coordinate 148,952 of NZ_RCWD01000007.1, read as the reverse complement.
TTGTGGCTCAATTTTTTCTTGTTTCTGATAGCGGTACTTTCTGGCGACTAGCTATCCATCGCAGTATTTCTTCCTCTCTCCATGTGACTGAACGAGAAGAAGCATTTGCATCATCAGAGCCGCCAGTTAGACGGACGGGTTCAGGAAAATGGCCTGCTTTGATTTGGCGATAGAGCGTAGCTCGTGAGAAAGCGCAGTATTCAAGGACTGTTTTCAGTTTGATTAGAAGTAAAGAATTCATCGTAAAAACCTGTTCGATTTACGCATCCAATTGATGCAAAACGCCTTTACAGATTTTCAAAACAGCTAAATTTTTGTGTTAAATGGGAGTTCTGATTATCAGACTTCACTAAAAATCGCCTAAAATGGCCTTTTGAGTTTGAAACAAATGAAATCTGATCGTCAGATTTAGGTACGAGGTATAGTGTTATGGCGAAGGTGGAAAAGCGTTTGGAAGCGGAAGAATTGACTGCTCGAAAACAGAGAAACAAGGATTATCAAAATAGACGCCAAGAAGGGGGTGTACTTAAATGCGTGTACTTGAAACTGAACAAGTACACTTTAAGCACGCGCTGTAGTGATACGATATGAGACTATATAAAACGAAAAAGGCCATGATTTACAATGGCCTTTTTGTCCACATGAGACTTTGTGAGACGAGAAGAGATCGCCTGAAACCTTACTCAATATTCTGAATCTGCTCCCTCATCTGTTCGATTAGCACCTTCAATTCAATAGCGGAGTTAGTGATATCGGCGTTGATAGATTTGGAGGCAAGCGTATTAGATTCGCGGTTGAATTCCTGCATCATAAAATCCAGGCGGCGGCCGACTGCTTCTTTTTTCTTCAGAATATTACGGGTTTCTTTGACATGGGCATTAAGGCGATCTAGCTCTTCTGCCACATCAAGACGTTGGGCCAGTAAAACCAACTCTTGCTCAAGACGGTTATTTTCGAGCTGTACCTGCGCTTCTTCCAGTTTGGTTTGCAGGCGTTCCCGTTGCCATTGCATGATTTCAGGCATTTGTTGGCGAACTTTACTGACTTCTTCGGTCACCGCGTCCAAACGTTGCTCAATCATAATTTTAAGTGCATTGCCTTCGGCTTCACGGCTTTGAATAAAGGCATCCAGTGTTGTATCCAGTTCTTGCAACAATTGGGTGTTGATAGCATCTAAATCTTGCTCTTCTGCTGCCATAACGCCAGGCCAACGCAGAATATCAACAGGGTTGATTTCACCTTCGTTGCTCTGTTGTTTGACCCAGTTCGCCGCATTGACTAGCTGTTTTGCTAAAGTTTCATTCAGGATAAGTTCGCCTTGAGTACGTGAGTCCAGTTCAAAACGCAGGTTGCACTCAACTTTCCCGCGAGTCAGACGGGAACGAATACGTTCACGGATTACCGGTTCCAAGCTTCTGAATTGTTCTGGTAGGCGAATATAAGTTTCTAAATAACGTTGATTAACGGAGCGCAGCTCCCAAGCCGCATTTCCCCATTTACTTTTGATATCTCGCCGTGCAAAAGCTGTCATACTACGGATCATGATTCGTTCCCAATTTAAACAAAAGATTAAGAGATTATAACGCTCGTTGTAGATGCAGGATAGGCATTAGCCCGGTTAGGCCGTATAATGCGCCCCCAATAATGATCTAACAACGGAGATAACACTATGCGCCCAACAGGAAGAGCGGCAGAACAAGTGCGTCCTATTACTATAACCCGTCATTATACTAAGCACGCGGAAGGTTCGGTTCTAGTAGAGTTTGGGGACACCAAAGTGTTATGTAATGCATCCGTTGAAGACGGGGTTCCGCGTTTCTTGAAAGGTCAGGGACAAGGTTGGGTTACCGCTGAGTATGGCATGCTACCGCGTTCTACTCATACCCGAAATGCTCGTGAAGCGGCTAAAGGCAAGCAGGGAGGACGTACGATGGAAATCCAACGTTTAATTGCCCGTTCGTTGCGTGCCGCGGTTGATCTGAAAAAACTGGGCGAACACACCATTACACTGGATTGTGATGTTATTCAGGCTGATGGCGGTACTCGTACAGCTTCTATTACGGGGGCTTGTGTCGCGTTAGCTGATGCGTTGAATAAAATGGTTGAAGCAGGCAAGCTGAAAGAGAGTCCTCTGAAATCAATGGTTGCCGCAGTCTCTGTTGGTATTGTGGATGGCGAAGGCCGTTGTGATCTGGAATATGTGGAAGATTCCGCCGCTGAAACTGATATGAACGTCGTGATGATGGAAGATGGTCGGATGATTGAAGTGCAAGGCACTGCGGAAGGCGAGCCATTTAGTCATGATGAGTTGTTATCCTTATTGGCCCTTGCCAAGGGAGGATTAGAGGATATTTTTGCAGCGCAGAGAAATGCATTAAAATAATAAGTTGATCAAGGCGACGGAATAGTCGCCTTTTTTATGCCTGTTGTATGGCGGATAACCATGACTAAGAGAGAGGAGAGACACCAATGAAAGCCTATCAGCGCGAATTTATTGAGCTTGCGCTAAGAAAACAGGTACTGAAATTTGGGGAGTTTACCCTGAAATCAGGACGTAAAAGCCCGTATTTTTTTAATGCCGGGCTGTTTAATACAGGGCGTGATTTGGCGTTAATCGGGCGTTTTTATGCAGCAGCATTGTTGGATAGCGGTATTCAGTGCGATTTGTTATTCGGTCCTGCTTACAAAGGGATTCCAATTGCAACGACAACGGCAGTTGCACTGGCAGAGCATCATGATATTGATATGCCATATTGTTTTAACCGTAAGGAAGCTAAAGATCATGGCGAAGGCGGTACTTTGGTTGGTAGCTCACTTAAAGGCAATGTTGTTTTGGTTGATGATGTTATTACCGCAGGCACAGCTATCCGTGAATCTATGGAGATTATCAAGCAGCATAATGCGACACTTGCCGGCGTGATGATTTGTCTTGATCGTCAGGAACGTGGGAATGGTGAAATCTCGGCAATTCAGGAAGTGGAAAGAGATTATGGTTGCAAAGTGTTTTCTATCATTACCTTAAATGATTTGATTAATTATTTGAGTGGTCAGCCAGAGATGAAAGATCATCTGGATGCAGTAAAAGCCTATCGTGCGCAGTACGGTATCTGATAGATAAGCTTTAAAAAAAGCCCTCGCCCAATAACGGGCGGGGTGAGTAGTAGAACAACTTATTGTAACTGAGCCAATAATAATGGCCAGCGTGCTTCAAATTCCTGCGTTGGACGATAGTGGAACTCAGAGCGTACAAAACGTGATAGCATCCCTTCACAAAACGCGAGTAACTGGGAAGCTAATAACGACTCATCATAACTGAAACCTTGCCCATCACGTAATTTTTTCTCTTTTAAAACTTGACGGATCTGTACTTCAATTCGTTCAAATAACTGGTTTATGCGCCCTTGCAGCCGGTTTTGTTCAAACATTAGAGCATGACCGGTCATGATGCGGGTCAGACCTGGATTTTTTTCTGAAAAACCTAGAATCAGGATCAATATCAGGCGAATACGAGTCGTGGTATCTTTCTCGTCTTGCAGAATCAGGTTAATCCGTGAAATTAATGAGTCTTCAATGAACTCGATCAAGCTGTCAAACATCCGGGTTTTACTAGGAAAATGCCGGTATAGGGCAGCCTCGGAAACGCCTACGTTGGCGGCCAATTTAGCGGTAGTGATTCGATGGCTGCCATCACTGGATTGCAACATATGCGCCAGCGCTTGTAAGATTTCCTCGCGCCTGTTTCTTTTCTTTGTATTTTCGTTTTCTGCCATGTCTGACAAGACCCTTGTTAAGAACAGCAAAACAAATAGATCAGTAATTCTCCGCTCAACGGTATGTTGAGCAAAGAATATGATAATGGGTTAAATGGTATTAGGTTTTACGGGGACTTATTGGCGACCGGAATGACCAAAACCACCGCTGCCTCTTTCGCTGGCTTCAAAATCTTCTACCAGATTGAATTCAGCCTGGACGACGGGTACAAAAACCATTTGAGCGATACGTTCGCCTGGCTGGATAGTGAAAGTTTTATCACCACGATTCCAGACGGAAACCATTAGTTGACCTTGGTAATCAGAATCGATCAAACCCACCAGATTACCCAGAACGACGCCATGCTTATGTCCAAGGCCGGAGCGGGGCAGAATAACGGCTGCCAATTGTTCATCGCCAATATGAATAGCAAGCCCGGTTGGAAGCAGTTCTGTTTGGCCTGGAGCCAGTTCTACCGCATTATCCAGGCAAGCCCGCAAATCTAAACCAGCGGAGCCTGGCGTGGCGTAAGTCGGCAAAGGAAATTCTTTCCCGATACGTGGGTCAAGAATTTTAACGTCGATTTTTTTCATCATAGCGTCTGACTATCTCGTCTAATAAATGGTGGCTAAGTAATAACTTATTACTATGAGGTAAGCGGATTTCTCCCTCATGCCAGAACAAATGTAATGCATTAGTATCACTGTTAAAGCCGTGGCCGGTAAGGGATACATCATTGGCACAAATCAGATCCAAATGTTTTTGGTTCAGTTTTTTTCGTGCGTATTCTTCCACATTCTGGGTTTCAGCCGCAAATCCAACCACAAAAGGGCGGTTTTCTTGCATTGCGGCTACATTGGCAACAATATCCGGATTTTTGATCAGGGTAAAAGTGATCTCATCACCCTGTTTTTTAATTTTTTCGGCGGCAATCTGTTTAGCGCGATAGTCTGCAACCGCGGCACAACCAATGAAGATATGCTGTGAACCCGCTACTGCCTGTACTTGTTCATTCATTTCCAGAGCGCTGGTAACGTCGATTCGTTTGACTCCTGGTGGTGTCGGTAAATTAACGGGGCCTGTGATAAGGGTGACTTCTGCGCCACGTGTTGCCGCAGCCTGAGCGATAGCAAACCCCATTTTGCCGGAGCTGTGATTGCTGATAAAGCGAACCGGGTCCAATGCTTCCCGGGTTGGTCCGGCGGTAATAGCAAGTTTTAGATGAGCTAAGTCTTGGCTGGATTGAAAATGTTGTTCAGCGAGTTCAACAATCGCCATAGGAGTTAGCATCCTGCCGGGACCAACGTCGCCACAAGCTTGGCTGCCGTTATCCGGTCCCCACAGAAGAACCCCCCGTTCTTCAAGAAGCTTGAGATTATGTTGTGTTGCCTGAGCTCGAAACATCTGTTGATTCATTGCGGGCACTGCGGCAATTGGGGCTGAGGAGGCTAGGCAGACAGTGGTTATGAGATCATTTGCCATACCGACTACCAGGCGCGCCAGTAAATCAGCGGTAGCAGGGGCGAGAATAATTAGATCGGCCCATTTGCCAAGTTCAATATGTCCCATAGCCGCTTCTGCTGCTGGATCTAACAAGTCATTAGAAACAGGATGACCAGAAACCGCCTGCAACGTCATTGGTGTAATAAACGCTTCTGCTGCTGGTGTCATCACTACACGTACTTGTGCGCCGCGATCACGCAGGCGACGTACCAGCTCGGGAGTTTTGTAAGCGGCTATCCCTCCGCTGATACCGAGCACAATCTGTTTGCCGGAAAGTCCTGCCATCATGAGTGTCCGAATATTAAGTTGCAAGGGGCCAAGATTTTATCACAAGAGATTACAGAGTTGAGCAGAGTCTGAACTTTGATTGTAAAAAAGGATAAATTTGCGAGCGGCTACGCAGCTCCTAAATATGATATTCGCCCTGATGTTTAAGGCGTGGAATACTGTTTGTATCAGGTAAAACCGGGCAGGGAGATGAATATATGGAATTTAATGTTGCTGAAAATACAGGAGAAATATATTCAAATTTAGCTCCCAGAGAAAAATTGTTGGCTTATGGTTCGGTTTCTCTGACAGATGCTGAGTTACTGGCTATTTTTTTACGTACCGGGACCAGAGGACTTCCTGTTTTACGAATGGCTGAATTTCTATTGAAAGAATTTGGGTCCTTGTACCATTTACTCTCTGCTGATTATGACACTTTTTGTTCTCATAAAGGAATGGGATTAGCCAAGTATGCACAATTACAGGCTATTGCAGAACTGGCAAAGCGTTTTTTCTCCAGCCAGTTCATGCATGAGGATATTATGAGTAGCCCAAGTGTGACTCAAGAGTATTTGCAAAATCTATTATCCGGGCGTGATAGGGAAATATTTGTTGTGTTGTTTCTCAACAATCAAAATAGAGTCATCTGTCATGAGGAGATGTTTAAAGGCACCATTAATAAAGTTGAAGTTCATCCTCGTGAAATTGTCCGATCGGCGATAAAGGTGAATGCTTCATCCGTTATTTTGGCTCATAATCATCCATCAGGACATGCAGAGCCGAGTTTGGCAGATAAGATTGTTACAGATAAAGTGATTGATGCCTGTAATTTGGTTGGTGTAAAAGTGCTGGATCATCTGGTTATTGGCCGGCAATGTTGTGTCTCATTTGCTGAGCGAGGATGGATTTAAGCTAACTTTTTCAAGATCCTTGTGGATCTTTGGTTGTGCGGGACTTGAGCGTCAGCGATTGAGGGCGTATACTACGCCACCTTTGAGGATCTTTGGTTTGGCGAGAAGAGCCTATCTCAGCACATTTTCTGAGTAAATGTGAGTCTTTTCAGTAGAATTTGCTGAGATGGGCTCCTAAGCCTGACGAGGCGGCCATACCCAATACAAAGCTCGAGCTGATTTGATTTTTGGAGAATAGACATGTCCCGAGTCTGCCAAGTTACTGGCAAACGCCCGATGAGTGGTAATAACCGCTCTCATGCATTGAATGCGACTAAGCGTCGTTTTCTGCCTAACCTGCATTCCCACCGTTTCTGGGTTGAGTCCGAGAAGCGCTTTGTGACTCTGCGTGTATCTGTTAAAGGTATGCGTGTGATTGATAAGAAGGGTATTGACGCAGTTTTGGCTGAACTTCGTACCCGCGGTGAGAAGTACTAAGGAGCTGAAAAATGGCTAAAGGTATTCGCGATAAAATTAAGCTAGTTTCTTCGGCTGGTACTGGTCACTTCTATACCACTACGAAGAACAAGCGTACTATGCCTGAGAAACTGGAAATGAAAAAATTTGATCCAGTTGTTCGTCAGCATGTTATGTATAAAGAAGCCAAGATTAAATAAAATTTTGGTTGATTTGATAAAAACCCGGCCTAGGTCGGGTTTTTTGTTGCCTAGAGGGTTTTAACAGATATTCACTGATTCTTCTCTGCATTTCATATATATCCTGTTATTCGTAGACGTAAAATGTCGTTTCGCTATACTAACGCCTTCCGGTAGGCTGAATATGAAACCGAAATGGCTAAAGAAAAACTAAATATTTTACATACGGAATCTTCTTGTGGTTGGGGTGGTCAGGAAATCCGTATTCTGACGGAATCCCAAGGAATGATAAGACGTGGACACAAAGTGGTTATTGTCTGTTGTCCCGGTTCTAATATCTACCGTGAAGCAAAATCTTATGGTGTGCCGGTAGTAGCCCTGCCTATTGAGAAAAAGCGGTTGTCCTGCTTTCTTGCTATGCGTCGTTGGTTGCAAAAAGAAGGTCGTCAATTTGACGTTATTAATACACATAGCTCGACAGATGCATGGTTGGTTGCTGCGGCTTGCACGACGTTAAGGCATATGCCGCCAATGGTCAGAACCAGGCATGTTTCTACCCATGTTTCTAATTCAATATCAACTCGTTGGTTGTATTTGAGAGCGTGCCGACATATTGCGACTACAGGTGAAAAATTACGTCAACATCTGCATGCTAATAATCGTTATCCATTACAGCATATGACATCAGTGCCTACCGGCATCGATTTAGAGCGTTTTCGACCGGAAGATAAGAAAGTTTGCCGTCAGCGGATTGGGATTCAAGATAAACCGACATTAGGTGTCGTTGCGACCATGAGAACTTGGAAAGGGCATCGCTATCTGTTAGAAAGTTGGAAAGTTCTGCGCCAGAAATATCCTGATTGGCAACTTTTGTTTGTGGGTGATGGTCCACAACGTAAGTCATTGGAACCATTAGTAAAGCGAGAAGGCTTGTCAAACAGTGTCATTTTTTTAGGCAACCGTCAGGATGTTCCTGATTGTTTGAATGCGATGGATTTATTTGCATTACCTTCTTTTGGTAATGAAGGCGTGCCACAAGGCATTATGCAAGCAATGGCGTGTGGAATACCTGTGGTATCAACCTCTGTTGGTGCAATTGCCGAAGCGGTCGTTGATGGTGAAACGGGTTATATCGTGGAACCTAGAAATACAGAGTTATTGACGAAAAGTTTAGATTTGTTGATTCATAATAATGAACTGCGCTTGCAATTCAGTCATTCTTCATTAAAGCGGGCAACTGCTTTATTTGGCATAGATAATATGTTGGATAAAATGGAAAATATCTTTTTTCACAGCATTAAAGGTAAGAAACGTTAACATTTTTTAAGATTTATTCTGGTTCTTTTTCTTTGATTTATGGTTTTGGGCAATATCAACTTATTGATATTAAACTACTTTAAGGTTGATTATTAGTTAAATCACTCTGTTGCGATCAATTGTATACAAGATGGTTTTTTTGTATATTTTGTTGAATTTTATAGCGGATTAATCAGATAATTGTTTTATGCAGATTGAGAATATTCTGGTCATTATTATAGCTCGTTTCGGTGATACCTTACTGGTAACGCCGGTAATCTGTGCTTTAAAGCAGAAATGGCCTAGTGTGAATATTGACGTTATGGCTCATAAAAGGACTAAACAGATCCTTGAAAATATAAATGATATCAATAAATTGACTGCTTTTTCGAAAGGTAAGGCAAAATGGTGTGGTTGGTTTACCCGTAAACATTATGACTTAGCTTTAGTCTATAGTGACGATAAACCTTTATTACAGTATGCAAAACGTAAATCGCGCTTAACAGTTTCGTTTTCAGATAAGTCCACGTTGCAATCTGATTGGCTAACTGTGGAAAAGCCAAAGGTGCTGATGCCAGCTCAACAGGAACGGGCCATGCTTGCTGGTGCGGTAGATGTTGAGGTAAGTGACTGGCGGTTGAATTATTGTGTTAGTGAAAAGGAGTTACATTTTGCTGATGGTTTTGTGCGGCAGAATCATTTAGAGAACAAGCTCCTGATTGGTTTTCAGTTACAAAGTTTCCCGGCAAAAGCTTATCGTGATTGGCCGGTTGAACATTTTTACCAATTATCGCAACACATTTATAGCCGTTATCCCCAGTCGCATATTATGTTATTAGGCAGTACTGACGGTAAAATTGCTGCACAGTCACTGGCAAAAAGATTAGGCGCTGAAAAGTGTACTTCATTGGTTGGTAGGCTAACAATGCGACAGAATGCAGCAATAATGAGTAGACTTGATTTGTATGTTGGTGTTGATACAGGGCCGACACACTTAGCCGGTGCATTGGGTATCCCGATGTCTGCAATATCTGTTGAACAAGTCTGGCAGGCAGCGCAAAAGTTACTAGAAACTATGTCGTCAGGAAGAAAAGATGAAAATAGGTTTGGTTGATGTCACTGTAACTATGTCTTACGGTGGTATTCAGACGGCAGTCTGGGAACTTGCGAAAGCGTTGACTGATGCCGGGCATGAGGTCCATATTTTTGGTGGAATAGGGGATGTTCAGCCAGAGCTCAATGGAAGAGCAATCCAGGTTCATACTTTTCCATTTATTCCCAGAGAGAAAGTAATTAATATTGGTCGACGTTTCCAACGTATTATTGAACGTTACTCGTTTGCTCGCCATGCTCGCGGTACAGTTGTTACTGAAGATTTTGACTGGATTATTTTGACGAAGCCATTTGATTTTTTCTGGCCTCGAATGATGCCAAAAGAGAGTCGCACCAAATTTTGTTATATGAGCGGCGGCACCAGTTTTTTCAAGGGCGACAGAAAGCTGAGTAAGCGAATTTCAGCTTGGGTAGCATGCAGCCATTTTAATGCCTGGCAGATTCAGCACCATTTTAAACAATTTCCGAAGGTGATTTACAATGGTGTTGATATTAATAAATTCAGGCCGATAGACTCTTCTGTCAGAACTCGTCTTGGGATCAGTGATAAAACATTTTTGCTGACCTTCGCCGGGCGGTTGGTTGGCTGGAAAGGCATACATGTGGCTATTGATGCAATGGCTCAGCTACAGGATAAAGATGTTAAATTGCTGATTATCGGGTCAGGTGAAGATCTGAAACGCTTGGAAAAGCGGGTTGCAGCACTGCGGCTGGAAAAACAGGTCATCTTCCATCCACCTGTAGGACATGATCAGTTGCCTGAATATTATACTGCTGGTGACGCGGGGATTTTCCCCAGTATTGGTGACGAAGCGTTTGGGATTACGATTGCGGAAGCGATGGCGTGTGGTAGACCAGTCATTGCCAGTTATATTGGAGGTATACCTGAGGTTGTCGGTAACGAAAATAATTCGGGTATTTTGGTCACGCCAGGGGATGTTTCAGCAATTGCCGATGCGGTTAATTTTTTATTGTCTCAACCAGACAGGAGGCAAAAAATGGGAAAAGCGGCTCGTCAACGGATTGAAACAATGTATACCTGGGAGCATTCAGCAAATCGTTTACTAAAAGCGATAAATAATGAAAATTGCCTATATTGATCCCTATCCGGTTCCTGATTATCGGGTAGCATCACTGCAAATTTTGCAGAATGTTGATGCATTTGCTCGCCAGGGAGCTAGTGTATATCTGGTTACGCCTGAAGGTAAAAATACCGCAGAGGAGATCTTGGGGCGTTCATTATCACTATCCGCTAAACTGATCTCTTTACGCAATATTCGGCGTAAATGGTATTTTCCATTCAATACCCAAAAAATGTTCTATTTCCAGGTTTCCCATTGGTTGAAGAGAAATGAGGTAGATGCCGTTTTTACCCGTAATCTGAAAATGGCAAAGTATTTATTATGTGAACATCCAGAAATTCCGCTGTTTTTTGAGAGTCATGAGATTTTTGCCCAATCCTTTAAAGAATCGCATGATTTAAGTAAAAATAAAAATCAGCGTAAGTATCAGAAGCTGAGAGAAATCGAGTACTTTGTTTATCGTCAATCTAGGATTATTTTCGTTCTGACGTCGTTACTCCGTGATGATATTATTAATGAATATAATGTCAGTACGCCAATAGTTGTTGCGCCGGATGGTGTGGATATGCTGGCAGTCGGGTCGATGTCGTTAGATAAACGTGTGTCAGACGGCGGTGAATTACCAACCCAGGTCCTTTACTTGGGGAGTTTACATCGTTGGAAAGGTGTTCCTACGGCTATCAAGGCGATGGTTTATCTTGAAAATACAGTATTGAATATTGCTGGTGGTGAACCAGAACAAATTCAGCAATTGCGACAGATTGCTAAACAAATGGGGGTTGGCGATAAAATCAATTTTCTTGGGTTTATTCAACCTAAATTACGTTTTCAGATAATTGCAGATAATGATATTTGTCTGTTGCCATTAACTAAAACCAGTATTGGTAGTCGCTATACTTCACCATTGAAATTATTTGAATATATGGCGATGGATAAGCCGGTGGTTATCTCCGATTTTCCTTCGATTCGTGATGTAGCTGATGAAAATGCGGTTAGTTTTGCTGACAGTGAAAATGCGGAGAGTTTTGCTCAACAGATTCAGTTTTTAAGAGATAATCCAGAAAAAGCTAAGTCACAAGTCAGTTATGCGAAAATGTTGGTGACAGAGCGTTTTAATTGGGAACAGCGAGCGAAGCTTATTATGCAGACAATATCAAAGGATATTTCTGCATAATAATCGGTTTGATAGTATAGCCGTGAGATCTGGTTAATCGTTTTTCTGCTGATATAGAGCAATCATCAGGCCGAATAGAATACCTATTTCATTGATATAGGTATTTTCAAAGGCTCCTCGGACGATAAATAATCCGATAAATCCCGTTAGTAGAATAATACTGGCTTGCCTTATTACGCCATTGTTACGGCTAATAGTATGGCTACCCGTGTACAACGCTGAGAAGGTCATCAGCAAAGTTGTGATCAGGCCGATTATCCCAGCGGCAAACCAGAGTGCCAGAAAGATATTATGAGGGCCGATGGATGTGCGGTATATCCAGTCTGGATAGTCAGCAGCTCGTTCGTTGTAAACCTTATGATAGACTTTATTGCCATAACCGTAGCCTTTAATCGGGTTTTCTAGAATCAACTCCAAAGCAGCTCCTTGGGTGCCATTTTTATAACGATGGCTGCTATCAGTTTGAGTCAGCTTCCAAAATAATAATTGAGTATTTTCATTGGCTATTATCGACGTGTGAGAAAGTACAAGTGAAACACTAAGGATTAAACTCGCTATTAAGGTCAGCTTCCATTCCCGATTAATAATAATGATAAAAGCAGTGATGATAGCGACGGCGACCCAAGCGCCACGGGCTAAGGTACCTAATAACAAAAACAGACTGATAGCAGAAGCGACAGCCAGTATTAGCCAACTCACTAAGGTATGTTTCTTCCACAATGCCCAAGTACACAGTAAGATGGGGAAATAGAAAATAAAGCCGTAAGAAAATTCTCGATGGTTGAAGTTGGTAAAAGGCATTTCACCTTTATTGTAGTTAATAATGTATTTACCAATATCAGTGAGGCATATTGCCAGCATACCAATGGCAAATGAGTACAAAATCATCTTGGCAATACTTTCTTTGTTTTCTTTGTACAGGACAACAGGAAAAGTAAAACTGAACAATAACAGCCCATTCAGGATGGGTTTATTCATATCCTTAAAACTCAATGCCGGATCGACGGAAATCGCCACTGAATAGAACATGGCTAAAACGAATAACAAAATGGACAGAAATAATGAGTTACGCATGGAGCGCATCACTTGACGAAAATCTGTCACCAGATAGGTTAGTGCTGTAATGCCAATAAGCACGATAACCAGGTTTTTATATCTCGTTATATCGGGCAGATAAACAAGGGCTATATAAATCCCAATGATGGATAGATTCCATAATGATCTTTTATCACGACTTTTAATATTAAACATATTCATCAATCTGCTTTCGTTTCTGTTGAGTTTGGTTGGAAATAATACATGAAAAGATTATCTTAATCTGCTCAGATGCAATAGAGTTGAAACAATATACATAGTTAGGAGTTATTACCATGCCAGAACTACCAGAAGTAGAAACCAGCCGGAGGGGAATAGAGCCACATCTGGTAGGGAATGTAATCCAGTATGCGGTAGTCAGGAATGGTCGGTTACGTTGGCCGGTGGCGGAAGAAATTATGAAATTGAGTGACCGGCTTGTGCTTAGCGTTCAACGCCGGGCCAAATATTTGCTGATTGAATTGGCAAATGGTTGGATTATTGTCCATTTGGGAATGTCGGGCAGCTTGCGTATCTTGCCAGAGGAGCGCCCTGCGGAGAAACACGATCATGTGGATTTAGTGATGGCGGATGGTAAGGTTTTGCGTTATACCGATCCCAGACGATTTGGGGCGTGGTTATGGAGCGATGATCTTGAACGGTGCTCGGTATTGGCTCATTTGGGGCCGGAGCCGCTTTCTAATGATTTTAACGGCTCTTATCTTTACACCCGATCAAATAAGAAAAAAACCTTGATTAAGCCCTGGCTAATGGATAACAAACTGGTTGTTGGAGTCGGTAATATCTATGCAAATGAGGCGTTGTTTACTGCCCATATTCAGCCTGATCGTCCCGCGCATACTTTAACTGAGCGTGAAGCCAATTTACTGGCGGAAACGATTAAGAAGGTCCTACAACGATCTATTGAGCAGGGTGGTACGACACTCAGAGATTTCCTGCAATCTGATGGTAAACCGGGCTATTTTGCTCAAGAGTTGTTTGTTTATGGCAGAGCAGGAGAGCCATGCCGAATTTGTGGTGAAAAAATAGAGAGTATTAAGCTTGGGCAGCGCAGTACTTTCTTTTGCCGTCACTGTCAGTATTAGTTGATATCGGATAGTTAGGGGAGGCGTTGCATAGGAAATATCCCGCTTTGTGACGCCTCCAGTGAACAGTGAATAGAGTAAATTACTTGCCCAGTTTTTTTAGCATGGCTTGGGCGATAGGTTCTGGCAGGAATGATGAGATATCGCCATCGTGGAGAGCGACATCTTTAATCAAGGATGAAGAGACAAACGAGAGATTTTGTGATGGCAGCAGAAAAACGCTCTCTAATTCGGGCATAAAGTGGCGGTTCATATTAGCAAGCTGCCATTCATACTCAAAATCAGATACTGAACGAAGGCCACGGATAAGGATATTGGCTTGCTGTTTTTTGGCGAAATTAGCCATCAATTCACAAAAACCCACCACTTCCACATTATCCAGATGTGAGGTCACCTCTTTTGCCAGAGTAATGCGCTCATCCAGAGTAAACATAGGATTCTTTCTGGCACTATTGGCGATAGCAAATAGAACGTGGTCAAACATATCTGCGGCGCGGGTGACGATATCGATATGACCGTAGGTGACAGGATCAAATGTTCCGGGATAAATGGCTTTGGTTTTCATCAATTTTTACCCTTCTGTTGTCTCTTTTCCCACAACGCGACGTACTTATTAAACGTATATTGAGCATTGACAATAGCTAGTACTAACCCTTGTTTACCATCAAGAAAGCCCGCTCGCAACAGCCAGGTTTTAAAAAAAGCCCCAAAAGCGTGACTGAAAATTGAGAAATAACCGCACTGTTTACCTTGTTCATAGCGCTGTTCTGCCCAGGCTTTAGCATAATTTAGTTGTTTTCTCTGAAATTCCATCAGATCACGGCAAGTAAGATGAAGTAAATCCCCTTGCAGAGTGACAACCGGCGAGCCATTGGTTTCAAGGGATTCATGAACCTGATTGTTATTGTATTGATAACGGTCACGGGCATAGAGGCGGATGACGCGATCCGGGTACCAGCCACTGTGTTTCATGAAACGGTCAAGAAATAGATTCCGGCGGGCGCAACTGTAGACTTTACTGTTATCAGCATGTGTTAGAGCTTGTTCTATGGATGCTCTGAGTTCTGGTGTTACACGCTCATCAGTATCGATCATAAAAATATAATCGCCAGAGGCATATTGCTGAGCTAGCTGACGCTGACGACCAAATCCGGGCCATTCTGTGTTGGAAAATACTTTTGCGCCCATTGCCTGTGCTATCTGGCAAGTATCGTCTGAACTACCAGAATCGAGCACGATGATTTCATCAGCCCAATGGACTGAGGTAAGACAATCTGCTATCAGATCCGCTGAATTCTTGGCGATCATGACAACGGAAAGACGTTTTTTGTCACTCATTCAGTGGCTCCGAGGTGGGAGATAGGGTTCCAGCAGTTTAAGCAGGCGTTGAAGAGCGCCTTGATTTTCATGCAGCACTTCTGCTGCGTGGCGACCATAATACAGGCGATAATCTTCGTCAGTCAGTAAGCTGTTGATCTCGGTGAACAAAGAGTGGCTGTCCGAAACGGTAATCAGACCATTAGCTTGATTCAGCTTGGCGCAGATATCTTTAAAGTTAAAGGTATGTGGACCCATTAGCACCGGAATAGCATGGGCTGCCGCTTCTAGCGGGTTGTGACCGCCACGTTCAACCAGACTGCCGCCAACAAAGGCCAGATCGGCAATACCATAAAGCAGCATCAGTTCACCCATCGTATCGCCGATAACAACCTGAATATTGGCGTCAGGGATTTTATCAGAACTGCGAAGAATATAGCTGAGTCCAGCTTTCTTGGTTAACTCTTCCGCTTTAATAAAACGTTCAGGATGACGAGGAACTAGGATCAATAACAGGCTTGGACACTGTTTCAGTAACTTGCAATGAGCATCTAGAATAATACTCTCTTCCCCATCATGGGTGCTGGTGGCTATCCAGACAGGCCGACGAGCAGCCCATTGGCGCCGTAATGTCACGGCTTTAGCGGCCAATTCAGGCGTTACTGAGATATCGAATTTCAAACTGCCGGTAATAGTCAGTTGAGAGCGTTTTAAACCCAGTTCAATAAAGCGTTCACCATCTTCTGGATTCTGAGCGGCAATCAAGGTAATGCTACGCAAAATTGTTTTTACGAAATTCCCTACTTTTTGGTATCCCGCAGCGGAACGTGCGGACAAACGGGCATTAGCAATGACCAGAGGAATGTTGCGTTGGTGAAGTTGGAAAATCAGATTAGGCCAAAGTTCTGTTTCCATGATAATGACTAACTTTGGATTAACTTGATTGAGGAAGCGCTCCATAGAACCGGGAAGATCGTATGGCAAATAGACATGATTAACATCATTTCCCAGAGCAGAAAGCACCCTTTCTGAGCCTGTTGGCGTCATCGTTGTCACGGTAATGGGTAAAAAAGGGTAGTGATGGCGCAAGGCTCTGACTAAAGGGATTGCGGCCAGCGTCTCACCCACGGAAACGGAATGGAGCAGGATGCCTCCAGCGGCAACTTTACCAGCACAGAAACCATAGCGTTCACCCCAGCGTTGACGGTAAGCCGGGGCTTGGCGACTGCGGAGCAATAAACGCAACCAAATCAGAGGTTGGATAAGGTAGAGAAGTACCTGATATAAACGCAGTAACATTCTATCAAATTCATTTACATAAATTAGCGCCAATAGTATCACATTGCTTCAAAGAAAGTATGAAAATGCGTATGGCTTCTAGAATCTGAACAGAATTAGAAAGGTAAATTAGGATTTTTAGGCAAGATCGTGCTTCTATTAATATGAAAGTAGCACGGATTTTTTGCAGCTTCTGCATATGGTCGCGGCAGCTTTTTCGTTTATCTTTATACTGGGAATGCAATGAGTAAATTACACGCTCAATTTGACCGTATTCTGATAATAAAGTTACGACATCATGGTGATGTATTATTAATTACACCAGTTATTAATACCCTTAAGGATAATTATCCTGAGGTGGAAATTGATGTTTTACTCTACAAAGAAACCGAACCAATATTGGCTGATTTTTCTTCTGTGGATAATCTATTTTCTATAGATAGACAATGGAAAAAACAAGGAACCAAAGCACATCTTGGTCATGAATGGAGATTGCTTAGACGATTAAGATATCGTCAATACGACTTGGTTATTAATCTAGCTGATCAATGGTATAGTGCATTTGTGGCACGATTTACTGGCGCAAAAGTGCGTATTGGGTTCGATTTAGTAAAACGACGCAGCCTGTTTTGGAAAAAATGTTTCACAAATCTTGTTCCGACAGAGCATAGCCAGTTTTTGCATATTGTTGAGCAGAATTTGTCAGCTCTTTCGTTGTTAAATCTTCCGTTGATCAACACCACAGTGACGATGAGTTACCGTCAGGAGGATAAAGAGATTGTTTTGGCGCTTCTTGATAAACATGGTGTGAATCAAAAATATATTGTTGTGCAACCAACATCCCGCTGGCTTTTTAAATGTTGGGATGAAAAAAAGATGAGTGAAACGATTAGTGCATTGCAGTCTGATGGTTGGAAAATTGTTGTTACCTCCGGGCCAGATCGTAAGGAGGAGGAGATGGTAGAGAAGATTTTAGCAAACTGTCCAAAAGAAAGAGTAGTTTCTTTTGCTGGCCAGTTAACTTTACCGCAACTTGCAGTGCTGATTGAGGGGGCTAATTTATTCATAGGGATGGATTCCGTTGCTATGCATATGGCCGCTGCGTTGAAAACACCGGTTATCGCTTTATTTGGGCCATCAAAGTTAGTATTCTGGCGTCCGTGGGAAGCGAAAGGTGAAGTTATTTGGGCTGGTGATTATGGTGATTTACCTGATCCTGATGATGTTGATACTAAAACGGATATACGTTATCTGAATGTCATTCCCAGTGATATGGTTATTGCCGCCGCCCGGAGAAATTTATTATGAAATTAGTACGTCTTGCGATTGTTCGGCAGAAATATCGTCCGGATGGTGGTGCAGAACGTTTTGTCTCCCGCGCCTTAGAAGCTTTAGGGAATGAAAACCTGGAGCTTAACGTTATTACACGTTCCTGGCAGGGAGATGTTAATCCTGATTGGCATGTGCATTTAGCAAATCCTCATAAATGGGGACGCATCAGCCGTGAGAGAGGATTTGCTAAAGCAGCCAAAGTAATATGGGAAAAAGAGCAGTTTGATCTTGTTCAAAGTCATGAACGTATTGCTGGTTGCAATATTTATCGTGCGGGTGATGGCGTTCATCAGCGCTGGCTACAGCAGCGTGCGCGTGTTTTATCTCCTTGGCGAAGCAAATGGCTTTTTACGAGTCGTTACCATCGTTATGTAATGGACGCTGAACAAAAGATGTATTCGGCGCCAGAGTTAAAAATGGTTATTTGTAACTCGGAAATGGTAAAAAGGGAGGTCATGACAGATTTTGGGCTTTCTGAGGAAAAAATATCGGTTATTTATAATTCGATAGACAATAAACAATTTTTTCCGGCAACGGAATCTCAGAGGATACAATTAAGGAAAGAACATAACCTTCCCGTACAGGCTAAATGTTTAGTTTATGTTGGTTCGGGGTTTGAGCGAAAAGGATTAAAAGCAGCGATTCAGGCAGTGAGTGCGACTGATGCCTATTTGATAGTTGTAGGGCAAGATAAGGAAGAGAAGAAATATAAGCAGTTAGTTAACTCGCTGGGATGCAATGGGCGAATTAGATTTATGGGTATTCAAAAAAAGACGTTGCCCTTTTATCAGCTTGCAGATGGCTTGTTGTTGCCGACCTTATATGATCCGTTTCCAAATGTGATACTGGAGGCGATGGCTTGCGGGCTTCCGGTAATAACCAGTACGACATGTGGCGGCGCTGAATTTATTAACTCTGGGAGTAACGGGTTTGTATGTGATGCCTTGGCTATTTCAGATATTACGGAAGCGATTCAGAATACGCCTTCAAATCATTTGAATAATAAAATGTCAGAATTAGCGAGAACGGGAATACTCTGTTATACACCGGAACATTTATCACAACAGCTCATTGGATTATACGAAAAGGTGCTTTCATCATGAAAGGACATATATTATTTATCATTGATGGATTACCTGGTGGCGGTGCAGAAAATGTCACTATCCGGCTTTGTGATGGTCTGCAACAGAGGGGATATGACGTTACGCTGCTCTCTTTGGCGGAGAAGTGTGAATATTCGGTACCTGATGGTATTGAACTGATCATTGATGCTGATAGGTACAAAGGGCTTTTTAGAAGACAGACTGAGATTTGCCGTAGGGCTAAATCTATGGATAAGGTTTTAGAAAAAGTTTTTCTTCGCAAGGGCATCCCTGCATTGATTGTTTCAAACTTGCATAAAACTGATCGTATTGTCGTGCAATCAAAAGTGTTAGCGGGGTTAAATGTATGGTTTTGTATTCACGGGGTATTTTCAAACTCATATCTTGGTAATAAAGCGGGATTATCTCGTTGGATCAAGAAACAAAAAATAAAGTGGACATATAATAACCGGAATTTAATTTGTGTATCTGATGCTGTAGGGAAAGATTTAAAAAATAATTTGTCACTTATGCCTAATGAAATGGTGACAATTTATAATCCTTTTAATATCCCAGATATTAAACAAAAATCACTGCAAAATAACCCTTATGCGGATGAAACCTATTTATTGCATGTTGGTAGATTTCACCGGGTTAAGCGGCATGATCGTTTATTAGAAGCGTTTGCGCAAGCAGATATTCCGTGTAAGTTATTGATTGTTGGTCACGGAGATGAGGCTATTACTCAACAGATAAAGCAGAAGATTGTGGATTTAAACTTACAGTC
Source organism: Photorhabdus hainanensis (assembly GCF_018448965.1). NCBI lineage: Bacteria > Pseudomonadati > Pseudomonadota > Gammaproteobacteria > Enterobacterales > Morganellaceae > Photorhabdus > Photorhabdus hainanensis. The sequence goes on along the minus strand of NZ_RCWD01000007.1, from coordinate 129,245 downwards.
TAAAGTGATTTTAACGGGATTCCTGGAAAATCCATTACCTGTTATCCGTGGAGCTAAAGCAGTTGTCTTGAGTTCTGATAGCGAGGGGTTGGGTAACGTACTGATTGAATCATTGATTTGTGATACGCCAATTGTTAGCACGATGTGTCCCGGTGGAATCAATGAAATTATGGTTGGTGAGCTGGAGAAATATAAATCAGAGCTGACAGTTGATTCGCTTGCAGAGAAAATGAAGTTTGTCTGCTATGAACCTCCTGTAATTACAGAGGATATGTATAAGAAGTTTGATTTAGATATTATTTTGGCAAAATATTTAACTTTGCTAAAGAAATAAACATTGTTGTATCAGCTTTTTAAGCTTGGTTGTTGAGATAAGAGAATGAATAAAAAAAAGTTCCAGAAATTAAGAGAACTGAATAGAAAAAGAAATTACTTTTTGAAATCTCTAAAATTTAATTTTTTAAAATTATTTGTCGATAAAATCAGAAGAGATAACTTTATATCATCAGACATCAAAAAAGTTTTATTTTTGCGAGATGATGATAAGATTGGTGATATGATTGTATCCACGCCTGTTTTTAGAGAATTGGATAAAAAAGGGATAAAGCTCCATGTATTATCAGGGAAAGCGAACTACTGTGTGATTGAGAGTAATCCATATATTGGCAGAGTATATTTTTATCCCCAAAAAACTTTTGCTATTATAAAATTAGCATTTTCCTTAAGAAAGGAAAACTTTGATCTGATCATTGATATGGGTGAACAGATACCCATTATCTATCTTTTATTCATAAGAATAATTAATGCTAAATATGTTATTGGATTTAATAAAGAAAATATTAACACTTATAGTAAGAGCATTAAATATTTGGAATATAACTCTCATATTACAGAAAGATATAAACTTCTTTTGCACGCTATGGATATTAATCAATATAATATGAGATATGATATTCATATTCCAGCGGATACAATTGAAAAAGTAAATAACTTTTTATTAGGGTTATTAGATGGTATTACCGTAGTTATTAATCCGTTTGCCGCGGAAAGGAGAAGAGATATATCTAGAGAGCAATTAGTTGGTATTGTTGATTATTTCAAAGGTCTAGATAGTAAAGTTAATATTATTCTTATTGGTAAATTTGATAAGTTAAAATCGCTTTCTTATTTGAATGGGTGTATCTGTAACCCCTTTGGTGATTTTTTGAGCGCTGTGGAAATAATAAAGAATGCTGATTTAGTAATCTCTCCGGACACATCAATAGTCCATGTGGCAGCCGCTTATGAGAAAAATACAATCGCATTATATGGTAATGATCTTCATGGCAAATTTGTAAATAATGATGTTTGGGGGCCTGGAAATAAAAATGCAACCCAACTCATTAGTAAAAATGGAAAAATAGGTGATATCCCATTGTCTGATATCTACATGGCGATAACGGATAAGATACTCTCAATCCATTAGATATTATAATATTGCGTACATATTGGATTTCCATTTATTGGGATTATTTAATAAAGATATAGTAATAAAAGCACTGATGATTTTATCAGCGCTTTTATAGAGACAAGATATCTATAATTTTATTTTATAGTATCGGTACTTTGCATAATATTTTAGAAAATGGATAATCATTTTATTTTTGGCGTAAAATTTATAAGCTGCTCTTAATTGTGTTATATTTTTTGTTTCTAAAATATAAGGTGAATTTTTCCAGGGAGAATAGGCTGTGGCTTTTATGTAGAGTTTTGAACACGGTAATTCTGAATACCATGGGAACCAGGGCTTCTTATCACCAGCAAAATGTAAGAATACAATTTTATCTGTATTTAATATGTTTGAATTTACTTCTTGCGAGTTTACTAAACAATTGTATTTGTCATCTAAACATTCTATCTCGTTGGACAAGCAACCATTTATAGCATCTTGATCGGGGAAATCAAATTCTCTAGTATCATTTAAAACAAAATTAATGATTTTTTTAGTTAATTGCTTTTCTATCCAGGGTTTATTATTAAAAACAAGAACTCCTGAATTGAAATAATTCTTATCTTTTAGACCTAAAAATTCAATTCTTGATTTTGCCGAAGAATAGCAATCTCTGACAGCTTTTAATGTACTGTTGCTTGATTTTATGAATAGGTCTTCTATATTATTTATACATATGACATCACTGTCAACGTATAGAGAGTAGTCATTATTAGAAAAGTAAGGACATAATATTCTGAAAAAGGCAGCGATTGAGTATTTACTATCGAATTCCTTATTGTTAAGTATAGTATCCTTTAATTCATGAATGATTATTTTTATTTTTTTATCTTTAACCCATTCTTCAATGGAGTATTGGTAATTTAATAAATCATCAGAAGAAATAAAGTGATATACAAAACTAATGTTTCTGTTATTCTCAATTATTGAGGCAGTAGTCGTTATTGCATGCCTTAAATAATCATTGGTTACGCCAAAGAAGACATCAAAATGTTCCACAGAGGGATCAAATTTATCGCCTGGGAAAGCAAAATTTGTTACTTTACAGTCACCGAAACCGAAATTAATAATATTCTCTGATATTTCCATATGTTGCTTAATAGTAAGTGTATTATGAGCTGAAATAACATCTATATTGTTGATTTAACAATGCGAAGCATGAAATTTAATTAAGATATAGAGCTACTATACGTATGATAAGATAATTGCACTATTTTATAGATCTGCGTACTATAAAGCCATCATATTATTCTATTGTGGGCATATTCTGATGACTCGACCTGCATTTATTATCACTATAGACACTGAGGGTGATGACCTGTGGCAAAATCACGGTCAGATCTCGACAAAAAATACCCATTATTTACCAAGATTTCAGCATTTATGTGAGCATTTTGGTTTTAAGCCAGTTTGGTTGACGAACTATGAAATGGCAATGAATGATTTATACATTGAATTTGCCAAAGATATTATTGCCAGAGGGCAGGGGGAAATTGGTATGCATTTACATGCCTGGAATAACCCGCCACTTGTTCCTCTTACAGACGATGACATGCGTTATAAACCTTATCTGATTGAATTTCCAAAAGAACAAGTTAGAGCCAAAGTTGATCTCATGACTAAGTTATTGGAAGACAAACTACAGGTCAAAATGTTAAGTCATCGGGCAGGTCGTTGGGCATTTAATGAATATTATGCTGAATTGCTGGTGGAATATGGTTATCAAGTCGATTGTTCAGTAACACCACGGGTTAATTGGCGTTTCACCAAAGGCGATCCTAATGGTAATGGTGGAACTGATTATCGTTACTTTCCATCTTATGCCTATTTTATGGATTTGCAGGATGTTGCTAAAGAAGGTGATTCTTCTTTGCTGGAAGTCCCTATGAGTATTCAATATAAACACTCTCCGTTGATGAATTTCCTTAAACAGAAATATGACAGCTTACGTGGGAAACAGCGTTCTCCATCTGTTAACTGGCTAAGGCCAAAGGGGGGAAATTTGGAACAAATGAAAAAAGTGGTTCAGCAGACATTAGCAGAAGGCTGTGATTATGTTGAATTTATGCTGCATTCATCTGAATTTATGCCTGGTGGCAGTCCGACATTTAAAAATGAACAACAGATTGAATTACTTTATCGGGATCTAGAAGCACTATTTAACTACTTACAACCACAGGTTCAAGGAATGACATTGGCTGAATATTATCAATTTAAGAAGTCATCATGATTAATAAAATAGAATTAATATAGATTCACTTAAATTTGGGCAGATAATACTGCCTAAATTAGGTTAAGTGTTGAATATTTTGTTTAAATTAGTGTTCATTTTGTTAATAAGATTAAATTGAAAGCAGTTTTGTATAATATAATTCATGATAAAAATAGTTAAATAATACATTTGCTATTATTAGATTAATGGAAGAATATGGCTTAAATTTATTATTATAAAGCGATTATTTTAACGTTTGGATAGGAAAATAGATAATATGGGATAGGGTTTATAGCAAATTATCTGTTTTCAGTTAACAAATAAAAAATCAGGCGTCTACCAGAAACGCCTCAGATTTAAGCATTAATCAGCCAATATTTTTTTGAAGATGAGCTAATACTTTCGATGGCATAATACTTTTGATATTCCCATCCTCCGCTTTTAACGATATTTGTTCTTTGCCATAGCCACCAATTAGTCCTGGATCTGTCGGACCAAACAACGTGATATTAGGGCGATCCAATGCCGCAGTGAGGTGGCTCAGGCCAGTATCAACAGAAACAACCGCTTTTGCACCAGCCAACTCTTGGGCTACTTGTGCCAAAGTCAGCTTTGGTAGTACTTCCACATGAGGAAAGTTTTCTGCCAGTCTCAGCGCACGTTGGTATTCATGTTCTGCGCCCCAAGGGAGCTTAATTCGTACACCTGTCGGCTGAATTTCAGTAATAAGTTGTCGCCAATGGCTTTCCGGCCAATGTTTTTCATCGCGGGTTGTAGCATGGAGAAAAACCAGATAATTGCTCTGGTTTTCTGGGTGCTGATTCAGAAAATGACGGGCAATCCCATAATCGCCCTGTGCTGCCGGTTTGGTATAACCCAGGCTGACAGCAAACAGCTCCCGGATACGTTCTACGGCGTGCTGTTGCTTGCTGATTGCATGACAACAATCATAAAAAAAACTTGCTAATGGCTCACGGATACTTTTGCGGTCGTAACCATGTTTAGGGCCATAAGCTAATCGAGTGACTAAAAATGCGCTTTTCAATAACCCTTGGGCATCGATGATGGCATCATATTGATGTAATTTTAATTTTTCTCTGAATAAGTGGCGTTCTGTACGAATTTCTGGACTAAACCAGTTTTTACGCCAGCGGCGAATAGCAACAGGAATAATTTGCTCAACAACGCTGTGCCAGCCAGGGATTTGGGCAAAACCTTCCTCTACTACCCAATCAAAACGGACATCAGGTAAGTTTTTTTCTGCGTCAGTCAGTGCAGGGAGCGAGTGGAGGACGTCGCCCATAGAAGAAGTTTTAACCAGTAAAACCCGCATCAACTCTGGTTCTCCGCTTGTAATAATTTTTCCAGGGAAGTGATAACTTGTTCTGGCTGGATGTCAATCAGACTCTGATGATAGCCATGTGCGCTGTCGCCTTTTCTGACTTTATGATAGCCAGTAATAAGACGGATAACTTCCGCTTTATCGGATAATGGTGGAGTAAAATCTGGGCTACTTGGGCCGTAAAGTGCAACCAGAGGGCGATTAAGCGCTGCGGCGACATGCATCAAGCCAGAGTCGTTGGTCACAATGGCATCACAGGCCGCGATGATATTGACTGCCTGTTCAAGAGAGGTTTGCCCGGCAAGATTAATACAGTGTTCACGAGCTTCTTCCGTCAGTGACTTGCGGATATCCTCTCCACCTTCGTGATCTTTGGCTGAGCCAAATAGCAGAATTTGATAGCCCTTTTGAGTAATAAGCTGTTGAGATAACGCGGCATAGTGATAATGCGGCCAGCGTTTCGCCGGGCCAAATTCTGCGCCGGGGCAGAAACCGATGATGGGCCGATAATCAGAAATATTGAATGCCGCGGTGGATTCAGCAATATCCTCGTCACTGACATCTAGTTGAGGCCAAAGTAATGGTTGAGGCAGGTCTGTCGCGCTACTGGGTTTTGCATCGTAAGCTAATGCGGCATAGCGTTGAACCATTAATGGGAAGGCTTCTTTATTCAATGTGCGGATATCATTGAGCAATCCATATCTCATTTCACCACGCCAGCCGGTGCGCAGAGGAATATTGGCGAAAAAAGGCGCCAAGGCAGATTTGAAAGAATTTGGTAGCACATAAGCGCGATTATATTTACGTTCACGCAGTGCGACCCCCAAACGACGGCGTTCGCCTAGTGCTAATGCGCCATGACCTAACGGCATAGCCAATGCTTGATTGACCTCCGGCATTTTGTCCAGCAGTGGGCGGCACCAGGCTGGGGCCATCACATCAATTTCTGCATTAGGATGCAAAGCCTTTAATGTCCGGTAAAGGCTCTGCGACATCATCATGTCACCTACCCACGAAGGGCCGATCACCAATATTTTCATAGCGAGTAGATTATTTATCCTGATTAAGCCAATGCATATATTCCGTTACTCCTTCGGCAACGGTTTTGAATGGCTTATCATAACCTGCCGCCCGAAGTTTAGTCAGATCTGCTTGCGTGAAACGCTGATAACGGCCTTTCAAATGTTCAGGGAAATCAATACGCTCAACAGGCAGTGATTTATCTTGGTGGAATTCAACAACCGCATCTGCAACCGCCTGAAAAGACTCAGCACGACCCGTTCCACAGTTATAAATCCCGGAAACGCCGTTTTTCCAGAACCAAAGATTAACCGCTGCGGCATCACCGACATAAATAAAATCACGTTGAAAGCCTTCACTGCCAGCGAAGAGTTTTGGGTTTTGTCCCTGATTGATTTGATTATTCAAATGAAAGGCGACACTCGCCATACTCCCTTTGTGCCCTTCACGTGGTCCATATACATTGAAATAACGGAAACCACAAATTTGTGAATCAGCTTGAGGCAGGATTTCCCGGACGTATTGGTCGAATAGAAATTTAGAGTAACCATAAACGTTGAGTGGTTTCTCATATTGGCGCTCTTCGATAAAATTATCAGTGCGGCCGCCATAGGTTGCTGCTGAGGAGGCATACAGGAAAGGGGTGCCGCGTTCAAGGCAATAGTGCAGTAATTCTTTAGAATATTGATAGTTATTATCCATCATATATTTGCCATCCCACTCGGTTGTGGATGAACAAGCGCCTTCATGGAAAATAGCGTTAATATCACCGAAATCATCACCGGCCAGAATACTGGCAATAAACTCTTCCTTGTCCATGTAATCAGCAATATCCAAGTCAACCAGATTGGTGAACTTAGTACCATCTTTTAGATTATCTACGACCAGAATATCTTTATATCCTTCGTCATTTAGTGCTTTGACAATATTGCTGCCAATAAATCCAGCACCGCCAGTGACAATAATCATCCGACTCACCTCTACAATCGGGTTAATGAAGCAAATTGCGTCTATAATAACATCTAACATCCATGACGACAGCAGCTTAAGCAGGGGAATATACTGAAATATTATGGTAATCCAGGTCGCATGACGTGACGGATACAGCAAAGTTAATATTATCTGCCTGATAGTGTCGTCAGTAGCCTGATCAATGAGTAAAATGTCTAACGACCCTTCATTTATAAATCAGGAGAAAATAAATGTCAGCATCATTTTATCAGCAAATTAACGAACAATTAGAACAAGCCCATTCGGAAGGGTTGTTCAAAAATGAACGTATCATCACTTCTGCACAAAATGCTGACATTGCTGTAGCCGATGGCAGCCACGTTATTAACTTCTGCGCAAATAACTATTTAGGTTTGGCTAATCACCCTGAGCTGATTGCCGCTGCTAAAGCTGGGATGGATAGCCACGGTTTTGGTATGGCATCTGTTCGTTTTATTTGTGGAACTCAGGATACTCATAAAGAGCTGGAGAAAAAGCTGGCGGAATTTTTGGGTATGGAAGATGCCATTCTTTATTCTTCTTGTTTTGATGCTAATGGTGGTTTATTTGAAACGTTGTTTGGGCCGGAAGATGCCATTATCTCTGATGCGTTGAACCACGCTTCTATTATTGATGGTGTCCGTTTATGCAAAGCGAAACGTTATCGTTATGCTAATAATGATATGCAGGAACTGAGAGCACAGTTAGAACAAGCCAAAGCAGATAATGCACGCCATATTGTGATTGCAACCGATGGTGTGTTCTCAATGGATGGTGTGATTGCTGATTTAAAATCTATCTGTGATCTGGCTGATGAATTTGATGCCCTGGTCATGGTGGATGACTCCCATGCGGTGGGTTTTGTTGGCGCGCATGGCCGTGGTACTCATGAATATTGTGACGTTATGGATCGTATTGACATCATTACCGGCACACTAGGTAAAGCGTTGGGTGGTGCTTCCGGTGGCTATACCGCAGCACGTAAAGAAGTTGTTGAGTGGCTGCGCCAACGTTCACGCCCATATCTGTTCTCTAACTCATTGGCTCCGGCGATTGTAGCGGCATCCATTAAAGTGCTGGATATGCTGAAAGAGGGCGATGCATTGCGTGATCGTCTGTGGAAGAACGCTAATCTATTCCGTGAAAAAATGACCGCAGCAGGTTTCACGTTAGCAGGGGCTGACCATGCGATAATTCCGGTTATGTTGGGTGATGCAAAACTGGCACAGGAATTTGCCGCAGAATTATTGAAAGAAAGCATTTATGTTACCGGCTTCTTCTATCCGGTAGTCCCTAAAAATCAGGCCCGTATCCGCACGCAAATGTCAGCCGCGCATACGGAAGAGCAAATTGAACGTGCAGTTGCGGCGTTCACGCGAATTGGTAAGCAATTGAGCGTAATTGCATAAGGCATCTCTATGAAAGCATTGTCAAAGTTAAAAGCGGAAGAAGGCATCTGGATGACCGATGTGCCCGAGCCGGAGTTGGGGCACAATGATGTGATGATCAAAATCCGTAAAACGGCGATTTGTGGTACGGATGTGCACATCTATAACTGGGATGATTGGTCGCAAAAAACAATTCCTGTGCCAATGGTTGTTGGTCATGAATATGTCGGTGAAGTTGTCGCTATTGGTCAGGAGGTAAAGGGTTTTAAAATTGGTGATCGGGTGTCTGGCGAAGGACATATTACTTGTGGTTACTGCCGTAACTGTCGTGGCGGCCGTACTCACTTATGCCGTAATACCATTGGCGTAGGGGTAAACCGCCCTGGTTGTTTTGCTCAATACTTGGTTATTCCTGCATTTAATGCGTTCAAAATCCCAGATAACATCTCTGATGAGCTGGCTTCTATTTTTGACCCATTTGGCAATGCTGTTCATACCGCGCTTTCGTTTGATCTGGTTGGCGAAGATGTGCTGGTTTCTGGTGCAGGCCCAATTGGTATTATGGCTGCGGCAGTGTGTAAACATGTTGGCGCGCGTCATGTTGTTATCACAGACGTTAACGAGTATCGCCTTGAGCTGGCACGTAAAATGGGTGTCACCCGTGCGGTGAATGTCAGTCAGGAAAATCTGACCGATGTCATGGCGGAATTGGGCATGACGGAAGGTTTTGATGTTGGTTTGGAAATGTCCGGCGCTCCGGCAGCATTTCGTACCTTATTAAATACCATGAATCACGGCGGCCGTGTTGCACTGTTGGGCATTCCGCCATCAGATATGGCAATTGATTGGAATCAGGTAATTTTCAAGGGCTTGTTTATCAAAGGTATTTATGGCCGTGAAATGTTTGAGACCTGGTATAAAATGGCTACATTGATTCAGTCTGGTTTGGATCTGACGCCCATTATCACTCACCGGTTCTCTATTGATGATTTCCAGAAAGGCTTTGACATCATGCGTTCAGGGCAGTCTGGTAAAGTTATTCTGAATTGGGATTAACCGATCGAATCAGTTATCACTAAAATTAATAGGCGCTTTTAGTTCTTGAGCGCCTATTTGAAGTATTAGAAGATAATTGGCTATTTCTTAAAATGAATTTCTATTCTGTTTTATCCTGAGACTTATCTCCGGTCAGTTTCTGGATATATCGGCTCACCGTGTTCACAATAGGATTATCAACCAGAGTATCGCCAATAACTGCCAGATAATCTTGACTGGTAACTGTAATGGGTGCCTCTTTTATTTCACACAACTTGCCCCATTTACGTTGGTTATCACCAACAGGTTTACCACTTAACAACCTGCTTGGGCTGACTAACTCAATATCGGCTGGAAGCGTTGGCAGCATCTGTTGCAGTGCGCGAATGGTTGTTGAATGAGGATGACCGATAGCAATAGCGGAACCATTTTTACGAGCAATGGAAATAGCACGATTTAGCTGATGGCGAGTTTCCGCTTCTGATTGCACATCATCAAGGAAAACATTACGGCGGATAACGCGAACAGGCGTGCCTTGCGCTGCCTTTGTTGCCTGAGAATTGCCAATCGTCACGCTGTCGAGAAAATAGAGATTATAACGAGACAATGAGCGCATCACTTTCTGCATGCCCGGCAAGCTCGAAGTCATAGCGCTACCCATATGGTTATTGATTCCTACAGCATAAGGGACTTTTTGTATTGCACGCTGGATGATGCGGTCAATTTCTTCACTGCTCATGGTTGGCTGGAGAGTATCCGGTTCTAGCAGTTGTTTACTTAAAGGCGCCATTGGCAGATGGATTAAGATCTCCCGCCCTTGTTTATAGGCTTTTTCAGCCATTTCCCTGCCATGCGGTGAATCCGGCAGAATGGCGATAGAAACCGCAACAGGCATCTGCAATATTTTGTTTTCGTTATGAGGACGGTAACCAAAATCATCAATAACAATTGCCAGACGGGCTGCACTGGCTTGTAGGCTCAAGAGAAGCAGGGCGGTAATACCAATTTTTGTGAACCTGTGTTGTCTCAACTAATTCATCTCCCAAGCCACGGTTGTGGGTTTACCGCTCTTCCTTGGCGGCGGATTTCAAAATAGAGTGCGGATTGTTGCTGGCCGCCACTGTTACCGACCAACGCAATAGGTTGTCCGGCCCGAACTTGCTGGCCGACCTTGACCAGAGCGCTCTGATTATAGCCATAGAGACTCATATCACCTTTACCGTGCTCTATCACGACAACCAGCCCATAGCCTTGTAACCAGTCAGCCAGCAGTACCCGGCCATCGGATATCGCTTTAACTTCAGTACCTTCTTGCGCAGAAATCACCATGCCTTTCCAGCGCAATTCGCCTTGCAACGCTTCACCAAACTCATGTATCACTTTACCGTGGACAGGCCAGATTGCCTGACCCGCTGGACGGCCAAGACCACCTGTACGCGCCATCAATGCGCGTTCATCTTCAGTGGGTTTGTAGCTGGAACCTTTTTGCTGCGCTTGCTTCTGTTTCGCTGCAATCTGGGCACGAACACGGGCAGCTTCTCTGGCTTCTCGTTCAGCACGTGCTTTCGCTTCCCGTTCTGCTTTAGCAATTTTATCTCGCAGACGGGTTTCATTTTGTTTTAGTTCAGCGAGATTTTTTTGGTCTTGCTTTAAGGAAGATTCCAGCTCAGTTAGGGTTTTCTGCCGAGCGTTGCGGGCGACTTCCATTTGCTGCTTTTGCTGTTGTTGTTCAGTTAGAACTTGTTTTTGCTCTTCCTGTTTCTGTTGCTCAAGTTTTTTTTGTTCAGTTAAATCAACGGTTGTTTGTTCAAGTTTAACAATGGTGTCCTGACGGGCTTGATTAAGGTAGCTATAGTAAGCGAGTATGCGCTCACCTCTCTTTCCCTCTTCTCCTCTGAACATGAGTTCAAGCCCTTGATGTTGCCCTTGACGAAATGCAGCATCCAATTGGCGCGCCAGCATATCTCGTTGCGCGTTTTGTTGTTTTTCCAGTTTTTTGATGTTGGAGACGAGAGCGGCAATCTCTTTATTCAGCTTACTGAGTTGAGTTTGAGTGTTGTGTAGGGATTGACCAATTGTGGAAATGGTATTTTCCTGATCTTTTAATTGATTTAGCAAAGAACTACGTTTTTGCTGCTGTTGTTGTACACTTTTCTCTTTCTCCGCGATGTCTTGTTGGAGATCTTTCAGCTGATTTTTATTGGCGATAATTTGATTTGCAAAGGTATTGAAGCTGAAAATAACAAATAGGAAAGCATAGAACAACGAGGCACAGATATTATTCCGCCGTGAGTTCTGATTGCGCCGATAATTACGGCTATGTATTTCCTTGTTGTCAGCCATTTCTGTAAATATACCTTGCTACTGTATGCGCTAGATTATTTCATGATGAACAAAGAGTTACCAGATACTACGCTGATTTTTTACACTTTCAGATAATGCTGTCTTAACATCGAAATCGAATAGTAATAAACATACTAGCCTATTTATTGCTGAAATTCCTGCATGCATTGAGTGTGACAGGGCAGATGCAGGTAATGTACTTATTGGGATAGGGATTTAAAATGCTTCATTTTCAGGATATTTTTATTTTTTCTCGAAACTCTCCGCAAAATTTGCATTGAGCTTATGCTATTTGGCTGTAATTGACGCAACACAAAGGTATACTCTGGAACCTTAGAAATTTGTTATTAACCAACGGGAGTTTTTGTCCCCATGCTGCAAGAAATCATGCAATTTATTAACCAGCATATGACCTTAAGCCTCATCTGGATTGCGCTGCTGGTTGCCGTTATTGTGACTACATCGAGAGGTTTCTTCTCTAAAACCAAAGAGATAACTCGTGCTCAAGCTATTAATCTGATCAACAAAGAAGAAGCCATCGTCGTGGATTTACGTTCCCGTGAAGATTTCCGCAAAGGGCATATTATTGGTTCAGTAAACCTGACTCCCTCTGAAATTAAAGACAACAATTTTGCTGAGTTGGAAAAACATAAAAAGCAGCCTGTAATTGTTGTTTCTGCGAATGGCATTGAATCTCGTACTCCGGCAGAGAATCTTATTCGTGCCGGTTTTGAGCGCGTATGTTCCTTGAAAGAAGGTTTGGCGGGTTGGACAGGCGAAAACTTGCCATTGGCGCGTGGTAAAAAGTAATCATTTTGGGCGTGAATGGAGACATTCACATAAAAAATTTAATAAGGACATCTAAAGGTAACAATTATTATGTCAGAACAAAGCAATACAGAAATGGCTTTCCAGATCCAACGCATCTACACCAAAGATATCTCTTTTGAAGCACCAAACGCACCGCAAGTGTTTCAACAGGAATGGCAGCCGGAAGTAAAACTGGATCTGGATACCGCTTCCAGTGAGTTGGCTCAAGGGGTTTATGAAGTTGTTCTGCGTGTAACTGTAACGGCCACTTTGGGAGAAGAGACAGCATTCCTATGTGAAGTACAGCAAGGGGGTATTTTCTCTATTGAAGGTATCGAAGGAACTCAGCTAGCTCACTGCTTGGGTGCATATTGCCCGAATATCTTGTTCCCATATGCTCGTGAATGCATCACTAACTTGGTTAGTCGTGGTACTTTCCCACAACTGAATCTGGCTCCAGTAAACTTTGATGCCCTGTTCATGAACTACCTGCAACAGCAGGCCGAACAGTCTCAGGGCGGTGAACAAACTGAACAGGAAGCTTAATGAATAGTACTGTTTCTATGACAGTGATCGGTGCCGGTTCATACGGCACCTCATTAGCCATTACGCTGGCTCGTAATGGCCATAATGTTGTACTTTGGGGGCACAACCCAGAACATATCCGGGCATTGCAACAGGCGCGTTGTAATCAGGCATTTCTGCCGGATGTTTCCTTTCCTGATAGTTTATTGCTTGAAACAGACCTGATAAAAGCATTAACAGCAAGCCGTAACATCCTTATTGTGATACCGAGCCATGTGTTTGGTGAGGTATTAAAACAGGTGAAACCTCATCTACGGTCTGACTCACGTATCGTCTGGGCAACTAAAGGTCTGGAAGCGCATACCGGTCGGTTATTACAGGATGTGGCCCGTGAGATATTAGGCAATGAAATACCGCTAGCGGTGCTCTCTGGCCCAACATTTGCTAAAGAATTAGCGGCTGGTTTACCCACTGCGATTGCTATTTCCGCGACGGAATCTGCTTTTAGCGACGAACTCCAACAATTATTCCACTGTGGCAAAAGTTTTCGGGTTTACAAAAATACTGATTTTATTGGCGTTCAACTTGGCGGCGCCGTAAAAAACGTGATTGCCATTGGCGCGGGGATATCTGATGGTATGGGTTTTGGCGCTAATGCTCGTACTGCCTTGATTACGCGTGGATTGGCGGAAATGAGTCGCCTTGGTATAGCGCTTGGCGCTGATCCTGCTACCTTTATGGGCATGGCGGGATTGGGCGATTTGGTCTTAACTTGTACTGATAACCAATCACGTAACCGTCGCTTTGGCATGATGCTAGGGCAGGGAATTAGCGTTGAAGAAGCCCAGGATCAGATTGGACAGGTTGTTGAAGGTTATCGCAATACCAAAGAAGTACGTGCGTTGGCTAATCGTGCCAATGTCGAAATGCCGATTGCAGAACAAATTTATCAGATACTCTATTGCAATAAAAATGTGAAAGAAGCTGCTCAGGCATTATTAGGAAGAGCCAGAAAGGATGAGAGCGATGATGTGCGCTCTTAAATAAAAATCTAATGAAATAGGTTCTAAATGTGAGAGTAAAAAATATGTCGCTAGAAGAATTGGACGAAGTTTGGAAGAACATAAAAACAGAAGCGAGAGCACTGGCTGAATGTGAACCGATGTTGGCCAGTTTCTTTCATGCAACATTACTCAAGCATGAAAATCTTGGTAGTGCCTTAAGCTATATGTTGGCTAATAAGCTGGCTACGCCGATTATGCCGGCTATTGCTGTGAGAGAGATTGTAGAAGAGGCTTATCGTTCAGATCAGAAGATGATTGTCTCTGCTGCCCGCGACATCATAGCAGTACGTCTACGTGATCCCGCCGTAGATAAATACTCCACTCCTCTGCTGTACCTCAAAGGATTTCATGCACTACAAGCCTATCGTATTGCTCACTGGATTTGGGGGGAAGGGCGTAAGGCATTGGCTATTTATCTGCAAAACCAAATCTCGATGTCTTTTGGCGTTGATATTCACCCGGCGGCAAAGATTGGTTGTGGCATTATGCTTGACCATGCTACAGGCATAGTGATTGGTGAAACGGCAGTAGTGGAAAATGACGTTTCTATCCTGCAATCCGTCACTCTTGGTGGTACGGGTAAAACAGGGGGTGATCGTCATCCGAAAGTCAGGGAAGGAGTGATGATTGGCGCAGGTTCGAAAATATTAGGTAATATCGAAATTGGCCGAGGGGCGAAAATTGGCGCTGGTTCAGTTGTACTGCGCTCTGTTCCACCACATACAACAGCCGCTGGGGTGCCTGCCCGTATCGTCGGTAAACCTGAAAGCGAAAAGCCATCATTGGATATGAACCAACACTTTAATGGTATCAACAATGGCTTTGAGTATGGGGATGGAATTTGACTTTTCGAAATATATACCCGTCATCTTTCAAGCTGCCTCTTTGTTGGCTGCACTCGCTCACCCCGGTCACATAGTTTGCTATGCTCCCGGGGATTCACTCCCTTGCCGCCGCGATGCAACTTGAAATCCATAGGGTATAGATATTAGTAATCATTATCATATTTTCACATATTAAATGTGGGAATATGATTTTGCATGCTTAAATTATTTTCTTGCTACACCTATTATAATATAGTGCCAATGTTTAGGAACGACTTTATTTATAACTTTATTATCTAACATCCCTAAAAATCTTCTTTGAAATTCATTCCTGCCAAACGTAGCAAGGAAGCCTAATGTTGTATAATCAACATTTGAAAATGCTGATAGATAATCTGTCATTTCCCTGGCGGTAACATAGCCCCAGGTATTTCCCCAATTAACATAATTTTTCCTGAGGAATTTATGCAATGGTGATGCAACCAAATTTTCTGCAAACCAAAGCTCACCGCCTTCTTTTAATGAATGAAAGATCTGATTAATAGCCTCTTTTTGTGCTATTTTATTGAAATTATAACCGACAGCACCTAATACTGATTTAAACATAACAATATCAAAATGGTTCTTATATTTGATATCCGATGCGTTTAATTTATCATATTGAATGCTATTTTCTATATGATAACGTTCATGTTTCTCCAGTGCTTTTGGCGTGGGGCCATCTAAATCAGTACATAAGACATTTGCTCCATTTAATGCTGCCCATAATGATAGCCCACCATTTCTACTACCTAGCTCTAGAATATTAGCTGATTTTAAGTCTAATCCAGAATGATCTTGCCAATATTTTAAGGAATAACTCCAGTTATATATGTCCCATTCTATGACATCATGGAGAAATTCTTTTGAATTTTTTGCTTTCATAGCGTAACCAATATATATCAATGAAAATGAGTTATTTTAATACTAACTTTATTAAATTATTATGATCTAAATAGTTTTATCAAATAGTAGATCATTTGAGGGAATTAACCCTGATTAAGTTATCTGAATCGATTTTCAAAGAGAAAAAATTCCTCAATAGGGTTAAGTTATACTAATCATAGCATCTACTTCTTGTGATGAATTATGATTTAACGCAAAAACTTATTCATAAAACTTAGAATAAAAACTATACCCTTGATGTCTTACTGTTTTCCTAACGATACATCATGGCTATTCTGCCACTTACATCGTCAAAGCCTGTTGTATTCTGTCCATCTTTTATCGGATGCGATATTGGAATACTGAGCTGATAACTATCATGGCTGTACCATGCTTTATCTATCTGAGTAACATGACGAAAAGGGTTGTTTGGTTCTCACTGTGGGTCTGGTGCAGAGCGGTTCCTATACTGCATTTCTGTGACCCACGCAAAGAGGAAAAAATTGCCGTGATATGATCAATAACACGTTGAACCATTGCAGAAGTGTGTAGCGATTATTAGCACACTATTTTCTAATGATAGCGCCCTGATAGTCTAATTGCCGCCAAGCTTCAAAAACAACAACGGCAACTGAATTGGAAAGATTCATACTGCGACTGTTTACTAGCATTGGGATACGAATTTTTTGTTGTGGGGGCATATTATCCAATACATAAGGTGGTAACCCTCGGGTTTCCGGCCCAAACATTAAATAATCCCCTGCTCGATAACTTACGGCGCTATGTGCTGGAGTTCCTTTTGTTGTGAGAGCAAACAAACGAGCAGAAGACACTCCTGCTAATCCTTCATTCTCTAAAAAAGTAAAATAATCATGATGTTGTTTAACATTGGCGAACTCATGATAATCCAGCCCGGCTCGACGTAGCCTTTTATCATCCCAGGTAAACCCCAGAGGCTGAATCAGATGCAATTGAAATCCGGTATTAGCACAAAGACGAATAATATTACCGGTATTAGGTGGGATTTCAGGTTCAAATAAGACGATGTTTAGCATAATGCCCCCCAGAAACAAGGGGCACAGGTTAGCAGAAATCAGGAAGGGATGCAGGGGGATCTTCATCGATATTCCTATTTATCTGTTGGAAGATCTTTTCCTGTTGAGGTACTTGATTGTATTGTCAATAAAATTAAAAGTGAAAAAACATCACTAGATATAATCTAACATACTAAATTCTTTAGAGATTCTCTGGGTTATTTCTTTGCTACTCCGATTATAATATAGTGCCAATGTTTAGGAACGACCTTATTTAGAACTTTATTATCTAACATCCCTAAAAATTTTCTTTGAGATTCATTCCTGCCAAACGTAGCAAGGAAACCTAAAGTTGTATAATTAACATTTGAAAATGCTGATAGATACTCAGTCATTTCGCTGACAGTAACATAGCCCCAAGTATTCCCCCAATTAACATAATTCTTTCTGAGAAACTTATGCAATGGTGATGCGATTAAATTTTCTGCAAACCAAAATTCACCCCCTTCTTTCAATGAATGGAAAATCTGATTAATCGCCTTTTTTTGTGCTGATTTATTTGAATTATAACCAATGCCACCTAATACTGACTTAAACATAACGATATCAAAGTGGTTTCTATATTTAATATCTAATGCACTTAATTTACCATATCGAATTCTATTTTCTATATTATAACGCTTATGTTTCTCCTGCGCTTTTGAAGTAGGGCCATTTAAATCCGTACATAAAACATTACCTCCATTTAATGCTGCCCACAGTGATAATCCACCATTTCGGCTTCCTAGTTCTAGAATATTAGCTGACTTTAATTCTAGGTTAGAATGGTCTTGCCAATATTTTAAAGCATGACTCCAATTACATATATCCCACTCTATTACATCATTGAGTAGCTCTCTTGAGTTTTTTGTTTTCATAAAAAAAACGACCAATAGACTAATTATTTTGATAATACTTTTATAGTGAATTATTAAGATCTAGTGATACATTATTTTTTAATGATGGTATCTTAGGAAAAGATTACAGGAGGGTTTGCTTGACAGGAATTTCAGATAGATAGGCTGTACTCGTTGATGCTTTTGTTTCAATTTTCTCCTTAAATATTTTAGTGTTGTTCAGTAAATTCACGGCGATGTGTTTTATCCGAGATGACAATTTCCCTGAGTTACTGAGCTGAATTGGGAGCGCCTGACGGTTTTTCCATCTGTGGCACCCCCTGAGCTTTTCGTTAGTTCATGGCAAATATCCATCCATCCATTCAATGGAACACTTTTGAAGCTGCTTGACACTGATATAGCTAACATATGGACTATGGTGTAATGAATTAGAATACCTTGTTCAAATTTACCGTATTGCTTTAACCTCAACCCTCAACCCTAAAATCTTCAATTCCTTCCCAGCCTTTGGCGCCAGCAATTACGGTACTGACTTGTTAGCGGCAGAATATCTGCCAGCTTATAATTATTTGCTGTACTGACTAAGATTACGAGTAACCGAGTGGTTGCTAAGTCAATAATAAAAGGTTCTTAGAGTTCTTTCCCTGAACGAAAGCCATGAGGGTTATTCTTCTGCCAATTCCAACTATCACGCATCATATCGTCAATATTGCGTATTGCTTGCCAGCCAAGGATATCGCGAGCTTTGGATGGGTCAGACCAACACTTAGCAATATCTCCAGGGCGCCTATCTGTAATTTTATATGGAATATTTTTGCCTGATGCCTTTTCAAAAGCATGAAGTAGTTCAAGTACAGAATAACCAGCACCTGTTCCTAAATTAAAAACTTCATAGGATTGCTGTTTATCCAGATAGTTAATGGCAGCAATATGGCCTTCAGCCAAATCCATTACGTGAATATAATCACGAACACCGGTACCGTCTTTAGTTGGATAATCGTTGCCATAGACTGATAAACATTCCAGACGGCCGATGGCAACCTGAGTGATATAAGGTAATAGATTATTGGGAATACCATTAGGGTCTTCGCCAATCATACCTGATAGATGAGCACCGACAGGATTGAAATATCTTAAACTGGTGATTTTGAAGCTTGGCTCGGCTGCGGCAAAATCTTTTAGAATTTGCTCGACCATCAGTTTAGAAGTGCCATAAGGGTTGGTAGTGCCGCCTGCTTTCGCATTTTCCGTGAGTGGTACAAATTCAGGATCACCATAAACCGTTGCGGACGAACTGAAAATTAATTTATGTACGCCATTGGTACGCATAGCCTGCAACAGAACTAAAGTGCCAGTAACATTGTTCTGATAATATTCAAGTGGCTTTCTGGTAGATTCACCAACGGCTTTTAATCCAGCAAAATGAATTACAGATTCTATTTTGTTTTCCTGGAAGATTTTATTCAGTAAATCTAAATCAAGGATATCACCTTGATAAAATTTCACTGATTTGCTAGTAAGCTTTTCAACTCTACGAAGAGATTTTGGTGATGAATTGCAAAGGTTATCGATAACAACAACATCAGTTCCTTTTTCCAGAAGCGCTAATACTGTGTGTGAACCGATATAGCCGGCTCCGCCGGTGATTAGGATTGGCATTTAAATATTCCTGTGTATTTTATTAGTTATTATTTTTAAACTCGTGATAATTTAGTCAATATGATTCTTTATTATTTCAGGTAAAAATCAGAGGATATTTAGTGTATAGATTTTATATTAGCTGTTATTTAGATCCCATTCATAAAAGTCATGGGTTACGCCTCTTCCCCCAAATCCTTCTTTCTGTGCGATCAGACCTTCGTTTAAGTAATATCCTGAATTCTCGGTAGAGATACCGAAACTAAAATATTTTCTCTCACGATAAACACTATTTATCAAATAGTTAAGAATAGCATCTAAAGCTCCTATATTTCTTCCTATTTCATTGGATGCTAAATATTGTGTATGAACAATATGATCAAAGTCATAGATTATACAACCAGCAATTAAAGAATTATCTTTTATTGCTGTATAAAGCTTTATATTCTCAGGAAATCTAGATGAAAGTAGCTTCATTTCATCCGAGGAATGAGCTGGTTTAGTACCAAATTTTGATAATACATCACTTAGTAATTTATGAAAACTGTAAAAATTTTCTGATTGCTTAATAATGATGTTATTCTTAACTGCTTTCTTTATGGATCTCTTTCTAAGATCAGATAATTTTGGACATTCTTTAATTTTTATTACAGATGACAGATCTCTTCTAATTAATTTAGCTTGATTGATAAATAAAGCATACAGATCTTCATTTGATGGATATTTTTTGAATACATCAGGGATGCATTTATATATTATTTTTTCATACCCACCATTTAGATAATATTCTTTTATTATATCAAATATAGACAAGATATCTTTTGCGTGAAGCTCTTTCCCATAGATTAATCCACCATAAGTAAGACCACTATGGCTGTATATGGCACCATTATTAATATTGGCAGGGAATACCGCAACGGGAATTTGTTTTTTATAAATTATTAAGGAGGCATCTATGAATCTATTTTCATGATATTTAAAATAATCAATTAGAAATAGGAAATTTCCATTTTTAGCGTTGATTACAATTTTATTCCAATTATCATAATGGTTTTTATCTAATGGTTCTAATTTGAACATTATAAACTCTACTTTTTTAAAATACTAACATTAATTAATTCTTATTATAATTATTTGGGATATAACTATATTATTTTCGAGTATTAAGATAATCGTGCCCCAGGTCTTTTAAAATAGTCTACTGCATTTAACTCGTCTCCATCTATTAATATCTTGGAAATTTTTAAGATGCCTTTGGGTATTTTAACCCAGATAACTTCGTTATCTATATTAACAATATGACCATTTATTTCTAAATAATCTTTTTGAATAATATGAGCTTTTAGAATTTCTATTTTTTTGTTTTTATAAATAAAATATGGGAGAGGATAAGGTTTTACTAAAGCTTTTAATGACCTAGAGAAGAAAACAGCATCCCATTCATTCCAATTTATTTGACAATCTTCTTGATTACGTTTAGCTACATAGATTGCGTCTTCTTCATTTTGAGCATCAAGTTTAATAGAACCATTGGAATAATTTGTCAATACATTGCTTATAACTTCTTTTACTCTCCTATCAAAATGTAGCATAAGATCCCAAGAAGACTTATTACCTACAGGTGCTGATTCTTGATATAGGATATCGCCTTGATCTACTAGGCTTGTCATTTCATGGATTGTAAAACCAACATTTTCTTCTCCATTTAGCATTGCCCAGACAATGGAATGTAAACCACGATATTTAGGAAGTAAGGAATAATGGATATTTATAAAACGAGCTGTATACAAATGTTCAGGGGGGATTATAGGTTTGTATCCAGCAGTTAAAACTATATCTTTGGGAGAAGAAATAGCTTCTATATAATGGTTAACACATATAATGCTTTTATCTTTTGCTTCTTTAATAATTTCTTCGTCATTAGAGCATAATATAAAGTTAATGCCTGTAGATACAAGCCCACTAAAGACATGTTTTAAACCATGGCCTTCTCCACAAATAATAATATTGTGATTATTCATTTTAGCTCCTGTAAATATATTTTTGATAGTCTGAAATAAAGTAGATAGTAAGATATCGGACCTTACTTTAACATAGTCATGAAATTTGGCATGTTTTGGATTAAATAATTATTGTAAATCGATAAACGTTCCAAACAACCGATAGAAACCTGAGTGATGCAAGGCAGCAGATTATTTGGAATAGAATCTTTATTAATCATCTTAGATGAATGAGTACAAAAATATTTCAGACTAGTATTTTTGGATTTGAATTGAATCGTTGCAAAGCTTTTTATTACTTGTTCAATTATCAGTTTTAGGTATCATAATGATTGATTGTAACATTCAACTCTGACATTTCCAGTCAGTTGATAGATTCGGTGTGGTGATTCTTGGGCTTATGAAAGGGTATATACCCGTCATCTTTCAAGTTGCTTCTTTGTTGTTGGCTGCACTCTCTCACCCCGGTCACATAGTTTGCTATGCTCCCGGGGATTCGCTCCCTTGCCGTCGCGATGCATCTTGAAATCCATAGGGTATATGCGATTCAGCTATAAAAAATTCGATATCATATTTTTTGGCTTGGGTTACATTACGACTGAGATTTTGTTTGGCTTTCCAAACTAGATCACATATTCCATCTACTGGTGAGAATGCTGCTGGCGCTTTTAATAATAATTGGCGAATTTGCTTGTAATCGTGGTTGCAACATGCATCTGCTAATTCGACTAAAAGTTCACGCAGTATTGGCCAATGTAACATGTTCTCTTGAGCAGTCATAATACGTGGGTGAGCTGTATTATTTACTGCGTCACCAATTAATAACTCTTCAAATAACTTTTCACCTGGGCGGAGTCCTACAACTTTTACTTCTATATCTCCTTCTGGGTTTTGTTTGTTTTTCAATGTTAGGCCACTTAATCTAATCATACGGTGAGCTAAATCAAGGATCTTAACAGGATTGCCCATATCAAGTACAAAGACATCTCCTCCAGTACCCATGGCCCCAGCTTGAATTACTAATTGGGAAGCCTCTGGAATTGTCATAAAGTAACGAATAATATCTGGATGAGTCACAGTGATAGGGCCACCATTCAGAATTTGTTTGCGAAACAGTGGTACTACAGAACCTGATGATCCCAATACATTACCGAAACGAACCATACAGAAACGGGTTTGATTTTGTGCCTCAGCTAGAGCCTGTAAAATTAATTCTGCCATACGCTTAGTCGCTCCCATAGTATTGGTAGAACGAACCGCTTTATCTGTTGAAATTAAAACAAAGGTTTCAACACCAGCTTCTATAGCAGCTTGAGCACTGTAAAGAGTACCAAATATATTATTACGTACTCCTTCGACTACGTTATATTCAACTAAAGGAACGTGCTTATAAGCAGCTGCATGATAGACAGTTTGAATTTGGAAGCTAATCATTGCAGTACTTAAGCGGCATTGATGTTGAACTGAACCTAGAAGGGGTATAATCTCAGTTTTAATACTTTCACGATGACATTGTTCATTAAGTTCTTTGTCAATTGTGTAAAGGTTATATTCAGATAATTCAAATAATACTAACTTAGCAGGTTTACAGCGTAATATTTGACGGCATAGTTCAGAACCAATAGAACCACCAGCTCCTGTTACCATGACATGTTTATTCGTTATATTTGCATTCATTAGTTCAGGTATTGGTTCCACAGGATCACGTCCTAATAGATCTTCTATAGAAACCTCTTTTAATTCATCAATAAATGCATTCCCTTTTACTAAGTCAGTCATGCTTGGAATAGAGAGAACTTCACACGGAAAATGTTCTAAGCGGTGGATGACATTTTGACGTATTGACTTGGGTGCACTAGGTATTGCTAATAATATTTTCTTAATGTTAAAACGAAGAATTAATTCATCAATATTCTCTGTTGGATAGACACTAATTCCTTGAATCATTGTTTTATGTAAGGTTATATCATCGTCAACAAATGCGACAGGAAAGTACTCTTGCCCTTGATTTAGTGCTAATTGTAATTGTCGGCCTGATGAACCGGCACCATAGATCAATACAGGAATTCTATTGTTTTTATTTCTATTAACTAACATTTGGAAAAATAATCTGATGCCACCGACTAACAATATAGCAAATGAGAAATAAATTATAGGTACAGTACGTGGCAGGGAAATGCTAAAAAAGAAAGCTGATATTACTAGTAATATAGTAGATACCAAAATTCCCAGAGCTACTGTCCATAAAACTTTAAAGCCTACATAGCGCAATACTGCTCGATATAATCCCAATTTTATAAAAATTAGTATAGTCACTGGCGTGAGTATTGCTAATAGTCCCCATTGAGGTAAATTAGAAATGGGGATTTGTGCATCAAGACGAACCCAATATCCGCCCCAAAAAGCAATACTCAATAGTCCTATGTCCACTAAAATAGAAATAGTTCGTTTGAGCTTTCGTGGAAGCGCAAGAAAATAAATTAACATTATATTTTATGCCTACTAATTTGCATGGTTGAGGTTAATATTGCTACTTTGAATAGTTGTAACATTAAAAGACATGAGAAAGGACTATTAATATTTAACCCTATCGCCAGAACCTTTACCAGCAACCGTCTGGATAATGTATTTGAAATAATCAGTTAATGTGAGTGAATTAATCATATTAGCATCCATTTCAGCTAATAATTTTGGTGTAGACATATCTACGGTGTTCACTTGTGCTAACCCTGTAATTCCTGGCTTCACATTAAATACATTAAGCAGTTTTCTTTCAGTGATTAGTTCTTCTTGATTAAAGAGACAAGGTCGAGGTCCGACAAGGCTCATTTCCCCTTTTAATACATTCCATAATTGTGGTAGCTCGTCTAACTTACTTTTACGTAAGAAACTACCAAATTTAGTAATAGAAGAAGAATTAGCTAAGTGACTTGCAACAGAAGCTGTATCTATTTTCATAGTACGTAACTTGACCAAAGTAAACGGTTTTTGAAATCGTCCTACACGTGTTTGCCGGAATAAAGGTGAACCTGTATCAAATAATCCGATAATAGTTAAGATAAATAAGATCGGGGAAGTTATAATTAACCCTATTAAGGAAAATATAATATCAAATATACGAATTATCAAAGTGGTCATGGGTAATAATTGATCCAATTTATTTATTAAATTCCACACTAGCAATTTTGGCTAATTCTTCATCCATTGTAACCGGTGGGGTCCAACCTAAAACCTGCTTAGTATGAGTAATATCCACGTGTAAAGAGCTACATAATCTGTCAGCAATAGGTTTCTTACGAAGCAAACCGGCAACGAAACGAATCCAATTCATTGGTACTGGGATTAATCTTGATGGTTTATCCAGAGCATTGGCCATTTTTTTTAGAAGATCAGTAGTGGAAATATCTTGATCATCGCTGACCATAAATGTTTGATTTGCTGCTTGTGGGTGATCGACACAGGTCACGATCAAATCAACTAGGTTATCTAGTGCTACTAAACTACGCTGATTATGAATAGCGCCTAGTGGCAGGGGGAAGCCTTTGTTCACTACCGTCATTAATGACCTAAAATTAGCTTTAACGCCAGGGCCATAGACTAAAGGTGGACGAATGATTACTAGTTCCATTCCCGTAAGATTTGCTAATTTTTTTAGTTCTTCTTCTGCTTCAGCTTTAGATTGCCCGTAAGCGTCACTTGGTGCGGGTATATCATTATATCGGAATGGGGTGCTGGGGTTTGTTTCTTCACCGTTTACTTTGATAGAACTAATAAAAATAAAACGTTTAACTCCAGCTGCTATTGCTTGGCGTGCTAAATTTAGAGTTCCTTCAACATTGACTTCTCTGAATGCAGCTAATGGATTCAATACTGAATCATTCATGATATGGACTCGAGCGGCTGAGTGGATAACAACTTTAACACCTTCCAGTGCTAGAGAATAGTTAGTATCGCAGTCAATAGTGCCACTGAAAAAATTAGAGGATTGGTTTGTTGGGCGAGTACGACCAAGAGTTTTAACTAATTTTCCTGATAATTTATCAAGAATGGCTCTACCAACGAACCCTGTACTACCAGTTAAAAGAATCATTATGATAATTCCTTCTCTTTATATCTTTAAAGGCTTATGGTTCATCCCAAAAATTCATTGCGTATTGTTTTATAGTTAAAGATAGGGCCAGATTAATATTAAAAGATATTTTTCAGTATCTGTTAATGAACTTATATTAAATGATTTTTATTGTGGCATTTAATAATAATGGGTTGGTTAAATAAAATAAACGGATTTTATCTGGTTAAGTATTTAATATAATGTTGATGTATAATGATCTTTGATTCATATTAAACATATTTTCTTGATAGAGTTTCATTTGTTTACTAGTTAGTTTTTCAACTTAGCATAGTGATTTATTTGATTCGTGGTAAAAATAATTAATCACAACAATATCAGATTATTTTTTCAGAAGCTAGAATACCGTACGTAAATGATATAATCTATTCCTTCAATGATTAGAGTTGTGTATTCATTACTTTAGTAGTTTTAATATTTCATCTGTTTTTTGTCGCATCAATGGTATATTATTCTTAGATTCTACATTTAAACGAACCACAGGTTCAGTATTAGATGTTCTTAAGTTAAAACGCCAATCTTTGAATTCAATACTAATACCGTCTGTGTAATCAATTGAGATAGCATCTTTTTGATAAGTGTTTAAAATGCGCTGAATAACCTCTTGAGGCGCGAGTAATTTACTGTTTATTTCACCCGATGAGGGAAATGCTTCAATGCGATTTTGTACTAGTTGGCTAAGATTTTTTTCTTTAATAGAAAGTAATTCAGCTATTAATAGCCATGGAATCATGCCACTATCACAATAAGAAAATTCTCTAAAATAATGATGAGCGCTCATTTCTCCACCATAGATAGCATTTTCTTCTCTCATCCTTTCTTTAATGAAAGCGTGTCCTGTTTTTGACAGGATAGGAATACCATTAGACGACGTAACGACTTCTATAGTGTTCCATGTAAGGCGTGGATCATGAATGATTTTCTGTCCTGGATTATCTTTCAGAAAGGCTTCAGCTAATAACCCAACGATGTAATATCCTTCAATGAAACATCCATTTTCGTCGAAAAAGAAACAACGATCAAAATCGCCATCAAATGCAATGCCTATATCAGCATTGTATCTCTTCACTGCTTCAGAAGTATCTTGTCGACATTCTGGTAATAGTGGATTAGGAATTCCATTAGGGAAATTACCATCAGCTTTATGATGAATTTTTATAAATTCAATAGGAACATTTAGTTCTCTAAAGCGAGATTCTATAGCATCGATCACATGACCAGCAGCGCCATTCCCACTATTAACAACCAGTTTTAAAGGTTTTAATTTATTAGTATCAATATAATTTAGGATATGAGTTATGTAACTATCTAAAATAGTTATTTTTTTATAGTTACCACGGGATCTTTTGTTAAAGGTAGAAAAGTTATTTACTTCAGCGAGGTGTTGTATTTCCTTTAACCCCGTATTGCCGCTAATTGGCTTCGAATCTTTTCCAACAAGTTTCATCCCATTATAGTTTATAGGATTATGGCTGGCTGTAACCTCAATCCCACCATCAATACCTAGATGAAAAGTTGCGAAATAAATTTCTTCGGTACCTGAAAGTCCTATATCAAGGACATTAGAGCCTGCATCTTGTAAACCACGACTCAAAGCAAGTTTGAGGCTTTCACTAGTTAAACGCGCATCACTCCCAATAACCACGGATTCAGGTTTGATAAATTCACCATAAGCTCGACCAATGCGATAGGCGATGTCTTCATTTAATTCCTCACCTAGTTGGCCACGGATATCATATGCATTGAAACAAGATAATTTAGGCATAGTGTTATTTTAAAAATTGGGGAAGTTTAGATAAATTTCTATAAATCAGAGCTATAGGCCAAAAAATACGGCGACTCTTCATTATACGAATGATTTCTTTAGATCTAAGAAGTGTATTTTCTAAGCGATTACTTTCACCACCGATCCTCATTTTAATGATTACTTTGGGTAAATATATTAATTTAATATTGTGGTTTATAATGTATCTCGTAATTGAGTCATAGTCTGAGGATATTTTAAAATTCAAATCAAAACCTCCCCACTTATTATATAATTTACGTTTCATATAAAAAGTAGGATGTGGAGGCATCCAGCCGTACTGCATCTTTTTAGGGTAAAATGGGCCACTTTTCCAATACCTAACCACATTGTTTATGTTATTTTTCGATACATATTGAAGATCACCATAAACAGCTTCACATTTATATTTTTCAAACATAGCCACTATATCTGCAATAGCTTCGGGATATGCGAATAAATCATCAGAATGTAGGAAGCCAACGATATCACCAGTAGCTGTCGCAATTCCTTTATTTAAAGCATCGTAAATACCCTTATCTGGTTCACTGATAATAGTGGTTACACGAGTTGAGTTTTTATTAATCATCATTAGTGTATTATCTTCAGATGCTCCATCAATAATAATATATTCTATATTCTGATAAGTCTGTTTTTCCAGAGATAATAAAGTGTCAGCAAGCGTTTTTTCACTATTATATGTTGCGGTAATAATACTTATTTTCATTATTAATATTCCATACCATGATTTCCAACCCGTTCTACATCATCTTCAGAAAGATAACTACCAGTATGAACTTCAATAATTTCTAATGGTATTTTTCCTGGATTCTCAATAGAATGAGCAACACCAGCAGGAATATAAGTTGATTCATTTTCGGTAACTAGATATGTCTTTTCACCATTGTGCACTTTCGCTATGCCTGATACAACAATCCAATGCTCAGCCCTATGATAATGAATTTGAGTGGTAATATGTCGCCCTGGTTTGACAGTTACTTTTTTCACTTGATAACGAATACTGTTTGCAATAGCATCATGGGAGCCCCAAGAGCGATAGGTTTCTCTGTGCTGTTGGTGTTCTTTTCGATTATTGAGTTTTAGTTGGCTGACGATCCCTTTTACATCTTGAACTTTATCTTTATGTGCAACTAATACTGCATCTTTGGTTTCTACTATAACTAGGTCATTGATCCCTACAGTAGCAACCAGTTTATTCTGAGAAGAAATATAGCTATTACTAGTATTTTCCATTAATACGTCACCCCGAATGACATTTCCCTTAGCGTCTTTATCATTTATTTCCCATAGTGCAGACCAACATCCAACATCATTCCATTTTGCATCCATAGGAACGACTACTGCATCATTAGTCTTCTCCATTACTGCATAATCAACGGAAATATCAGAGCATTTTTGGAAAACATCTTTATTGAGCCTAATGAATTCTAAATCTTGGTGTTCGCTTGAGATCGCTTTCTGGCAAATAGAAAAAATATCTGGTTGATATTTTTTGAGTTCTTCCAAATAGCGTGATGCTTTAAAAGCAAATATGCCGCTGTTCCAGTAATAGTTACCTGAGGATAAATAGTGTTTTGCAGTTTGCAAATCTGGTTTCTCAACAAAAGAGGCAACCTTATATACATCATTAGTTATAAGTTCTCCTTGTCGAATATAACCATATCCAGTTTCTGGAGTGTGAGGAACAACACCGAATGTTACTAGCTTATCAGCATCTACTAGTGATTGAGCTTTTTTAATTGCGGTAATAAAAGAAGATTTATCTTGTATTACATGATCAGCGGCTAATACTAATAATAAAGGATCTTCACCTTTTGATATAGCATGTAGGGCAGCTAAAGCGATAGCTGGGGCAGTATTCCTACCTACAGGTTCAAGGATAATGTCACTATAAATTAAATCTTTCTGGCGCAATTGTTCCGCAACAATAAAACGATGATCTTCGTTACATATCACTAGTGGGGGTAGATGTGGAAGTTCTTTTAACCGTGTAAATGTTTCCTGTAACATAGTTAGTTCCGAAGCTAATGATAAAAATTGCTTCGGATAAAGAGTACGAGATAGGGGCCATAAGCGACTGCCAGTCCCACCAGCCATAATTACGGGTAATAACATTATCGGTTACTTCCTATATTGAAAATAGTATTTGGTATGTAGATGTACATCGTCAGCAGATAATAGATCATTAATGCTAACCCAGCGATAACGATCGTGTTGAATATTAGGTAATTTTGATAAATCCAGATCAATGTTTAATTTATATCCAAGTGCTATGTAGTGGATTTTGACGTCTTCTTCAAGAAAACTATCAGAATAGAAATGTTCAAAAGGCCCAAGAAATGTTGTATTGGGTAATGATGTGCTTATTCCTAGCTCTTCTTTAAGTAATCGATTAAGTGTGTTAATAAGCGTTTCATTTTTTTCTGACGCGTCCACCAGGCACGAACCAGTAACCTTGAGCTGGGCGATTGATTCTTTTCCCAAGTAATATTTTTTTCTGGGAATTTTGAATAATAAGGTCAATAGAGATTAGGGGAGTGTTAGCCACAATAGTTTTGAATAATGAGTCATTCAACACTTGTCCCATACTATTTCCTAAAATTATTTTGGTTATCTAAAAACCATTGATAGGTCATATTTAAACCGGTTTCTAAAGGTATTTGATAGTTCCAACCTAGTTGAGATAAACGGCTTACGTCCATTAATTTACGGGGAGTACCATCAGGTTTGTTGGTATCAAATATGATGTTACCAGTAAAACCAACTACCTTAGCTATCATTTCTGCTAATTCACGGATAGTACAATCAACTCCTGTGCCTACATTGATATGGGAAAGCATTGACTGAGTGTTTGCTTTATAGATATCACTAGAAAGCTCCATAATATATACACTAGCAGCAGCCATATCATCTACATGTAGGAATTCTCGCATTGGCTCTCCTGTACCCCACACAACGATTTCTGCATCGTTATTTTGTTTTGCTTCATGAATGCGGCGTAGCAATGCTGGAATGACATGGGAATTTTCTGGATGAAAATTATCATTTTCACCATAGAGGTTGGTTGGCATAACACTACGGTAGTCCCGATCATATTGACGATTGTAAGACTCACACAGTTTAATACCTGCTATTTTTGCAATAGCGTAGGGTTCATTAGTTGGCTCTAGTGTATCAGTCAGTAATGCGCTTTCAGCCATCGGCTGTTTAGTAAGTTTAGGATAAATGCAAGATGAACCTAAAAATAACAACTTTTGGATATTGGATAAATGGGCAGCATGAATAATGTTGCACTCTATCATTAGATTTTCAAAAATAAATTCAGCAGGATAGGTATTATTAGCAACAATACCACCTACTTTTGCTGCTGCTAAATATATTTCATCAATTTTTTCTTTGGCAAAGAAATCCTGTACAGCAGACTGAGAAATTAAGTCCAGCTCTCCACGGTTTTTAAGAACTAGCTCTATGTCTTGTCTATTTTGAAGTTGGCGTACAATTGCAGAACCAACCATACCACGGTGGCCTGCTACAAAGATTCGTTTTTTATTAAGCATTATTAATTCTCTACTGAGATTGTTACATTGAAACCACTAGCTTTTAATAGAGCGTGTTGTTTGGCTTGTTGTAAATCATTAGCAACCATTTCAGCACACATCTCTTCCACTGTAATTTCAGGTGTCCAGCCTAATTTTTCCTTGGCTTTAGTTGGGTCACCTAATAAAGTTTCGACTTCAGCAGGACGGAAATAACGAGGATCGATTCTAACTATGACGTCACCTACTTTAACTGATGTGACATTGTTACCTTGTATTGAAGTAACTGTAGCGATTTCATCTATACCTTTACCACTGAATTCTAATTCGATACCTGCTTCTTTGGCAGACATACGAACGAATTCACGGACTGATATTTGTTTACCGGTTGATATGACAAAGTCTTCAGCTGTTTCTTGCTGAAGCATCATCCATTGCATACGCACATAATCTTTAGCATGTCCCCAGTCACGTAAAGCATCCATATTTCCAAGATATAAACATTTTTCTAATCCTTGAGCTATATTTGCGATAGCTCGTGTGATCTTACGGGTTACAAATGTTTCACCACGACGTGGAGACTCATGATTAAATAGGATACCATTACACGCATAGATGCCATAGGATTCACGATAGTTTACTGTGATCCAGTAAGCATACATTTTGGCTACAGCATAAGGGGAGCGAGGATAGAAAGGGGTAGTTTCTTTTTGCGGTATTTCTTGTACTAATCCATAAAGTTCAGAAGTTGATGCTTGATAGAAACGTGTCTTTTTTTCTAATCCATTAATACGGATAGCTTCTAGCAGCCTTAATGAGCCTAATGCATCGACATCCGCAGTATATTCAGGCGATTCAAAAGAAACTGCGACATGAGATTGAGCACCAAGATTATATATTTCATCCGGTTGAATTTCTTGTACTAAACGGATTAGATTGGATGAATCTGTCAGATCACCATAGTGCAAGAAGAAATTAGGGTTATTTTCGTGGCGATCTTGATATATGTGATCAACTCGTGAAGTATTGAATGAAGATGAACGACGTTTTATCCCGTGAACTTCATATCCTTTCTCTAATAAAAACTCCGCTAAATAAGAACCATCTTGCCCAGTAATACCTGTTATTAATGCTTTTTTTGTATTCATCATTATTAACTATTTCTTAAATCAATATTATAAAGTAATTTCCAGTCGTTAGATAAAACATCTGGAGTGAAGTTTTTTAGAATAAAGTTTCTCCCTGTTTCTCCCATCATAATTCTATCTCTATCAGGCATGATTAGCATCTTTAAGATAGCATTTGCTAATTTGGTAGTGTCAAATGCATTAACTAAAAGACCTGATTTATTATGTTGTATTAGGTCGGTTAATCCTGAATTATTGAAAGCAATTACAGGAGTGGCGCATAATAAACTTTCTGCTGCGACTTGTCCAAAAGACTCGGCTCTAGAAGGAGTAATGGTAATATCGGCACAAGAATAAACCGTAGATAATTTTTCTTTAGAATCAATATGCCCTAAGTTTAACATATCAAATCCTGACAAAGTTGATTTGTTATTTTTTCTTCCACCGAATGTCAATAATAATATTTTTTTGTTTATCTCATAATTAAAAGACTTTAGTTTATCGAGAGCATCTTTCAATAGATCATAACCTTTCAATGTATTACCTTTTCCACCTCCTATTGCACCATAGGCAATAATAAAGCTGTTTTCAGGTAATCCCAGTATTTTTCGACTTAACTTTTTATCTATTGGTTTAAAATCTTTATCATTGATAATATTGCCAATTTTTATAATTTTAGTATTAGATAATAAGAAACTATTTTTAGCACGTTGAAGTAAATATTCAGATGGTACTGTAAATATAACATTATTCCTCTCCAATAGTGTTTTTAATTTTAATTTTCTTTGAAATGTCCATCTGTCTAAGTCTAATCCATACACATCTTTATTATTAATAGTATAGCCAGATAAAAAACGAGTGCTATCAAATTTTATATAATGTTCACTACCGGAAAAAAACCATTCATCATGAAGAGTAATAATTACTTTGGCTTTTGTACTTTTTAGAACTCTTTCTAGATCTTTTATCGACAGAGTATCATTATTAAGCCAATGAAAATGAATAATGTCTGCATTTAGATCTATTTTTTTTAAGACATGTGATGAACTGAAAAGGTTTAAAGAATGTTTTGTTTTATTGGTGGTGATCTGTAGCTTGGATATTGCTAATGAAAGAACCCTCTTTATGATGTGACACATTGAATCGAGTTTATTAGGTCCAATGGATAAAGATTCTGATAAATGTTTTTCGGCAACAAAAAATTTAATTGAAAAAGTTTCCTCATCTAAAATGGAACGTACTTGCTGCAAGGCTGCCTTAGCTGCTCCTCCACGAGAATCAGAAAATGTTATTATATTGATATTAGACATTATATGACCTTATTTGATGTTGCCGTATTTTATCGAAATCGATTTTCCGCACATTAGATAAAATATTAGAATATTCATTGCCGAGTTTTTGAATAACTTTATCTAAAGAGTTTTCGTCATTAATGTTAAATATATAACCACTTTTTAAGTCTGATACAAAATCAATAGAAGAACCTACTTTATTCGAACAAATAACTGGAAGACCATAATAAAGTGCTTCTTCAACAACTAACCCCCAAGGTTCTGATATTGAGGGAAGTATAAAGGCACCATGAGATAAGAGATACTCACCTACATTATTATTATTGATATAGCCATAATATGAAATATTTTCAGATGAGATAGCAATGAGTTCATTTTTACTTGGACCATCGCCGATTATAGATAAGCGTAGATGTGGTTTTTTTGAGAAATATGAAACAAGAAAATTTAGGTTTTTTTCCGGGGATAAGCGACCTACATAAATAAATTTATTATTAAATGAATTGTCTTCTCTTGTTGATCTTATTTCCTTCCAATTCAATAAACCTACTCCCTTTGTGATAATACATTGTCCAGAATAATTTAAGGCTTCTAGAAGCATTTTATGTGGTTTACCACTACAATAAACTTTATTTATCCGAGATAAAAATATTTTCTTTGTTACTTTTTTAAAACTAGTAGTTGAGCTATCAAAAATACTCGATTCTAAAGATAAAGCAATTTTATTTTTTTTGTTTATAGCTGTGATAAACCAAAATTCTATTAAATCCCAGCCACCTAATACTACTTCTTTATATCTAAAAGAATATAATAATTTTATTAATTTAATAGTAGATTTGAATTTGTTTCTCTCTTCAAAATTTACATTATTTATAATTTTAAATGAAAATTTGATGTTAGCATCAGTGAAGTTAGAATTTCTTATTTTAGATGTTGATGAAATGAAAATAACCATTATCTTGAAATTTTTTGCTATTTCATTATAGAGATTTATTTTGTAGAAAGCAGGAAGGTGTGTTATAAAAATAAAGTCATACATATTTGAAGATTCTCTTTC
The DNA here is from genome assembly GCF_018448965.1 of Photorhabdus hainanensis. Classification (NCBI taxonomy): domain Bacteria; kingdom Pseudomonadati; phylum Pseudomonadota; class Gammaproteobacteria; order Enterobacterales; family Morganellaceae; genus Photorhabdus; species Photorhabdus hainanensis. Next base: position 94,766 of record NZ_RCWD01000007.1, on the reverse strand, counting down.
CATTATAATTCAATTTTAAATAGATGATAGGTGAAAGAAAAATTAAATTAAGAAAAAATTGAATAAGCCAAGAATAGGAAGAATTAAAATTTAGTTTTTGATTAATCAAGAAGGCTATATTATTTGTATACGGATGAAAAATAAATATTAACATGGTACAAGATGATAAAAAAGTCAAATAAGTCGAATTATATTTATGAAATGTTAACTCAGTAATGGATAATAATACTAAAATTATAGCAGTAGGATATAAAAAATTTAAATTAGAGAAATTAAATTGCACTATACCTATATTTATATCTGGAAGTGAAGAGTGATTAATTGTTTGTAATGTTATAAATAATAAGTTGGAAAATAACATTGTCAATGTGAATTTATAGTTTAATTTATTCTCTTTATATAGTATATTAGAGATTATTATTCCTAATAAGAAATAATTAATGCCTATAAGGGATTGCCCTAAAGAAAAAGGTAGATTTACAAGATAATTGATATTAAATATAGAAACATAAGATATAATATAAAGAAAAACAAGATATGAAAGCCGAGAAAAACTGTTAGATAGTAGTAATCTTGATAATGTTTTAATTATAAATAAAGAAGGTAAAAACCAAAGAACGAAGCCATAAGTATGTATCGATGAACTTATATTAAAGAATATTGATGTAAATAAGTTAGGCAACTCATTTAACCATTCTCTAGACAAAAGTAGTCGTTTTGATATCTCAACTATTAAAGCAAGTGTAGAAAATATAAAATATGGAATTAACAGTCTCTTAGCATCTTTAACTATAGCCGTTGTCCTAAATAATTTATAATTAAAGGTCAGCCCTGATAAGAAAAAAAATAATGGCATGTGCCAAAGGTATATATAATTATTGAAAGGGTTATTGATGTGTCCCATAATAACAGCTAAGATACCTATGATTTTTAATATATTTAAGGATATGTATTTATGCACGCTTCAATAACCTTTTTATCATGTATTTCATAAGTGTGTAGTTATTTATTAATGAAAGTATCCACCTTGGTGCAATTTTATTGGTTAATTTTATTTTATGGTATTCTTGTAGTACCTCTTTTGTTTTGTTCGTTCCAATTCCACCTGTTATCCATGTTGCTACAGTAATATCTTTCATCAAAACTGAGGGGAAGGCGTGATAAGCTCTTAATAGATGCTCATAATCCATAGCATATTTACATGACAAACTAAAATTTCCGTATTTTTCAAAGAAGATAGTTGAAGTAAATAATCCTTGATGAGGTAAACTCATTTTGAATAGTAAGCTGTGCTTATTAAATTTATTAGTTTTTGGTGTAGTAAACAATATATGCTCATTGGATTCATTAGGATTGATGCGTCTAATACGTCCACAAACTAAAAGATTGGTTTTGTAGTTACAGCCTTCAAGCATTATGTTTATCACATTTTCATTTAAGAAAGTATCTCCAGCACCTAAGAAATAAACATAACCATTCTCGCATTGTTCTAGACCCTTATTGAAGGCATCACTAATTCCATGGTCTGGTTCACTTACCCAATAATCAATAATATTTTGATATTTTTTTAATACTTCAACTGTACCGTCTGTAGAGCCACCATCTATAATAATAAGTTTCTTATCTTGATATTTCTGTTTTTCGAAAGATATAATGGTTCTTTCAATATTATTCTTTTGATTATATACTGCGCAAATTACATTAATCATATGATTATCACTTTTATTTATAATTTAATTTTTTACTGGTTAAATATAGATATCCGCTATAGTAATTGTTTTGTTAACGATATGGTACAGATGTTAAAAAGGAGTTGATTTTAAAAATTTGAAGCTGTGTAGCTTTAAAGGTGTCATTGTTTTCTAGGGAGATGGTTTTTTACTTTCATAATTGAGTAATTATTATAAATAGAAAATTTTCTTTTGGTTATAGAGGGAAAAATATAACATTGTTTATTTAATGCTAGAATGTAAAATAGAAGTATTATTAATGAATAACCATATGACATGACATATGGTCGTTGGCATAATAATAACATAACGCCAACAAAATATAGATTCTTTCGTTTTCTAAAACCAAGAAAAATAATAGATAGGAGAATTAGATAGTAAGGCAATGATAGGAGAAGCCCTGTCAGCGCTAATGGACTTAGAATATTTTCACCAAAAGGAGGATGCCTGGTATTGCAATTATCAATATCTGTAATACACGCGTGATCTTTTCCGAAAAAGAAGCTAGATTCATCAATCATATTATATGCATTTATCATAAGATCTGTTCTGTTATCTCCAGCCATTTTTCCATTTTCTATTTTAAATCTATCTAGAAAGTACTTATTAATTAATTTAGATTCCTCATTATTAAAAGAAAATATGCTAAAAGAAAACATGATTATGATTAATAGAAAAAACAATTTTTTTATTCTGATTTTTTCAGATATAGCGTGAAAAAACACATATATAACATGTGCAACACTTAATGTAATAAATCCGAGAAATAGAAGTAGCCATGTAAACTTTCTATCTTTATTAAGGAGATTTCTCATCGCACAAGTTAAACAAATAAAAAAAGAAAATGCACCGGGTTCATCAAATAAACCTGATGGCCTAATTAATTTACCTGCGGTCCAATTTGTCATTGTTGACAAAAATAAATCACTTTCCCTCCCATCTGGATTTTTTATTTTTAGAATAGGCTCTCCTCCTAATAGTGCATAAACGAAGCCAACAGCTGCTCCTATACATAAGAAAAGCATAATCCACGAAAGATATGATACAATTAGCGATTTTTCTTCTATTGACAGAAATGATGTAACGTATAAGGATAAAAGAAAATATATTGGATAAAAAATTAATGATGGTAACTCCCACCTCAAGGAGAAGAGTATAGCGGAAGCTAGAGTAAGGAGTGACATGCTAATAGCCAGTGTATTAGCTTTTCTTCCCTCGAGGAGAAAAACTAATATTAGCATAATACATGATATAGCTGATGTTATATTTCCATTTATATGTATGCTGAAACTGAGTAATGGAGATAAAGACACCATTAAGCTTGTAACAAAAAAAACAGCTTTAAATTTATTGGTCATAATAGAAAATTCAAGAGGTAATATCTATTAAAAAAGTAGTAGTAATTAGTAATGTTAATATGGTAAATGTTTCGCTGAATCCAATTACTATAATCATCTGTTTTCTTTCTTTATTATAATTTTAATAAGGTTTATAGGATATTTGGAATTAGATAAAGTTTATTATGTGTTTTTAATATCTTTGATAGTTTGCCAGTGTTTTAGATAAGTACTAGCGACTTTTATATGGTCATGATGTTGTTTAACATAATTCTTACCTATTTCTGATAAATAGGAATAGGTATTTTTCATTTCAATAGCTTCGTTAAGTTTCTTTGCTAGCAAAGTAGGATCTGGGCTGGCATCAAATATGGGGCAATCACTTGATAAATTGAAGTATTCTTTTGCCATATCTGTATTACCTGAAAATACAATTTTGCCCATAGCTAATAACCAAAGAGCATTGACTCCCGGATGCTGAGACCAAACTTGATCTACAATGATGTCGGCATCTTTTATAGTAGTTATATATTCTGAAAATGGTAAACCTGTTACAACTTGAAATTCAAAGTCATTTCTCATTTGTTTTAAGATTTGTATAGCTTCTAAAACAATAGAAGTACCTTTAAAGCCGGGCCGGGATGGAGTATGAATAATATTTATTTTTCCACTATTTTTTGATTTTGCTGGCATCCATGGGATTTCATTTATGTCAATGGGTAATGGCATTGGGATAACTGTATTTTTAAATAAATCTCCTACATGGCTATATTCAACACCAATAGAAAATGCACAATCAAAATATTCATTGAGCCTAGGGATTGCTTTTTGGCCTAATGGTCTTACTACTTTCTGACAATAGTGTTTAGGGTCATCAAATTTTTGGCAAGTATTACATGGACTATATGGTAACTTTTTATTACCCGCGATGAATGAAATCTCATCACAGCCAAGACCTGTATAACTCATCACACCAACTTTTTTTCTTAAGATTGGTAAGTCTGTATATCTTAAAAAATGGGGTTTATCTATAAATGATATCCTGTGAACATAAGATGCAACATCGTAATCGTCTAAACGTATTACATTGTATAAGTTTAATAATGGCCTAAATGGTTTTCCGAATAGGCCAAGTTTTCTAAATGGATCAAAATTCATAGCATTATCTATTTTATTTATTGTTGGCCATCCAAAAGTGGCAATGTCACATTTAATTCCCATTTCATTAAAAGCCCTATATAAATATTCCTGTGTTCCTCTAGTATCATTTACGAGAAGAATTTTTTTTATAGATGACATAAATAAACCTAATTAACAGTTATATAAAATATTTATCTGATTTTGATTGATTTGGTGCGGCGTTGACTTATTTAAAACAACGTCTTCTTATTCTTGAATTATTTTCTGATCGGATTTTATAGTTTCATTTAATAGTATATAAAATACTTATATGTATGTGTAGGGATTTAAAATTTTTCGAAATAAATTAGTTTTTTTAAATGTAATGTGCATGATTATATGAGGGTGTAATAACTGTTATTAACTGGTTTCATTTAAAATCTAACTTACTTTTATTAAATTTATGTTTTGTAGTGGTGTTTGGTAAAATAATATGAAAATTATTATATTGTTCCTAACTTTCCTTTATATATTTCATGATTGTAATTATAGCTATAATTAGATAAAGTACATAATTGATACAATAGGCATAGCTCATGCCAACTAATCCATAATTATGGGTAAACAAATACGAAAAGAAAATAAATGTTAATCCAAATATGACTTCTGTAATTATAAACAACTTAATCATAGCTTTAGCTAGCATTAGATAGGCTAGTAACCATGATGCTATTTTAAAGACATCACCTATAACTTGCCATAAAAATAAATCCCTCATCGGTGCAAAATCTTGAGTAAATATTATATTAATAATTATATCTTTGAGGAAATATATTAGTAGAGCACAAATAACTACAATTGGTATAATTAACTTATATCCTAGAATTATTTCTTTTTTTAATTCCCTGTTATTGCTAATTTCGGATAATTTTGGTAGGTAATAAGTGTTTAAAGCAGTAGTAACCACCATAAGATAAATAGATGATATATACCAAATACCTTGCCAATAACCTGCTTGATCCCAACCTAGCGTTGAACCTAAATAATTGCGAATAACTATATGAGATATAGGTACCATAATAGCAGAAGTTATTGCCATGGCTGAATAACCCATTAGTTTTTTGGCAATAGTAGAGTTAAAAGGCTGGGTAAAATTTCGCCACATCATTATAGGATGCTTTCTTAGCAAGAATAATATTACGATTAATATAATAGACTGATTTGTGGCTAGTGCAATTAATGCTCCATTTAATCCAAGAGAAATAATTAAGACACTAGTAAATACCAATGCATAAATACTTTGAATTATATTTATCTTTATGTATGTTTGAATTTCTTTTAAACCATTTAATATGGATAATAGTAATCCATTTAAGACAAATAGTACTATAGTAAAACCAAAAACAATAAATACATATTGATATTTTATATCTAGTAAAATAGTTTTAGCCGCAGTTTGTGATAATAGTATTAACAGTATTCCTACTATAATCGATGTTATAAGGCTAATTCTAGCTGCTGTACTGAAAAGGGCAGGTGTTTTAGAATCGTCTGGCCCATATTCAGCTGTGTATTTTACAACACCATTATTGATTGCACCTTGCGCCGCTATCATAATTAGTTGACTAAAATTCTGAAATTGCCCGATTAATGCCAGCCCAGCTGGACCAATATAAATTGATACCGCTTTATTAATGACTAATCCAGCGAGCATTTTGAATGCAGTAGCTATTAGACTTAATATTGATGTTTTGAAAAGGGTCATTATTCTTACTTATTTAATATTAAAATTATTGCAAGCAGTAATGACCTTTTCTGCATCTTTTTTTGTTATGCTTGGCCCAATTGGCAAACTTAATACTTGTTGATGAATTTTTTCAGTAATAGGTAAATTTAATGTATTCCATTCTGAATACGCTGGTTGTTTATGGGGAGGAATAGGATAATGAATCAACGTTTGGATACCTTTTTCAAAAAGATGTTGTTGAAGATTTTCCCGGTGTGGACAATTAATTACAAATAAATGCCAAACATGGTTTTCTGGATGGAGTGCATTTTGCTTAATGGTGATAGGTAATTTTATGTATGGATTATTAATATTCTCTAAATAATGTTTTGCAATGCTACGTCGATATTCTGTTTCGATATTTAAATATTTTAATTTCACAGAGAGAAATGCGGCTTGAAGCTCATCTAATCGACTGTTAATGCCTTGATAAATGTTTTTATATTTTTCATGTGAGCCATAATTACGTAATGCTTTTATAGTGGTTGTTAATTCTTCATCGTTTGTTGTAATTGCACCGGCATCACCTAAAGCACCAAGGTTTTTTCCTGGATAAAAACTAAATCCTGATGCATTACCCCAGTTACCCGCTTTTTTACCTGCTATTTCAGCTCCATGCGCTTGTGCACTATCTTCTAATACTAATAGATTGTATTCATTGGCAATCTTCATGATTTCAGGCATTGGCGAAATTTGACCATATAAATGTACTGGCAAAATAACTTTTGTTTTTTCTGTGATTGCGGATATTATACTATTAGGATCTAAATTATATGTGCTTTGATCTGGCTCAATTAGAATCGGTTTTAAGTTATTTGCTGTAATTGCTAATACTGATGCGATATAGGTATTTGCTGGCACAATAACTTCATCACCATCCTTTATTTTCCCTAATTCTTTCCATGCTCTGAGGACTAGTATTAAAGCATCTAAGCCATTAGCGACACCGATCGAATGTTTTGTGCCACAATACTTTGCAAATTCTTTTTCAAAAGATTCTAACTCTTTCCCCATTATGTACCAGCCTGAATCTATTACTCTTGAACTGGCTTCTTTTAATTCGTTTTCGTATTTTCTATTTATTGCTTTTAAATCAAGAAAATTGATCATCTTTATCTGCCAAAAATAATATGTTATTAAATATAATTGATTAAAAACCGAGATTCTATTCTAATGAGTGTTTTTATATATATCAGAAAAAACTTTGTAATCTCTTATATAATCGGATTCATCATAATGCTGGCTTGCTAAAACTATTAAAACACAATCTTCTGAAAAATCATGCATTTCTCTCCATATAAATGAGTCTATCAATATACCTTTTTGAGGTTGATTTAGGATGATATCTTCTGTTATTTTTCCATTGTCGAGTCGTATTCTGCAACTTCCTTTTACAGCAAATAAAACTTGTTTGAGCTCCTTATGTGCATGGAAACCTCTTGATACACCGGATTTAGTATTAAATATGTAATAAACTCTCTTTATTTCAAAAGGGATATTTTTGTTTCCTTCTAATGAAATTAGCTGTCCTCTCTCATCACCAAGAATTTTAAAATCAATTAGTTTTATTAAACTCATATCTTCCTCTGAATAAGAGATTGTAAATACTTTCCATATCCGTTTTTTGACATAGAGTTAGCAGCTTTGGCTATATCATTTTCATTCAGCCAACCGTTACGCCATGCAATCTCTTCTAAGCAAGCAATTTTAAAGCCTTGGCGCTTTTCAATAGTTTCAACAAAGGTGGCGGCTTCTAGTAAGCTGTCATGGGTGCCTGTATCTAGCCATGCAAAACCGCGGCCAAGGAGTTCTACATTTAAAGAATTATCATTAAGATACATCTGGTTAATTGATGTGATTTCTAATTCACCACGATCTGATGGAGTGACTTTCTTAGCGAAATTAATAACCCGATTGTCATAGAAGTAAAGACCTGTGACAGCATAGTCAGACTTGGGTTTTTTAGGTTTTTCTTCAATAGAAATCGCTTTCATCTGGTCATCGAATTCAACAATTCCAAAACGTTCAGGATCTTTTACTTGATAACCAAAGATGGTAGCTCCAGTTTTTTGGGAAGATGCTTTTTGTAGTTTTGGTGAGAAAGCTTGTCCCCAAAAGATATTATCTCCTAGAACTAAACAAACTGAGTCATCACCAATGAAATCTTCACCGATAATGAATGCTTGGGCCAGTCCTTCAGGTTTATCCTGAGTTGCGTAACTAATCTTTATTCCTAAGCTATTTCCGTAGTTCAAAAGGCGTTTGAAGTTTATTTGATCTTCAGGGGTTGTAATAATAAGAATGTCTTTTATCCCTGCTAGCATCAGTACTGATAATGGATAATAGATCATTGGCTTATCGTATACCGGGAGGAGCTGTTTAGATACACCTATTGTTATAGGGTATAATCTGGTGCCGGAACCACCGGCTAAGATGATGCCTTTCATATGAATTTGACCAAATAATATATTGTTTTTAAGTCTGGGGTAATTTCACGAGAACCACTAAATGAAATTATTTAATAGCTTTTGTCTAACACGTGGAAATTTTCTCGCATACGTATTTATAGAGATGAAAAACCTAAATCAACATATTAAGAGTCATTAGATAAAGCTACCGCACTAGGTTTTTGGCTCCCAGAGTGCCTGTGATATTCGGAAATCTTATCTATTGCACTGATTTCTCAATACTTTTGTCTATCTTAACAAAAAGTAATGGGGGATAAGATTTTTTAACTAGTTGAGGGGAGATTAGACTGTAAACTTATCTAGGTCAAGCTTAACAAACCACTTGTTTAACTAATTGGTAGAATACAGTTAGCTGAAATTTGTATTACTGCTCATGGGGTGGCAGATAGACCTTACCAACAACGTACTATGATGCCTTATTTTTCAACAGGTTTGCTGCTATTCCATTCGTCTCGGGATGTGGCAATATTTCCGTGATATCCATTCGGTAGTAAAGCTTAATTGTGACATTATGTTTATTTAGCATTGTGATCGGTGGGGTAACGATGTTCCTGATTCTGTAATCCGTAATCTTTGAAGGTGTAGAAACCCAATAGTGATTGTTATCTAAAAGGCTAGAGAAGAGAGGGGAGTGGTTGATGCAGATTCGGGAATATTTGGCAATATATGATTGATGGTCAGCAGAGTTTTAGTGGTTTTCTTTAACTATAACATTAAAGCGAGCCTAAACTTGCTACGAATAGAATCGCATTCATTTAAGTGTCAAAATCAATTTTTTGATATTAAGTGGATTTACGGCAGTTAGGAATGAGCCAGCAGAGACTCCTACACATAGGAGCACTAGTTTTATAGAGATAGGCTCATCTACCAGCAAACAAGCAAAGATGACTGCCCAGATAGCATAAGTGATGTTTAAACTCATCGCACGGATGGGTTGCAGCATGCAGATTGCTTTGTAGTAGAAGAGGTACGATAGCGTGGCTACCAAAGAAGTGAAAAATAATAAGGAGTATAATCCTGTATTTGAGAATATATTTACAATACCAGGAAAAGAGTGAATGAATAATATGATAATAACTAAATAGCCCACTGAGGATGATAATTGCCTGATGAAATAAGCAATATCAGCAGGTATATCTTTGTTCATGCCATAAGAGCTGATAACAACTTCGGAACTCCAGCCTAGCGCACATATAAAAGCGAATAGGAAGCCGATCCAGCCAGAGATTGTTTGAGTTGATGCTGAGTAACCTAATATCATGGTGCATACAACGGCTAATATTAGTCCCAATATACCGATAAGGTGAATGCGATCTTTAAGCAGGAAGAAAGAAGTTAGTGCGCCAATAGCAGGGTAAGTTGCCGAAATGGTTGCTGTGTAGCTAATACCAATGTATTGAATAGCTAAAATATAACAAGACATTCCTATTGGTCCACCAAATATAGCCGCCAGTATAATTATTCCATTTTTCTTGTTCTTGGGGATAAGGCGTATCGCTCGGTATTTTCCTTTAGCTATAAGATATATAAACATATATCCACATGAGATCAGATCATTTAGGAAAGCGAGTACGATGGGAATGAAGAAACAATAGGAAAGTGCGGTGTTTTTTAGTAATAATGCGAAAAGCACGCCACTTAGCCCCCAGAAGACACCAGAGGTGAGTCCATAGGCATTGGCTGTTATTTTACTATTAGTGAATATAGCCATTTGAGTACTTTTTCATAAATTTATAGATTCATGCCAAGGGGCTAGCCCCATAATTTCCAGATGTTTAACCATTTTCCTTTATTAAGGGAGGAATTGAAGGAAGTATAATGCATATGATATATCTAATAATGAGGTTTTTGTTGGCTTGTTATTTTTATTTTCTGAATTATGTGATTTTTAATTGCTCATGTGTTAAAAATCTTATAGGGTTATTGTTTATCCAGAAGGTTAATGTCGGTAATGTGACTTTCAGTCAGCTTCATGGCATGAATGTATTTATAGATTTTATTTTAGAAGATCGTAAATATAATCTTTAGGATGAAAATCAATAGGAGCATTGATAAGGATCTTCCTAATGTTTTTAAAATCGTAATTTTCACAAGATGTTTTTAAGTCATTTAATAACGGCTCTAATTTATCCCAAGTCAGAAAAATTTCATTGGCTGTCATTATTCTTGGGTGATTGGTGCCAGAAACATTATCACCAATTAATAGCTCTTCATAAAGTTTTTCTCCGGGCCTTAATCCGGTAATTTTGATTTCGATATCGCCATGAGGATTGGTTCCATCTTTCACTGTTAATCCAGAAAGGTGGATCATTTTTCGGGCGAGATCATAAATTTTTACTGACTCTCCCATATCCAGAACAAAAACGTCGCCATTATTGCCCAGTGCCCCTGCCTGGATGACTAATTGGGCGGCTTCCGGGATCGTCATGAAGTAACGGGTAATGTTTTTGTGGGTGAGGGTTATCGGTCCACCACTTTTTATCTGTTTCTCGAACAGGGGGACAACGGAACCGGATGAACCAAGAACGTTGCCAAAGCGAACCATTGAGAATTTTGTATGGCTGTTCTCTTTAGCAAAAGCTTGTAGTATCAGTTCGGCAAATCTTTTTGTTGCGCCCATTGTATTTGTTGGGCGGACGGCTTTGTCGGTAGAGATTAATACAAATTTGTCAACTTTTTGGTTAACTGCGGCTTTAGCCAGTGAAAGGGTGCCGAAGATATTGTTATTAATGCCCTCTATGGTATTCATTTCTACCAGTGGAACGTGTTTATATGCCGCAGCGTGATATATGGTATTAATGTTAAATTTATTGATTATTCTGGTTATTTTATCTGAATCTTTTATATCACCTAAAATTGCAGTAATCGTTATATTCAGATCTCTATCTGAGTTTATCTTTTGTAACTCTTTTTCTATTGAGTAAAGGCAGTATTCGGTTAATTCAAATAAGACCAGTTGCGAAGGAGATTGAGTGATGATTTGCCGGCATAACTCTGATCCGATTGAACCACCGGCACCGGTAATAAGCACATTTTTGTTTTTAATGTTTTTACTGAGTAAACTTTGTAGTGGATTAACTGGTTCTCTTCCTAGTAGATCGTTAATGGAAACACGTTTCAGTGAGTTTATTTGCGCTTTTCCTTCAACCAGATCATTGAAGCTTGGGATGGTGAGGATTTCACAATGCTCTTTTTGTAGTTTCTCAAGTATTTTTTTTCTATCAGATATAGATGCGCTGGGTATGGCTAATAATATTTTCTTTATATGATATTTTTCTACTAAGAGCGTTATCTTCTCTGGAGAAAAGACACAAATTCCATGAATAGATAAATTGTGTAATTTATGATTATCATCAACAAAAGCAATCGGATTGAATTCTCTATGCTCTCTTAATATAGGTAAGAGTTGTCGGCCAGATTCTCCGGCTCCATATATGATAACAGGCGCGCCTTTATATTTTATTAAATTACGTAGCGTTCTATAGACAAATCTTGTGCCGCAGAGTGAGATAACCAGAAAAGAAAAATAGATAATTGGTACAGTTCTGGGTAGAAATGCTTGCTGGTATAACGAAATTGCGGTCAATAATAGAGTAGATAGAAATGAACCAACAATGGTCCATTTCAATATACTCATGTTGACATATTTTAATATGGATCTGTAGAAACCAATTCTTAAGAAAATAAATAGCGTTAAAGGTATGGTGAATATAATAGTTAACCAATGTTGTAAGCTGTAGATGGGGACTTCTCTGTCAAGGCGTAGCCACATGCTTAGCCAGTATGAAATAATGATAATAAATATATCTACAATCAGAAGAACGATGGTTTTGATTAATCTATCTTGATTGAAAAACATTCTCTTGTTCATAATGGTTAATTACCTAAACACTACTTTGTAAATTGTTTTAAAAATGATCTTTAGGTCATAGAGAAATGACTTTTTATCAATATACTCTAAGTAGTACTTGGCTTTTATCGGCATAATAATATCGATATAAGCTTGATGAGGATCTTTATATTGGCTTAGTATCTGGTTTTCATCTATCATTTCTATGGAAGCCAAATCTGTTATGCCGGGTTTTACCGATAATATTTTGTTTCTGACATCATCTGGATATTTGTTCATAAATTGTGGTACCTCGGGTCTTGGCCCGACTAAGCTCATTTTTCCTCGAACAACATCAATCAGTTGAGCTAATTCATCAATTTTATATTTGCGTATAAATTTTCCTGAGTGGGTAATACGCAGATCGTGACCGATAGTGAGTTGTCCTTTTTGCTCCGATCCCGTCGTCATGCTCCTAAATTTGTGAATATAAAAATCTTGGTTATATTGGCCTACTCGTTTTTGTCGGAAAAAAATAGGACCTTTTGAGTCCATTTTTATCCAGATAGCAATAGTGATTAAAATAGGGAGTAATAGGATGAGTCCAATGAGAGAAGAAATAAAATCAAAAAGCCTTTTTATAGCTAAATAATATTTCGTCATTTATGCCAAGATCTCTTTAATTGTTTTGATAACGTAGATTTGGTCTTCTTTTGTCATTTTTGTATATAAAGGAATAGATACAATTCTTTTAAAATTTTCTTCTGCGATTGGGAAGTTGTTTTCATTAAGAGAATAGGTGTTTTTCCAGATGGGTTGTTTATGCAGTGGGATAAAATGGACAGAGCAGCCTATATTTTTTTCTGCCATTTTTATGATAAAGTCGTCTCTGGATATTTTGACTTCATCATTTAATCTTATGGTATATAGGTGCCAGGCGTGTTGGCTATTAGGTTCTTGAGGTTTAGTGGGTAAGATAATAGGCAGATCTTTTAATTCATCATCATAGAATTTCGCCATCTCCTCTCTTTTCTTGTGGAAAGTGTTTATTTTCTGTAATTGATGGATGCCGATGGATGCACAAATATCGGGCATGTTATATTTATAGCCTGGCTCAATCACTTCATAATACCAGGCAGGTATTTTAGATTGATATCTATCAAAGGCATCTTTGCTAATGCCGTGGAGACGCATTATTTTTGCCCTTTTTATGATATCTGGATCTCTGGAAACTAGCATGCCGCCCTCTGCTGTCGTCATGGTTTTATTCGCGTAGAAGCTGAATACGGTGACATCGGTGTCTAGTGTGCCAATTTTCTTTCCCTTGTATAAAGTCGGAAATGAATGGGCGGCATCTTCAATTATTCGTAAATTAAATTTTTTAGCTATCGCAATGATGGCATCCATATCACAGGATAAACCCGCAAAGTGTACCGGCATAATCGCTTTAGTTTTAGCAGTTATGGCTTTTTCTATTGCTATTGGATCAATATTCAGGCTGTCAGGTAAGGAATCGACAAAAATAGGGTGAGCGCCCAGATAACGGACAACTTCTGCGGTTGCCGTAAAGGTATAGGTAGGAACGATGACTTCATCACCCGGCTGAATACCAATAGCTTCCAATGCTAAATGCAATCCCGCCGTTGCTGAATTTACCGCTATGGCTTCAACATCAGAATCTAAATATTGCGCAAAATCTTGTTCAAATTTTCTGGTTTTAGGTCCGGTAGTTATCCAGCCTGTTTTAAGTGAGTCAATGACTTCATCAATTTCTTCTTGGCTGATTTCTGGGAGTGCGAAAGGGAGAAAAAAAGAGTTCATGATATAATCCTTATCTTTTGTTTTTTACGTGGAATTTCTTATTGAATATAATTTTCATTATTCCAATGAGATACCCTGATCCATAAGATAAATGTATGCACAGAAATATTAATGGTAAGAAAATATAGTTTTTTTTATTTTTTAAGTTGGCTCTTATTGATACCAGTAAAGTTAAGAAGAAATAGATAAAAATACAATCTATATATAAATGTAAAAATATTGAGCTAGTGAATGATAGAACTAATCCTAAGATTAGCCCTAAGACAAAAATTGGTGGTATTAATTGCCGGAATGATGTTATTTTTTTTAATTTTAAATTGACTAGTGGTTTAAATAATCCGTATTGGTAGAACATAGAACAGATTTTTTTAATTGAATCTCTGGGATAATAATCAATAGTAATATCTGGGGAAAGATATATATTACCTCCATGCTTTATAATTCTGTTGTTAAATTCATCATCTTGGTTTCTAATTAAATCCTCATCAAATAGCCCTATTTCATCGAATATTGTTCTTTTGAAAAAGCCGAAAGGTACTGTATCAACTCTTTTTATATCATTAATGCCAATTCGAAAATAGGAATTACCCATTCCAAAGCGAGTACTTAAGGAGTATGCAATATTATGGGCAATGGTTGTAGAATTACATGGTTTTGTATTAACAATTCCACCTATATTATCAGCGTCAAGTTCTTTTGATAAGTTATATAGTTTGGATAAGTAGTTACTGGGATAGCAGGAATGAGCATCGATTCTGGCTATATACTCCCCTGATGAGTTTCTTATACCAATATTCAGAGCAGCAGAAACATGTTTATCAGGGTTATATAGTAATTTTATGAATTCATATTTTTCAGTATAACTCTGAATTACCTTTAAAGTACTATCTGAGCTACAACCATCTATAAAAATAATCTCTAATTGCCCTGTAGGGTAATCTTGTTTTAGGAGTGATTCAATGCACCCTTCTATATATTTTTCTTCATCTAATATAGGGCAAATAACTGATATATTTATCATGGTTGAATAATCACTCTATTTGGATAGTAATGATAGCTATTTAAATATAATCCCTATATTTTTTTTAAATCTTCCGGTTTTAGGTCGAGTGGTTATCCACCATTGCTTTAAGTGAGTCAATGACTTCATCAATTTCAGATTGTCCAATTTCAGGTAATGCAAAAGGAAGGAATTTATTATTCATGATTGATTATGGCCTTGATGAAATTGTCTGCTAATACGGAATAAGCGTGATTTTCTAAAGCGTAAATTTTACCTTTTTGCCCCATTTGGTTTAATTCTTCAGTTGATAATTCACTGAGTTTTAATAAGGCTTGAGCAATGTCTTCTGGCTTGCCTGACTTAACGGTGATACCGCAATTCACTTCGGAAACCGGATCATTACCGGCATCAATCGCACATAAAATGGGTTTGCCCGCCATCATATAATCGATAAGTTTATTGGGGCTGATGCCAAATCTGAATAATGATTGTTTTTGTAACCCTATATAGGCAATGTCAATTTTATTGAGTAGTGTCGGGATTTGAGTTTTAGGGATCGGCTCAAAGAAGATAACGTTATTTATTCCCAGTGATTCAGATTCTTTAATTAAATTCTCCTTTTCGAAGCCAGTGCCAACCAATAAAAAAATAATGGGTTTATCATGAAGCAGTGAAGCTGTTTTGAGTAATCTTTCTAGTGCATTTGGCCGTCCGTGAGCGCCACAATAACATACAATTTTGTGCCCTTTATTTTTTTCAGCTGTGATTAACGTTTCAAGTAAGCTGTTTAATGGCGTGAGTTGATTTACCCAATCATCTATAACTACACCATTGGGAATAATATTTAATTTATTAAGACCTAATCCATGTGCTTTCGTATGTTCTTGTACGTTAGGAAGCATGGAAACAACCATATCCGCATATTTATAAGCCGAGTTTTCAGCGAATTGACATAATTGAATAAAGGGATGTTTCGGTGACATGCCACCTAATTCTATGGGGGAAAGCGGCCATAAATCATGCAGTTCAAAGACCAATTTGGCATTAGCTTTTTGAGCAATACGTTTTGCCACCCAGATATCCATCGGATAGGTGCTTGAAGCAATGACAACATCAGGTCGATATTTTTTAATTAGATTGTGACTATCAAACCAAATTTGCCGTAAAAAAGAGAAAATATTTTTGACTCTGGATAATCCATTTCCGCTATAGCTCGGGGTTGGATACCAGACATATTCTAATCCGTTAATATTTTCGGTGGTTTTTTTATTATCTATTAGCTTAGGTTGTTTTGTTCGGACATGAGAATAGGAGGCTGCGAGTAGGGTAATATTATGTCCAGATTTAATCCACTCTTGCCCTAAATGATATGGGCGAAATTCCATACCCAGGTCCGGCGAACCCGCATAATGGTTTATATAGACGATATTCATAGTAATTTTTCTAATTCGTCAGCAATTTTTGTCGCAGCGATACCGCCGCCATACATGGATTGAATAGAGTCCATATTAGTCCCTATCATGTCATGAACGGCCTGGATTATTTTTTTATTTTCAGCTTCTGAGAGTTTATTGACGCCGGCTTCAATTAATTCTACCCATTCAGTTTGATCTCTCACGGTGATACAAGGTTTACGGAAGAAAAAAGCCTCTTTTTGTAGTCCGCCGCTATCGGTAATAATCAGGGCGGTATTTTTGAGTAGCCAGATCATTTCTAAATATCCTACTGGCTCAATTAAATGGACATCTAAATGTAGGTCGTATTGCGCTAACATTTTTTTAGTTCTTGGATGAATTGGAATGATAACAGTAGCAATTCTTTTATGTATATCATTTAAGGCGTTTACAATTTCAGTTAAACGTGCCTGGTTATCGGTATTTTCAGCGCGATGGAGGGTGGTTAATATGAAGTTTTGTATGGAATCCAGCCCATCGGGTTTTTTGGCTATTTGGCTAAAATATAAAGCCGCATCTTCCATGACATCACCGACTTTTCTGATATGAACGGGCTTTGAGCCGAAGCCTTCTGCTTGTAGGTTATTGACGGCAATGTCTGTTGGACAGAACAGAATTGAACTCACATTATCGGTTAATATTCTGTTTATCTCTTCGGGCATCTGCATATTAAAACTGCGTAGACCGGCTTCAACATGGATAATCGGAATATGTAATTTAGATGCGGCTAGCGCGCCAGCTAAAGTCGAGTTTGTATCACCATATACCATGACGGCATCCGGTCTTTCTGTGATAAGTACTTTTTCAACTTCGATTAGCATCTTTCCGGTCATTTCGCCGTGCGAGCCGCCATGAATATTGAGGGTGTAATCCGGTTTGGGGATGGCTAATTCATTAAAAAATATATCAGACATATTAGTATCAAAATGCTGACCTGTATGAATGATAATCTCTTTAAATTTATTATGATTTTTTAAAGCGCGAGATACTGGGCTTGCTTTAATGAATTGCGGTCTGGCGCCTAATACGGTAATGATTTTTTTCATATCGATTAACGTCCAATGTGTTGGTAAAATTTGTTAAGTTTATTTTGTTCAATATCCCAATTGTATTTTTCATTGACTGCGATAAGCCCATTGCGACCCATTTCTTCCGCTATGTCAGGGTTATCTGATAGGTAATCTATCGCATTAGCGATTTCCTTAGGATTTAATGGGTCGATACAAATGCCACAATGGTTTTTTACAACAATATCCTTCCATAGTGTGAAATCTGAAGCGATGACCGGGATACCCGCGCTCATATATTCGAATATCTTGTTGGGTTGGGCATCGATATGGTTGGGGAGCGGGTGATATAGAACAATACCCGCAATAGATTGAGATAAAAGTTCTTTGGTTTCTATGCGATTTAAAAATCCCAGCTCATCTATTTTGTGCCAATTTTTCATACTTTTTATTTTATTTTCTAAATTTTTGTCAGAAAAATTGCCCGCTAATTTCATTGTCGTATTTGTTGTGAGGTAAGAGAGGGATTCAACCATCTCGGTTATACCTCTAATGTCAGAAATGCCGCCGACATAGCAGACTTGTTTTTCTTTTTCATGCCAGTTGGCGTTTTCATTATATAATTCACCTAATATGGGGTAATTATTAATGTCTATGGTATTGTTATTGAGTTTTAAGAATTTATCTCTTATTGATGGGGTGGCCGTAATAATTCCATCAAATTTCGGCGCAGAATATTTCTCGTAGAGGGAGAATAATTTAGAAATAATAACCCTGGTAAATTTATTTAAATAAGGTTTGCTAAAAATTTGTTTTGGGACATCTTCATGGGAATCAAAAATGATTATTTTACCTTTCTTTTTCAGTTTTAGTCCGATAGGGATGAGTTCTGGATCATGGAAATGATATAAGTCAGCGTCTAATTCTAGTGCTTTTTTATAGACTTTATCGGTTGTTTTAAAAATTCTATTTAATCGACCGGGTAATACACCGACATCAATGATAGCAATATTATTCTTGACTCCATTACCTTTGCCATCTGCGACAATAAGGGAGACCTCATGTTCTTTTTGTAAGGCGGAACATTCTTTTAGGAAAATACGGGTGTCGAAACGTGGATGTACCGAGGTCATATGTGTAATTTTCATAAGGATATTTTGTTAGTTTTTGTCGGGAATAAAAATAATAATATGCTTAATGCCAGCAACCCATAGGTCAGTAGCAATGCTGTAATCGCTGAGTTGGATATTGTATATACAAAGGGTAAATAGAGTGTCGTTGAAAATTCAAATGGAACCTTTTTTGAGCTCAGGTTCATGGCAAAGAGCAATATATTAAATATAAAAAAGTTTATTAATAAGCCCAGTGTGCCGTATCTGGCGATGCCGTCGCCAATAAAGCCGGTATTCGCCGATCCCGAGGTACCATAATAGATTTGAGAAACTATTTGAGGCGCTTCTGTCGTAAATTCACTATTAGTGTTGTAGATATAATCATAAAAGTAATAGGTGTTTAATGTGGGAGTGAAGAAGACTCTGCGTAGCCAATGTATCAGTGGATCATAGAAATCGAAAACAAAATATAATATCCCGGCGGTCAGGAATAAATAGAGAATGATGTTGATCACTGAGTTACTTATCGATCTTGTTCCTTTTATGTAGAAGTATAGAATGATAACGGCGAGATTCATGAATGCTATACTTTTTAGTCCTGAAGAGCTGTAGATTAAATAGGAGATCAAAATACTTATTGTAATGAGGAGATATCTAATAGGACCTTTTATATAGAGTGACGCTAATAGTAGCAATGGTGAAATAACATATCCCCCATTGGTGATGATATACATCGTGAGTAGCGGTGTGTTGTCTTTGAAGTGCTGTCTCACGGAATAAACTTTAAATATATTAGGGGGTATTAGACTTAATCCAGGATTACTCATGACGAATAAGAGTACAATAATGCCACATCCTATTATCAGTATTTTATATAAATCCCACGGAATTTTTAGTTTTGGCATCGTTATTCTATCTATTATCCGAAAGAATAATATTGATGAGAAAAACAATATGTTTATTGTACATACAAAAATGATTGAGTAGATAGAGGCCGAATTAATCAGTGGGAATATAATTGATACCGGTATAATGTAAGTGATATAGATTAACCATAAAAAAACCATCACGGGATTTTTTTGGTTGTTGAGTAAAATGAGCGGTAAGAATGATATCCAGCAGAAGAAAATACTTAAGTAACCTTGTGGGGTAATATTATAGCCTCTTACCTCATGGAATGTGTCTAATATAAGCACTGAGTTCAGGTAGATAATAACCTGATAGATAAATATTTTCAGGATTATTTTAATATTATTTTGCATTTTTTCTGATAAAGAAGTAAATGAGTGATAATACTAAGATAGACAGGAAATACATAGTGATAAATTGATAATATGCCCAACTCATAGGGCCGTGTTTTATGTAATAATACCCGCTATTAACGACAGATTTATTCCAGTTGTTATATAAGTCTATTATTTCTTTATTTTTAAAATTTTGATTTCTCTCTATCAGATCTTTTAAAAGAAGGGTATGTATTTTATGATATTTAATATTACAGGGATTGCCAATTAAATCATAGCTGGACCATTCGTTTTTTATGTCGAATTTAAATATATTATGGCTGATCGATTGATATAAATTATCGGATAGTCTTTTATTTCCATCTATGTTTAGATAATTTTCAAAGGATTCGATACCATAAGTAGAGTAGATCATACCATTTAATACAAAAGCCAATTGGTCTGAATCGGCTTGAGGATCAACATATTCTTCAATCCAGGGCATATTATCTAATGTTGTTAAACTGCCGCCTTTATGGATAGGTGCTAGTGATGATTGATAGAGTAATTTTGACGTTAGCAGATATTTATCATCGCCAAAATGGTCATAAGCTCTTAATAGGAGAATTATGGCATAAGCATCGGTTAATCCAGACCACCAGGGGGCAAAGAGTTTATTGTTTTTATAGCCTTTATATGACCAATCGAAATCATATAAGTAATGATTTTCACCATGAAATAATTTTATATTATTTAATAACCAGTCGGCTGAAAACTTAAAATTAGCTATCAGCTCTTTTTGATTGAATTCAGGTGGGGGTACATTCCAGCCGGGTAAGGATGAATCAGTTCGCCATAATATATTAACATTATCTTTATTTAAGCTTAAAGAAGAGTATATCAGGCCATAGTGAACAACATAAAATGGGGATAGGAATGGTTTAGGAATATGGGGTGAGTGCGATAATGGAAAACCATTGCTATTAAACTCGCGTTGAGCAAATTTCCCTTTCATGACCAAGCTTCTTATATTCCCGTTGAATTCTTCTAATTCATAAGCATATTTATTGAATGTATAGCTGACAATCATCACGATAATGATATAGGGGATTATTTTTATTATATTTTTGCTTTTCTTCATTTTAACCTTCTTTACGCATGAAAGATAATTTTAAAATATAAGCCGTACTCGCCATATAAAGAATAAAACTTGTGAGTGAAAATAATAACAGGGTAAGATAAATATCGCCTAATAGATATCCAGTAAGGAGGGCGATTAATCTTAATATAATCGATATTGTTTGAATAAATAAATTGCTTTTCTGATGTTCATAAATGGATAAATATATCGATAACGATGAATATATTATTTGTCCGCATAAGTGTGGTATTAAACATAATAGATATTTACCTGATTCAAGCCATCCTTCACCGAAAATAAAGGTTATAATGGGTATGCCCGCGAAGTATGTCACTATAGCAAATGAAATAGCAATGAGCGTTAGGCAATAAAATGTTTTTTTTATCTTTAAAAAAGGTGATGTAATCGTGTCTTTTAAATATCCTTGTAATACAGACGAAACGGTTTGGGTTAATAGTGTAATTGGGGCGCCTGATATTCTCGATGCAATTAAATAAAATCCTGCGGGTTTTAGTCCATAGGTGGATATGATAAATAATTGAGGCAGTTCATTACTTAATGTGTTAATGAGAGCCGCAGGAAAATCATAAACCGGAAATTTATAATATTTGTGAGCAAGCAGTTTTACTTTTTTAAATTCATTTTTGTTGATAATTAAACGATATTTGGATCTTTTACCTAAAAATAGAACACCTAATGATTGACCTAATATTTGGCCTAAGATAAGACTGCTTGCGCCTAAATGGGCAATACCGCCAATGATTTGAGTGCTAATCATGGCAACGGTTTGCGTTATTTTAGTGATAGAGAGAGCATGGTATTGCTTGTCTCTTATACTATTAAAACTGACTGCACGATAAAACCCATAGGTGATAATACCTAAGGGGATATAGTATATATAATTTCCTATAATTATCTTTTCTGGGATATTAGATATTGCAATAACAGTGATAACTATCAAGCTAATGGTTATGGGAATAATGCAAGATAATGTGATTAGTGAATTAATTTCACGCGTTTTTCCTGATGCGCTGATTGAAAACTCATAACGAAGACAAGCACCGACGGCAAAAACACTTAAAAGCGATGAAAATGAAGCATAAATACCTAATTCTTCAGGTGAAAATAGTCTTGTTAATACCGGTGTTGATAGCAGTAATAATATCTGGCTGAATAATGATGAGAGTAATAAGCCAGATATATTTCTCAATAATTTATAATTCATAGATTTTAAATTGAACTGGCAATTTTATTAATTAAATCTATGGATAAATAGGGGTGCATAGGCAAACTAATGACTTCTTGTGCGATTTCATCTCCGACAGGCAGAGCAATATGGCTGGCCACCGCGGGTTGTTTATTCAGGGGAATAGGGTAATGCACGGCGGTTGGAATGCCCTGTTCTTTTAATTTATGTTGTAATTCATCGCGGTTTTTAACCCGGATAGTATATTGCGCATAGGCCGAGAGATTGTGAGGTTCAATATAGGGCGTGGTCATGATGCCGATATTGTTCAACGCCTGATGATAGTTTTCTGCCACGCTCTGACGTAATGTCATTTCTTCATCGAATATCTCCAGTTTGGGCAGCAGAATAGCCGCTTGCAGGGTATCTAAACGGCTGTTCACTCCGATTCGGATATGGTGGTATCGTCGGTCTTGTCCGTGTCGGGCAATTTGACGAATAATTTTCGCCAGTTCTTCATCGTGGGTGAAAATAGCTCCACCGTCACCGTAACACCCTAACGGTTTACTGGGGAAGAAACTGGTGCAGGAGATTTTGGTTAAATTGCAGGAACGCTTGCCTTTATAGGTGGCGCCGAAACTCTGGGCGGCATCTTCTATCACGGTAAGATTATATTTTTCGGCGATGGCATTGATTTCGTCAAAATCGGCACATTGACCAAATAAGGAAACCGGAATGATGGCTCTGGTTTTTGGGGTAATCGCCGCTTCAAGTCGCGCTGGATCTAAATTATACGTTGTGGGTTTGACATCAACATAAACTGGGATACCGCCCAGAAGCGCAACGGTTTCAGCGGTGGCAATGTAGGTAAAGCCCGGGGTAATCACTTCGTCGCCGGGTTTGATGCCAATCGCCATTAAAGCAATTTGCAGGGCATCGGTACCATTGGCGCAGGTAATGCAATATGGTGCGCCCGTATATTCAATGAGTCTGTCTTCTAATTCGGCGACTTCGGGTCCTAAAATATATTTGCCGTGGGTGAGGACTTTTTGGATATTCGCGTCAATTTTATCTTTAATTTTAAGCTGCTGTGCTGCCAGATCGGTAAATTGCATGCCTTGGTCCTTGATTATTGAATGCGCACGACAATGTTGTTATTGAGCTGATAAATATGATGGGTGTGCGGGCAGGTAGCTGTCGCCTGGCCGTGTAGCGGTAAATCTAATTGCTCGCCAAATTCACTCATCCAGCCAATTTGTTTGGCCGGCACCCCCACCATCAGGGCGTAATCGGGGACATCTTTATTCACTACCGCGCCGGCGCCAATAAAGGCATAGGCGCCAATGGTGGCGCCACAAACAATGGTACAGTTGGCGCCTAAAGTGGCGCCTTTTTTTACTCGCGTATCTTTATATTCACTCTTTCTTTCAATCAATGAGCGGGGATTATACACATTGGTGAACACCATGCTGGGGCCACAAAATACCCCGTCTTCCAGATGAACGTTGTCATAGACCGAGACGTTATTTTGTATTTTACAGTGATTGCCGATGGTGACTTGATTGCCAATAAAGACGTTTTGTCCTAAAGAACAGCCTTCGCCAATTTGAGCGCCAGAACAGATATGGGTGAAATGCCAGATGCGGCTGTTTTTCCCGATTTGTGCTCCTGCATCCACAATGGCGCTGGGATGTATCATTACGTGTTCCGCTGACATGAGACCGGTTCCACAGGTTTAATAGGTTAAAGGCAAAGAAATGGTTTTATTATCTCTGGCGGATAAATAGGCGGCGATTAGCAGCTCTAAGGATTTTAAGCCTTCCCGGCCGTCGGTTATCGGTTTGGCTTCGCCCTTCATCACCTCAATGACATTTTTATAGTAGAGCGGGTGTCCAAATCCGTACACCGACGTCGTTTCGTAATTAGCGGCTTTGACTTGCCGGTCATACTCTTTTTCGTCAGCGAAATGCCACTCCTGGATTTCATTGACGGCTAAACCCCCCACTCTGACGGTGCCTTTTTCGCCTAAGATGGTGATGGAGCCTTCAAGGTTCTGAGGATACGTGCACATGGTAACGGCCATTGAGCCTAATGTGCCATCCCGCCAGCGGATATTGAGTACCCCGGTATCTTCTGTTTCGATATCCAGGTGGGTCGAGGTCATGGCCTGAACATCTTTGACCGGGCCGATTAGCCATTCAATTAAATCCACATAATGGCTCGCCTGATTCATGAAGGCGCCGCCATCAAATTCCCAGGTGCCCCGCCAGGCGGCCTGATCATAATAGTCCTGGGGACGGGTCCAGAAAACGTTGAGGTGGACCAGGTGGATTTTGCCAAACCGTTTTTCACTGACCGCCCGTTTCAGTAATTGCAGGGTGGCGTTTAAGCGGTTTTGTTTGACGACGAAGAGGTGTTTTCCGGCTTTATCCGCCGCTTTAACCATGTTTTCTCCCTCAGCCAGCCGGGTGGCCATCGGCTTTTCGGTGACGACATGAAAGCCTTTATCAAAGCAGGCTATCGCCTGTGCCGGATGCAGGCCGGAGGGGGTGGTCAGGATAATGATATCGGCGGTGATGTTATCCAGCATCGTCTTTAAGTCGCTAAAACCCGGAACGCCGGTTTTTTCTACCGCCGCGTTTAATGCGTCTTGATCGTTATCACAGACGGCCACTAATTCGGCCGTTTCTTGATGTATTTCCAGAGAATTGAAATGATTTTTAGCGATCCGCCCACAACCGACTAAAGCAAATCTTATCTTTCTGTCTTTGATAATACTCAGCATATCTTGTCCTAAGTTAAGCTTTGATAATGTTTCTGTGATGGGGTGCATATTTGCCACGGGTGTCGACGACTAATTTGGCGTTATTGATAATTAATTCATAATCAAATTTATCGTGATCGGTGGCTAAAATAACGCAGTCGAAGTCTTTGAGACTATTTTCCGTGAGAGGGTGGCTGATTAAATTAAAATGATGTTCCCGCATTTTCGGGAAGACTGGGACATGCGGATCCGCATATTCAATATTGGCTCCTAATCCTCTTAATTTTTCCATAATATGCACGGAGGGACTTTCTCGCATATCATCCACATTCTTTTTATAGGCGATGCCGAGAATTAATATGCGGCTGCCATTAATGGATTTATTCGCTTTGTTGAGGGCTAATACGGTTTTATTGACCACATAATCCGGCATGGAGGAATTGACTTCACCGGAGAGTTCAATAAAGCGGGTATTGATACCATATTCTCGGGCTTTCCAGGTTAAATAGAAGGGATCAATCGGAATACAGTGGCCGCCTAATCCGGGGCCGGGATAATAGGGAACGAAGCCGAAGGGTTTGGTTGCCGCGGCTCTAATCACTTCGTGGATATCAATGCCCATTTTATCGGCAACCAGTTTCATTTCGTTGACCAGGCCGATATTGACCGCCCGGTGGATATTCTCCAGCAGTTTTGTCATCTCGGCGGCTTTGGTTGAGCTGACGGGAACAATCTGGTCAATGGCGGGTTGATAAACCGCGATCCCGGCTTTTAAGCAGTTTTCAGTATGACCGCCAATAACTTTAGGAATGGTGCGGGTTTCGAAATCGGGGTTGCCGGGATCTTCCCGTTCGGGTGAATAGACCAGAAAGATATCCTCCCCGACGGTTAATCCGCTCTCTTCAACCCGGGGGAGTAACTCTTCTTCCGTGGTGCCCGGATAGGTGGTGCTTTCTAAGGAGAGGACTTGCCCGGCTCTTAAATACGGTTTTACCCTGTCGGTGGTGTTAATGACGAAACTGATATCGGGTTCACGGTATTTATTTAACGGCGTTGGGACGCAAAGAATAATGGCGTCGCATTGAGTGATTTTGGTGAAATCCGTGGTGGCTTCAAAACCGGTCTTTATCGCGTGACTGATTTTGGCTGCGGGAATATGTTCAATGTAACTTTGGCCGTGATTTAATTTATCTGTTTTTTCTTTATCGATATCGAAACCAATGACGTTAAAACCGATATCGTTATATCTGAGCATTAACGGTAAGCCAACATAACCCAGGCCAACAATGGCAATGGTGGCGGTTTTATTATCAAATTTCTCGGTGAGAATGTTGAGTGAGGACATATTTTGCCTTTTAAGATGATGACTTAAAAAATAAAATTTATGAAAGTAAATTACATTTGGTTTTTAATAGGATGTTATCTATTTTCATAAGTTTTATTTGGCAGGTGAAACTTTAACAAGCTTTTCAAATAGATTTTGTAAGATATATTTCTGAAATAATAAATAAGGTAATAACAACGCTACCGCACTAGGTTATTGGTTCCCAGAACTCCATAGAATCTTATAATTTTATCTATAGTTTTGATTTTTCAGTGCTTTTGTCTGCTGTAATAGAAAAGCAATAAAAGATAAGTGTTTTTAATGAATAACAGGGGAGGTTAAACCGTCAGACTCGCCGGGTCAAGTATAAATAAAATTTATTTGTTTAATAAATTTTTATAATAAGGTTAGCAAAAATCTGTATTACCGGCCATGAAGAGGTAGCCAAATAACCAAGCGTAAGCCACCGAGTGGGCTATCCTCAGCACGTACCCAACCGCGGTGCTGGTTAATCGCGGTTTCAACAATGGCTAAACCAAGGCCAGTGCCGCCGGATTCTCGATCGCGGGCTTCGTCTGTACGGTAGAAAGGGCGGAATATGTGTTCGCGGTCTTCCGGGTTGACGCCCGGGCCGTCATCATCAACGGTAATGGTGATTCCTTGATTATCGGTGTTAAATGCGACCGCAATATGGTGGTGGGAGTAGCGTAAGGCATTACGCACGATATTTTCAAAAGCACTGCCAAGTGCTAATGGGTTGCAGTAAATTGCCCAAGAACTCGGTGGTAAAGTCGCTTCAAGGATTTTGTCCATTTGTTCGGCTTCGAAGCGGGCATTGTCAAGAATATCGTGCCATAAATCTGTCATTTTGATGTTTTCTCTTAACAGTTCATTTTTATGCTGACTGCGGGAGAGCACTAACAGATCGTTAATCATACTGTCTAGCCGTTGGGCTTCTGTCTCAATTCTTTCCAGCTCTTTACTCTCGCCATGACGGCGGCGGAGTAATGCTGTGGCAAGTTGTAGGCGGGTGAGCGGTGTGCGTAGTTCATGGGAGATATCGGAAATTAGCCGTTGTTGTGCGGTGACCATTCTTTCCAATACACTGATCATTTGGTTGAAACTGTTACCGGCGGCCAGAAACTCTTGCGGGCCAGCTTCCAGTTCTGGGTGCTGACGTAGATTACCTTTAGCAACATCGTCGGCGGCATTTTTTAATTTGCGGGCAGGTTTGGCTAAACTCCATGCCAGCCATAAGAGGAGGGGCGCGCTGATTAACATCGTGGCAGTTAATAGTAATAGTGGCCGGTCAAACATCAGATTAATGAAATCCGATTGTGGGCTATTCGCTGGACGAACTAAATAAAGTTGATAATGATCTTCTCCATCTCGAATGGAAAAGGGTCCTAACATTTCAGAGCGGCCATATTTTTTCTTTTTCGGGTGATCGGCGTTATCTGATTGTCCAATAAAGTTGCGGACAACTTGCATTTCGCTTCTTTGTGCGCCAATCACTCGTCCTTCGCTGGTGACCAGTATCAGGCGCTGGCCTGGGGGGGCCCATTTTTCAATCGCGCGAAATAAGCGGCGCCACCAAAGTAAATCGTTAGCGGGATCTTGAGCTAATTCCGCTTCGATATGTTGTTCCAGCATAACTCCCTGTCGGTATTCATTTTCCAGCAGAGAGGTTAGTTGTCTGGAATCCAGTTTCGGCACCATTAATACCAACATTAGGACTAACGCCAGAGTAAACCAGAAAATTGCGAAGATGCGTGCCGTTAAACTGTTTATCATGTCATAGACACCATTAAATATCCTCGTCCACGTAAAGTTTTAAACCAGGGTTGACCATCTTCCCGCTCAGGTAATTTACGGCGCAGGTTAGAGATATGCATATCGATTGCTCGGTCAAACGGGGTGAGTCGTTTACCTAATACTTCCTGGCTCAAATGTTCGCGGGAAACAACTTGACCTAAATGTTGAGTTAGTAAATAGAGCAAGGTAAATTCGGTACCGGTTAAATCGAGAATCTGATTAGCGAAGCTGGCTTCCTGTCGGCCGGGGTTCAATTGCAGGTTATCGACCTGAAGCGTAGGTAGTCCACTGTCTGTTTGTTGCTGCTCACTCCAGTTTGAGCGGCGAAGAATAGCACGTATACGCGCTACTAACTCACGGTCATTAAATGGTTTGGCAAGATAGTCATCCGCCCCTAATTCTAGTCCCAGAACACGATCCAAATCGCTTCCTCGCGCTGTCAGCATAATGACTGGCGTTTGATGATGTAGACGCAGCTCCCTTAATGTCGTAATGCCATTTTTACGCGGCATCATAATATCGAGTAGTAGTAAGTCGATCGAATCGTCAAGGAATTTTAATGCCTGCTCTCCGTCATGAGCGATCACAACGTTAAATCCTTCCATTTCAAGTAATTCTTTTAATAGTGATGTCAGTTCACGGTCATCATCAACTAATAGGATTTTATGCATCGATTACTTCCTCCAAGAACAAAAATACGATAACAAACTTTGCTATTCCACGACTTTACGTTCTTTTACAAGCCTTTGACGCTAGTTTGCAGCCGCGTAGGTATAGTTGTCCACATTGGACCTAATAGCATCGTTCGGGGAAACGAGGAGTTGTTTAATGCGTAACATAGCAGCGTTAGTTTTAGCGTCAATGTTTGTTCTTGGCTCGACAGCATCTTTAGCTGGAACAGCAAGTACAATACACGCTGCTACGGTACCCGATAATTGTGCGCCTTGCGATTATAAAAATGTAGGAAACTATCATTATCGTAATAATGATGCGGGTGACAATGACCATATGTTCAGCGGTATCACTTTAACTGAGCAGCAGCGTCAACAGATGCGTGATTTAGTAGGGCAGAAACATCAACCACGTTCATCGATGTCGATGAGCCGCACAGAGCGAGAAGAGATGCGCAAGCTGGTCACTGCGAAGGATTTTGATGAGGTGGCAGTAAAAGCCCTGATTGAGAGGATGCTCAGATGTAATGTGGAACGTCAGGTAGAAATGGCCCGTATTCATCACCTGATGTACCAACTGTTGACGCCTGAGCAACAAGCACAATTGGAACAGCATTATCGGCAGCGTATGTCCCAGTTACCGAACTGATTTGTAATACCCATAGCAGCAAAGTAGTAGCAAATAAGAATTTTTCCTTGCCATAGACACCATCCCTGTCTTTTCCCCCGCCTTATGGCGGGATTTTTTTATCTGGCTAAGATTAATTCACTTTAAAATCAACCAGATAAAATTTTTACAAGCAACTGTAAGTAGCGTGGAAATTTTCAAGTGTGGACACTAGTGTGGACACTTTTGAGTGCTACGGTTGCTTATGATTGCTAAATTTCCATGCCGCCATTCAGTGGGTTTAACGTGATTGCAAATTGCAAATAGTCGGGTGCCAGATGAGCATACGCCATAGTTTGTTGTATATTGGCATGACCGAGTATTTGTTGCAGTGCAACAATGTTTCCACCTTTCATCACAAAATGACTTGCGAATGTGTGGCGTAGAACGTGCGTTGCTTGTCCTTCTGGTAAATCAGGTTTTATTGATTTTAACTTTGTACGAAAGCTTTCGTAATCAACGTCAAATAATTCCCCTGACTTCTGTTTGATTTCCTTTTCTAACTCTTTTGATATCGGAATAGCTCTTTGCTTGCCATTTTTGGTTTTTAAAAATGTCACTCGGCAACTCTTTACTTGGGCGCTTTTTAAGGTTGATGCTTCTCCCCATCTGGCACCCGTGCTGAGACATAGCAGCGCAATTTTTCTTTCATCCCCTGATAGTACTGATAACAGAGTTTTGACCTCTTCTTTTGTTAAAAAGGTCATTTCTGGCTGTTTTTCCTTTAACGGGGGTAATCCATTCAGTGGGTTGCTACCGCTAAAAACTTCAAGTTTTTGCAATGTCGTTATCATTCCTGATAGACGATACATATCCCGATTTATCGTTGACGCTTTGATCCCATCAGCCAGGCGATTACTGCGGTGTTCCAGTAAAACATGTTTGTTAAGACGGTTTATCGATGGATCATTTAACTGCCTGATTGTCTTCATCAGTTGTCGTTTTTCTATAGTGCCGTTCTCTGCGGTTTGTCCGTGATATAGCCACCATAAGTTCAGTAAATCGCTAAGGTCTCGTCTACTAGTCCTTGCACTGAGTTTTTGAGCATTTGCCATTGAATGACGTTCGAAAGCAATAGCTTCTGTCTTCTTGTTGAATGTTCTCCTGATGCGATTTCCTTGTCGCCCAAGAGGTCTAATGTCCACCATATAACGACCATCATCGAGCTTCTTAATTGGCATAGTGAAGCCCTCCGATGCAACAAATTGATTGACTGTCGATCCAGTCGATTAATTCCTCATGTAGTGTTAGCCAGTTTTCCGGTCTGAGTGGTGTGACGTTTTGATGTCTACACCATCAGGGGAGAGAGTTGGGCTAATTTGCCCAGATTCTGGGGCAATCTTTCCCGTCATTAGCCAGAGTGTGTATTTTTCAAATTTGGGGTGATTGGTAATTTGTAGGACGGTGCTTAATCCAGGCGCGGTGTGTTCACCTTCGTAGTTTTTGAGAGTGCTTAAGGCAATGCCTGTTAATTCACTAAACTTCATCTGTGTAAGTCCTTCGGCTTTACGTATAGCCCGAATTTTTTGTGACATGTCCATAGTTGACAGGTTCCATTTCTAAGACTAAACTCCCTCAAAAGGTACCATATTTAAGACCTTTTAAGGCGCAAAAACCCCTAAAGATGCCCTTAGAAGCAACTATAGGCGTTTGGTCTAGCCAGATTAGCAAACGAGTTGGGAAATTACGAGGTTCTTAATTGACCACTACTGAGTGTTATAGAAAGGAAATTGATGAGTGATGGAAAAAAATTCAGATGGGTACATGCAGGTTTATTATCCAGTTGATGCAGTGCCCTATCAGAAGTTTGCTGAACTGATAGGAAAAACTCCGAGTGCTGTTAAGGGAATGATTGACAAGAGTAAATTACCAATTATTCCGTGGCAGATACCAGAGGCGCCAGAGGGAGTAAAAACTCGTGGAGAAAACTGGGTTTATTTACCTGAGTTTAATAGAGGAATGCGTGACGCATATTTGAACCGCCCTAAAGAATTACGTGATGCGTGGTTATTGTGGGTTGGATTGTAAGGTGAGTGCAATGACTCAAATACCGGCATTAGAGGAATATAGAAAGGGACGGGTAAAATTTGGAAAATTACTTATTCGACCTTTACGCAAGAACGCCGTAGTTCAGATTACTCAATATCAGGTCAGTGATGGAGAATACTCTTATGGTCAATTCGATTCAAAAGAGCAGGCTATCAGTTTTGCAAGGCAGCTTTACGGGAGAGAAATCAATGAATGAATTAATGAAAATTCCGCATAAATATAAATTAACTGGCGATGATTTCAAAAAGACGAATCATTACAAATATTTCATGATTTCGGTAATTGGTTTGGCAACTGTGATATTAACCCCGTTATTAATTTTTATTTACAGGTGATAAAATGGCAAATACAGAACCGTGCCGTGCTGTTGTCTTAACACTGGATGAGAAAATCGATGGCCTCAATAAAACGTCTGAGGCGCGTAATCGGTATTTTTGTGATGATAAAGAAAATAATAACCAATTGGCCGATTTCATTGAAACTATGCGCGATCGCACAAATAACCGCGTTAGAAACAATGAACGGGTTTTGCATTTGATTTTTCACTTGGCAGGTTTTGATAAAGAGCGTTATCACGTCAAGTTTAAGGAGTTAACAATAGAGGAACGGCGATCATTAATACTGGCAATTAATCAACTTCGGGCTGTGGCATCTATATTGCCAGATAAATTGGCATTGCCAAAATCAACCCAGTATTAATTTAAATCATAATTTAAGAAATTAATGCGTAAATTCGCAGGGGTTTTTATTACCTAAAAATAGGAGATAAAAAATGAATATAGAGCAATTAATTAAAAGAAACAGAGAAGACGAACGCAAGATATTAGCCGAACGTTCTTCTTCACGTCTGTTAAAAATCGCGGCGCATATTGTGGCAAAGAAATTGGATTACGCCGCGTCATCTGCATTGTTGAACAGTGAAGCCGAGAAAATAGAACACGAAGCACGGGAGCTGGAGAGTGTCTAGGGAAATCGACCGTGCTTGCCAACATGCTGAGAAAACGCTAGAGCGCAGAATATCAGAGCATGTAAACCGCTCCGTCGGTGTCTCTGCGTTGGAATGTGAAGAGTGCGACCAACCTATCCCCGTGGAACGCCGGATGAGTATCGCCGGAGTCATCCGCTGCGTCGCATGTCAGGAAGTTTTTGAACTGAAACAGAAGCATTATCGGAGTATATGAATTGGTGAATAAAACTATTTTGAAATGGGCAGGCTCTAAAATTCGCATTATGGATAAATTGCTGCCCCATCTGCCAGCAGGTCAACGGTTGGTTGAACCGTTCGCAGGTTCATGTTCTGTAATGATGAATACGCAATATGATGCGTATTTAATTGCAGATGCTAATAGCGACTTAATTGATATGTATCAGTGCATCAAAGAGAATTGTGATGGGTTTATAAATGCTGCGCAAGACTGGTTTTCGTATTTTAATAGTGAGCATGGGTTTTATTGTCTGAGAGCTTTATTTAATTCTGATGATGAAAAATATAAATCGCAGATATGGCGCGCATCGGTATTTTTATTTCTAAACCGGCATTGCTTTAATGGCCTGTGTCGTTATAACTCAAAAGGTGAATTCAATGTGCCTTTTGGGAACGGTAAAAAACCTTACTTTCCCGAAGTAGAAATATTGGTGTTTGCTGAGAAATCCAAGATTGCTTCTATCCATCGTGCCGATTGGCGCGAAATATTGAAACTGGTTGATTTTGGGGATGTGGTTTATTGCGATCCGCCTTATTTCACTAAAGGTGTTAATTTTACACAGTATTGCAGAAATGGCTTTCTTCATAATGACCATCAGGAGCTGGCCGCTTCTCTGAAACGGCTCAATGAATTATTGGGCGTTCCTGTCACAGTGTCCAACTCCATTGAAGCCAAAGAACTTTATGCCGATTTGGGGTTCACTATCCATGAAATCGAAGCACCACGCACCATTGCCGCCAATGGCAATCGTCAGCCAGTAATAGAAATTATTGCGACGCTAGAGGCGAGTGCATGAGTGAGTTAATCGACTTGTTGCAGGAGCACAACAGCGATTACCAGCAGTCAAAACGCCTGCAATATGAGATGTTCAAGCCCGGTTTGCCCGGCGAGTCAACGTTAGCTGAACAGATCATGTGGCAGGTAAACCCTGATGATTATGACTGGCGTCATAAAATTATCGGTGATATGCCCGATTTTTTGGCGCTCTATTTTGCTACCCGGTACAAAAAAATATTTATTCAATCGGGGGGTAATCGTCGTCGTGCTAATACGTTTTTGCGCCAGTTTGGCGAGAACGTATTACCACGGCTGAATAAAGTCACTGAACGCTATCAATTCAAGGATCAGGTATCCGGCGTTACCCCGTTCCCCTTTATTGAGCAGTTAGAGCGATTGGTTACGTTAGAGCGTAAGGATATCAAACAGCTTGCCTGGGGAATTTCCCATTTTATGGCCGAGAACTACGAAAATACATCGGCTCAGTATGTCAATCAACAACCTGCGAGCGAGCAAGACGCCAGAAAGCGTTTGATCCGTATCTATGAGTTATTGGCAAAACTGACTCAACAAGCCGGCACAACAGCCCCTTACTGGCAGCAGTTCACCAAAGGCAGGGAAGGTGCCACCGTCGATCAATTGTGTGCCGGCCTGCTGCGCATGATGTCGGATAAATGGTGGTATGTCCGCTTGAAAAGAATGCGTGACATTCGCGCCGAGCATATGGCTATTGCGGTAGGCCAGGTGCAGAAATCAGCCTCTCCCTATGTTTCCCGTAGTACGCTGCGTGAATGGTTGGAACAGAAGCGCCGTAATTGGGATTTTATCAAACAGTTTGATGTTGAGAATGAACAGGGCGACAGGGTACCGCTGGAAGATATGGTACTCGGTAGTGTGGCTAATCCCGCCGTCCGCCGTAGTGAATTGATGGTGAGAATGCGCGGTTTTGAAAATCTGGCTGACGAACTCGGCTATGTTGGTGAGTTTTATACCATCACCGCGCCATCAAAGTATCACGCTGTCCACAGTGTCGGTGGCTTTGTTTCAAATTGGAATGGAGCTAGTCCCCGTGATACACAAAAATATCTGTGCAACGTCTGGGCGAAAATCAGGGCGGCTTATTCCCGTGCGGGGATCAGCGCCTTCGGTTTTCGTGTAGTTGAACCTCACCATGATGGTACGCCGCATTGGCACATGTTGCTGTTTATGCGTCCTGAACATGTCGATGAAATGCGTGACATCATGTGTTATTACGCCCGGTTGGAAGATTCAGAAGAATTACAGGGGCAAAAGGCACTAAAAGCACGATTCCATGTGAAGCCCATCGATAAAGCGAAAGGTTCGGCTACAGGCTATATCGCTAAGTACATTTCTAAGAATATTGACGGTTACGCGCTGGATGGCGAAAAGGATGGGGAAACAGGCCAACTTCTTAAGGATATGTCACGGTCTGTTTCTGCCTGGGCCAGTCGTTGGCGTATCCGGCAGTTTCAGCAGATCGGCGGTGCGCCCGTTTCAGTTTGGCGCGAATTGCGTCGTTTGAGTGGTGATGAGCAAATCTTGTCTGATGTAGATATGGATAATGTTCGATTTGCTGCGGATGTGGGGGACTGGTTCGCCTATACCGAGTTCCAGGGTGGGCCTCTGGTTGCGCGAAAAGATTTAACCGTGCGGTTGTCCTATGAAATCACCGAACAAGGCAATTCTTACGGCGAAGATGTATTGCGTATTTCCGGTGTCTACTCGCCTCGCTTGGGCGATTCCTCTTCTTTTATTACCCGTACTGTTAAATGGAACATTGTTCCCAAATTTAACGCTGATGTTAAGGGCGTGGGTTTGGGGTTTTCTGGCGGCTTTGCCGCCTCTTGGAGTTCTGTCAATAACTGTACGGGGGGTGACAGTACGGCCAGAGGCGGTGATCTGTTAGTGGAAAAAGTTATCGATTATGCGGATTCAATCGGCATGGATTTTAGCCGGGCTATGGCGAAGTCATTAATCATCGGAGGAAAAATTAATGTAGGTGAGCAGTCGTTCAAGTTATGGACGGATGGCAGTTTTATTCCGATAGAGACGGAACGGCAGAAAGAAGCACGTCGCGATTTGTTGTGGCAGCGGATTAAGAATATTGGTGAAATTAGACGGTGATGGTGAAATAATAAAAGGTAATTAAATCAATTAAATGAAGATGCAATAATAAAAAAGTTGCCATGTGGTCAACTTTTTTATTGATCTAATGCCTAACTAACACCATACTAATCATCGGACAAGGTGAATCACCTTGGTGCTCTTTAAAAGTTTGCCTGTATTGAACTAGTAAGTGGCTCTTTTGAGTCGATTGTCAAATGACGATCTATTTATCCTGTGCGAAAGTTTCTATGGTACTTTCTTCTTAGCCAAAGTAGTTAAGCTACGATGAGAAGTAGATTATTTATCGACTGGAGGGGAAATATTACATATTTCCCCAGATAAAGTGGCCTGTGTTATCCATTTCATTTTCTTTCGGTTCAATATTGTTTTGACGACTGGTGCAATGTTGCACTGAAGAAACAAAAAGGCATTTTTATGAAAAATGAAAAACTTTTAAAGGAATCCATTGAGAGTCTAAAGTTACTTTCTTTGGAAATGCATGATGAAATGGGTAACAGCAAAATTAATGAAAGACTTCAAGAAACCATTGAAAAGCTGGAGTCATACAGGGATGCTAAAAGTGTATCTGTCAGTGAAATTTTAAAGCTGGTTGGTGATGCACTTAGATTGATCCCTGCTGTGGCTGCATTACTTGATGTGTTGTCAAAGTTAGATTAAGTTTGCAGCGGGTCACTAAAATCTGGAGATTATCATGAACATAGGTAGAGCATTAGACATTTGTTTAGAAAGAAGAAGAATGTCGAAGTCTGAATTAGCCAGACTAAGCACACTATCGAAATCCTACCTTACTCGGTTAACAAATAATGAAAGAGTTCCTAACCTGGAGACTCTTGAAAAAATTTGTCATGCTTTGAATGTTCCCCTTAGTATATTTATATTTTTATCATCAGATAATTCAGAGATGGAAAATATAAGTCAATCTTTAAAAGATAAAATGGATGGTATTCTTCAAGAGTTGCTAGAGGAAGATGATGAAATTCAGTTACCAAAATAAACCAATATCTAGTATTGATTCATTAGCAAAAGCCTTATCAATATCCGTTGATGAATTATTTTATTTATACAATAATTCAGATAAGTTTTATTATGTGGCGAAAATTGAACCAAAGCCAGATGGTTCTTTTAGGAAAACATATGATGTAAAAACAAGATTAAAAAAAATTCATGAAAAAATAAATACTAATATATTAAAATGCGTAAAATACCCAGATTATTTACAAGGTAGTTTAAAAGAAAGAGATTTTTTAAGTGATGCGAACAAGCATACTAACAAAAAAATAATTATAAAAGAAGATGTAAGTAATTTTTTCCCAAGTATATCTAAGAAAATTGTTTATCAAGTTTGGGCCATTTTTTTTAATTTCACACATGAAGTTTCTGAAATGTTGTCAGAACTAATAACTTATAAAGGCTTTGTTGTTCAAGGTTGTAAAACAAGTAGTTATATTTGCAATCTAATATTATGGAATCGTGAGGAAAAATTAGTAAATGAGTTTAAAAAAAGAGGATTTATTTATACAAGATACGTAGATGATATTCATGTTTCTTCTTGTAATATTATAAAGAAAGAAAATAAGAGATATATAATCAATAACATTTATAAATTAATGTACAGTGTTGGAGTAAGACCTAATAGGGAAAAACATAGTGTAATGCCAAAAAGTGATGTACAGACTGTACATAACGTCAATGTTGATAAAGCAATACCTTCTTTCCCTAAACAAAAAAGAAATAAGATTCGTTTAGGTGTTTATAATTGTGAGAAATTATATGATATAGAAAAACATACTGAAAAATATAGGAAGCTTTATTTTCGTGTTTTAGGACAGATAAATATGATGAAAAGGCTTCACGAGAAAGAGGCTCATAAATTGATACAACGCTTAAGAAAAATAAGACCTGAAAATATTTAATTCTTTCAATAAAAATAGCACCTACATGCACAAATCTGCAAGACCAACAAAGGATTTTATACTCCACGAAGCGCCAGCATTGGTACCCTTCCTACGATCTCTTGCAACTGCATAAAAAGCACTGTATTTAGTGGGCAGGCGCGGCGGGGTCACGACTGCGCGCGGCAGCATCAGGTAACTGTGCTGGTCTCAAATTTCATAATGTAATCATTCTGTATTGAAACTATATTTCTTTCAGACAAAAAAAGACCGCTCAGTCGGCGGCCTCTCGATCAATAATGCGGGCTATTCGTCCTCGTCCATATCCAACGAATACCGTTCAAACCGGATCACCTCCTCACCAATCCAGTTATTTAACTGCTTCATCTTACTTTGCAGTGGCATTAGCTCATTACGTACAAACACCTTAGCCGCCTTCTCCACATCACCAAAACCACCGGTATTCTGTGGAATAATTCCCATCATCTGCGGTGGTACGCGGTGCGCGGCCAGTATGTCGTCACGGCTGGCATTCTTGATATTTAAAAATTCATCCTTAGCCGCGGCTTCAGACAGTGGAATAGTCTGGATACCGTCTTTTTTACCGCCCGGCGCATATAAAAATAGATTGCGGAAATTACCCGGCCCTTTGGCGTTTTTCAGCGCGTCGCGAATATTATCGATATCGGACAGGTTTTGTGACGCATCACTGATATACAGGATATAACCCGCATGGGAACCGTTCAGGTAATACTTGCGGCGAAAAAGCGTAGCCGATTCATTTAGCAATGCCGACGGCAAAGCAGCTAAATACTCCGGCAATCCGTAAAGTTCCTGATTAATATCGGGTTCAATCAGATGAAACACTTGCCTCGTCGGGAACGGGTATGGCTGGCTATTGTAGCCATATTTCACAAACCAGTAGGTTTCCAGGTCTTCACCGCGCCGGGTGAACTTGGCCGGGCAATGATGCAGCTTCAAAGGCTGACCAAGGCGATTCTTGCGTTGTTCAAGATAGGCATTGCCAAACAGCATAAAGTCCAGCGCCCATGAATCGAATGCCTGTCGGCTAAGTAGCCGGTGTGGGATAAAGGTACTGGTCAGGATGTTGCGTTTGACATACACCGCGCTGCTGTGGTGCGGCGCCGAGCGAAACGACAGCGCCAGCCCGTTAAAACTTATCGGGGGTTCATACCAGTTATCGATCAGTACACACTCCAGATAATCAAACACCTCGCGCCGGTCAAGGACCGGGATCGGATCGCCAAAGGTGAATGCCTCAATCGATGGGCTGGCCGTGGTTTTCACCGCCGGATTGCGTTTTCTGTTTTTACGGCTCATCAGTAAACCTCAACAATATTTCTATGGTGGGGAGCGTCACCGGTAATCGGTTCATTAAACAGGGCGTGCATGGTGGCCCATGCCAGATCTGCGTGACTGGCTTCCTCGCTGCGGCTGGCTTGATAGGTCGGGCGGTTGCCGCTGGCGGTGGTAGAACGGCGGATCGCCATAAAACTTTGTGCAATGTCGGTCTGGCCGGCGTCAAACTCCAGCCGGCGATGGTTGATAATGTCCCATGCCTTAAGTACCAGCGCGTTTTTAACGGCGGGGTTATAGACAAATTCCCGCACGGACGGGAAAAATTCTTTGACGTTTTGGTAAACCCCATGCCCGACGCCGGTCGAGTCAATGCCGATATATTCGACGTTGTACTGTTCTGTCAGTCGTTTAATGGCGTCAGACTGAGCGCGAAAGTTCATTCCTCGCCACTGATGACGTTCAAGGATGCGGAACTTGCCGCCCGGTACCCGCGGTGGAGCGACGACGACACAGCCGGCACTGTCGCCATTCTCGCCACCTTTGGCGGGATCATAACCGATCCAGACAG
Organism: Photorhabdus hainanensis; assembly: GCF_018448965.1. Lineage (NCBI taxonomy): Bacteria > Pseudomonadati > Pseudomonadota > Gammaproteobacteria > Enterobacterales > Morganellaceae > Photorhabdus > Photorhabdus hainanensis. The sequence goes on along the minus strand of NZ_RCWD01000007.1, from coordinate 55,350 downwards.
GGTGATAACCATAGGGGCGTAGCATCAGGGGTTGCACATCGTCCCAGATTTCCCAGCTATCGACCATGCAACCCTGCATCAGTTGCAGTGAGAAAATGGATTCGATATCGTCCATAAACTCACACATCAGCAGGTTCTGGTACTCGTCCGGGCTGTATTCCAGCCGTAACTGGTCAATATCAAACAGGTTACAGCCGCCCCTGACGGCATCTTCAACCGTGACAATCTGCCGCCACTGACCATCGGCACATCGTAGGCCGCTGGCTAATGCTTGATGGCTAATATCAATGTCAATGCGATTGGCCTTGGCGCGGCCACGGTTAAACAGTTTGCCTGACCAATACGGGTACGCGCTGTGGGTTAAGCTGGACGGGGTAGAAAAGTAAGTCTGGCGCCATTTTTTGTGCATTGCCATACCGGATGCTACCTTGCGCAGTTCCTGAAACTTCGGAATCCAGAAATATTCATCCAGATAGAGATTGCCGTGATAGCTTTGCGCGGTGCGGGCATTGGTGCCGAGAAAATACAGGGTGGCGCCATTATTCAGGGTGATCGGGTCGCCTTTTAGTTCGACGTCCACTTCCCGCGCCATTTCCAGGATGTACTGCTTGAATACGTGGGCCTGCGCTTTACTGGCAGAGAGAAATATCTGATTGCGTCCGGTAGTCAACGCATCGATTAGGGCTTCACGGGCAAAAAAGAATGTCGCACCAATCTGACGGGATTTCAGGATATTACGGATACGATGCGCTAATCCGGCGTGATACCAGCCATGTTGATAACCGAACAGGGTCGAGCGGAAAATGTCTTCCAGCTTTTTGACTTGTTCCTCACTGAACACGTTCTTTTCCGGTGGCCGGCGCTCACCTTTGTTGCGGTTGGCAATTTTGGGGTTCAGATCGGTTTCATTACCGCCGCGGCTGTATTTCCTGATCCGCGCTTGTCGTTCTAACTGACGGTGCAGCAGGTCAATTTCCTTAAAGTCCTTGCCTTCTTTTTGCTCCTTGGCGATAAGCTGACATAACCGTGCTTCAAGAGATAACTCGACTCGTTCAAACGAGGTCACCTCATCCCATTTGTCGCGACGTTTCCAGCTATGGATAGTTGATGCTTTCTCGTTGAGTATTTCCGCAATCCGTGCGATCCGGTACCCGTTAAAATACAGGTGCATTGCGTGCTTACGGGGATCAAAATCGGGCGTTGTTTTCATGCTGCCAGACTACAGACCCGTCCGTCATTTCTCTGTGTCTGCCCTGTGTGCCAGCCCAGACACAACCGCATTTTATTGTTTCCTCGACCTGACGATACAAACTAGTAGGCCATGACTGATTCATTGATAATCGGGGCTTACAATGCCGAAGAAATCCAAACCCTTTCGAATCTGTGTGGAAGGCGCAACCACAGACGGGCGCAAGGTTCAGCGCGAATGGCTGACACAGATTGCCGCCAACTATGACCCGCAGACCTACGGCGCGCGTATCAACATGGAGCATTACAATTTTTCGTGGAGTCCGCGCTTTGGCGATGTGGAATCGGTTTTTACCGAAGAAATCAAGGACGGTGCGCTGGCGGGCAAGCTGGGGCTGTATGGGATACTTTTACCCACCGATGATCTGGTGGAAATGAACCGTAAGCGTCAAAAGGTTTACACCTCCGCCGAAATCAACCTGGATTTTGCTGACTTCGGCGGCGCGTATCTGGTGGGATTGGCCGTTACTGACAGTCCGGCAAGTCTTGGCACCGAAATGTTGCAGTTTAGCGCTAATGCGACCAATAACCCGCTGAATTCGCGCAAGCAGCACCCGAACAATGTTTTTACTGCCGCGGAAGAAACTTTGCTCGAATTTATTGATTTGTCAGAGGAAACCGAAAAAATCTCTCTCTTTTCCCGTGTACAGACGTTCTTCCAGAAAAAGCAGCAGAGTGATGATACTCGTTTTACCGATATCCATCGGGCTGTCGAATTATGCGCCCAAGAGCAGCAGGCCACGGTGGAAACCGTGAGCACACTTTCTCAACAAATAGGTGAAATAACTGCTATCAAACAGAAGCAAACTGAACTTGAAACCCAGCTTAGTGACTTAAAAACTCAGTTGAGTCAGCAAGACAGCCAGAAAACACACCGACCTGTTTCGCTGGGATCGCCGAACGCCGACACTCCAGTCAGTAAACATCTGACCAACTGTTAATGGAATAACCCCATGAAGAACGAAACTCGATTTAAATTTAACGCCTTTCTGATGCGTCTGGGTGAAATTTACGGTGTGGACGCCACGGCATTTACAGGCAAGGTAGACGTCAATCCATCCGTTGCTCAGACGTTGGAAGATGAAATCCAGCAAAGCGCCGATTTCCTGCAAAAAATTAATATGGTTCCCGTCAGTGAGCAGTCAGGCGAAGCGATTGGGCTAGGTGTCGGTTCGACTATTGCAGGGACGACAGACACCGACAGTAAGGAGCGAGAAACTTCCGATCCGACCCGACTCAACGCTATTGAGTATAAATGCGAACAAACCAACTTTGACACTAGCATTCCTTACAAAAAACTTGACTTGTGGGCGAAATTTCAAGATTTCCAGTTACGTATCCGTAACGCAATTATCCGTCGTCAGGCATTGGACCGCATTATGATCGGTTGGAATGGGGTTAAACGCGCCAAAACCTCAAACCGCGTTCAATATCCACTATTGCAGGATGTAAATATCGGCTGGTTGGAAAAAATCCGACAGGATGCACCGGATCATGTCATGAGCAATATCACTGACGAAGCCGGTAAGGTTATATCTGAAACCATCCGTGTAGGAGATGGGGGAGATTTTAATAATCTTGACGCATTGGTGATAGATACTGTCAACAATGCTATTGACCCAGAATATCAGGATGATACGGAACTGGTGGTCATTTGTGGCCGTGAACTGCTGGCTGATAAATATTTCCCGTTGGTCAATCAGTCGCAGCCCAACACCGAAAAAATGGCGGCAGATGTGATTATCAGCCAGAAACGTATCGGTAATTTGCCCGCAGTGCGTGTACCGTATTTCCCGCCCAAAGCCTTGCTAATTAGCCGTCTGGATAATCTGTCTATCTATTATCAGGAAGGCACCCGCCGACGTTCTGTGCTGGATAACCCCAAACGTGATCGCATTGAAAACTACGAATCAGTCAATGAGGCGTATGTCGTTGAAGACTATCGCGGTGTGGCCCTGATTGAAAATATCGAGATGTTTGCAGCCAGCAAAAAAGCAGCGTCGTTGCAGCCAGATAATGCCGTACCTGAGCACAACGCCGACACTGAGGAACAATAATGGCTAGCCCGTGGCAGCGTCACCGAATGCGATTACAGGCGACCGAGGCCGCTCAACTGAGTAGCCCCGCGTGGCAAAATCACGGCGGTTATAACCAGATGCTGCTGATGCTGGAGCAAGACCGCCGTCACCTTAAAAAAATCCAGTCTATAGAGCGCAAAGCGCAGCACAAAAGGCAGATATTGCCTAAATATGCGCCGTGGATTACTGGGGTATTACAGGGGGGCATAGGTCATCAAGATGATGTGCTGATGTATGTCCTGCTGTGGCGTATTGATGCAGGTGATTATGATGGTGCGCTGGATATCGCTGAGTACGCGTTACAGCACCGACTCGCTATGCCTGAAAATCATGAGCGGACAACGGGCTGTGCCGTGACAGAAGAAATCGCCGAAGCAGCCCAGCGTTGCTATACCGCTAAATCTCCGGTGCCTCTTGCCACGCTGGAACGGGCGGCCAATCTCACCCACGATCAGGATATGCCCGATAAGGTGAGGGCGGAGTTATATAAATGGCTCGGTTACAGCCAGCGGGATAACAACCAGCCGCAGCCTGCCTATTGTTCACTGAACAGGGCTTTAGAACTGAATAATCATGTTGGCGTGAAAAAAGACTTAGAGCAACTTGCCAGAGCGCTCCGCAGTCAGAAACACAACAACACATAACCGAACGTGCCAACGCGCCGGGGCGGCACGGGGTGGCGAAGTCTCAACGCCCTGTTCACCGCCCACCTATTCAGGGGGCAATATGGACTTTATTTCAACCACATCCGCAACGGATAAACAGGCCACCATGACCAGTGTCCCGTTTTTTCCTGCTATTGAGATCAGTCGCTACCGTGACGAGATGCGGACAGATGGTACGGTCACCGCGCCGAGATTACATCAAGCAATTTCCAACGCCATTGTTGAGGTTAATCGCGAGCTGAACCATTGGCGGCTGATCCATATCGATGGGGGATACTCATCACTGGCCGATATTCCCGCCGACACTCTCAATGGCGAGAGTGAGTTGGTTTCTCTCTATCGTCGAGCGGTGTTTTGCCTGACTAAGGCGAACCTGATCGAACGTTACCGCGATATCGACACGACTCAGACCGGCAGTAAAAAGGCTGAGGCAATGGAAATCACCATTGACGACCTGTGGCGGGATGCGCAATGGGCGATGCGCCGGATACAGGGGCGGGATCATGTCATTGTGGCGCTGATCTAATGCGGGTAAGGGCACAACAGTATGACACCGTGGATTCCTTATGCTGGCGCCACTATGGACGAACACAGGGAGTCACCGAACGGGTATTAGCAGCCAATCCCGGTTTGGCTGATGTTGGGGCCATCTTGCCGCAGGGTACCGAGATTGAACTGCCTGAAATCACGCCTGCTGCTGTAACGCCCATCATTCAATTATGGGATTAGAAAATGGACAAACAACCGGATTTATGGGCCGATTTATTGAATGGCCTGAGAAATTCATGGCCGCAGATATCCGGCTCCTTACTGGCTGTACTGATCTGTTATGGTCGCCTGATTTATGACGGTGTAGAGCGAAAAAAACGCTGGGTTGAACCGTTGCTATGTGGTGCGTTGTCGTGGGGTGTTTCCAGCGGGCTGGAACTGTTTGGTATTCCCGGCAGTGTTTCACCGGCTTTGGGGGGAGCCATTGGTTTTATTGGTGTTGAAAAACTGCGTGAATTTGCCCTTCGCGCAATCAATAAACGTTTGGGAGACAAATCACGTGACTAGAGGTGTTCGCAATCATAATCCGGGCAATATTCGGCACGGCGATAAATGGCTGGGATTACACGACACACAAACAGACCCGTCATTTTGTCAATTTGTATCACCAGAATACGGCATACGGGCCATTATCAAGATTATCCGCAATTATGAACGAAAATACGGATTGAACAGTATCCGGCAGATAATTTCTCGTTGGGCGCCCCCGAATGAAAATGATACCGAAAATTACATTGCATATATGAGCCGGGCGGTTGGTATTCCCTGTAACGCGGTGATTGATGTTGATAATCCGGTGATCATGACCCGATTGGTTCGCGCCATCATTCAAATGGAGAACGGACAGCAACCGTATGCCGATACGATCATTAAACGGGCGTTTGCGCTGTTATGAGGTTTAATCTGCACATATTCACCTTGAGTATGCTGGCGGCAGTGTCCGGCCTGCTCTGGTTCTATTACGGTGAGTATCAGCAAAAAAGCGATGAATACCAAAAGCTGAGCCAGTGGTATAAGCAACAGCAAACCATTACCGATAACGCATTCCAAACCATCAGGATAATCAATGATATCTCACGGGTTAATAACGAAAATCGGGAGCGATCAGCTGTGGATGCCGCACAAATTCAGGCGGATATCAATACCGCTGTTGTCGGGAATGATTGCGCCCGTCGTGCTGCTCCTGATAGGGCTGTTGTCCGGTTGCAGCAGCACGCGAACCGAATACGTTCAGGTACCGTTGATGCCGATTCCGATGCATCTGCTCGCTGATTGTCTGCCCCCGGTCATAGCTGACACAATGACATGGGGTGATAGCTTGTTGCTGAATGCACAGTTACTGGCGGTTATTGAACAGTGCAATCTGGATAAACAGGCCATTCGACAAATAGAACAGATTAGACAGGTGACACATGAATAAGCCTAACGCCTTGCGAAAAGTCCTGACAGAAAAGATCCCCTACTTGCGCGACAACCCTGAATACCTGCATTTGTTTGTTGAAGATGGCACCGTGCTGGCGACAATGGCGCTCTCCTTGTCTTACGAATATGAATACACGCTAAACCTGATTATTGAAGCCTATCCCGATGATCAGAATGTGCTCATGGCGGTTATCGGGCACTGGATACGCGAGCGCCAGCCAGATATTTTTGCTCATCCTGACAATCGCCGCAGCGGCTTTACCTTTGACGTGAATATTCTCAATGATGACACCGCTGATATCAGTATCGACCTGAAACTGACCGAGCGTGTACTGGTCACCCAGCAAGGGCCGGTCAGCACGGTAAGCGCCATTTCTGAGCCTGAAAACCCGTTTGACAGGTGGTGAGATGAACAGTGACGCATTGCAGCCTTTGGATACCGCACTAACCGCCCTGTTGAATCAACTTTCTCCCGCCAGTCGAAAGCAACTGGCCCGTGATATTGCGCGGGACTTGCGACAGAGCCAAATACAGCGTATCCGATCCCAGCGTAACCCTGACGGCAGCCGCTTTACCCAACGCAAGGCACAAACCCGCGCTGTACAGCATGGTATAAAATTCATCTGGCGTGGTGAACCTCGCACCTTGAAAAATTGGCAAATCCGCAAGGGCAAGAAGGGTGAAACGATTACCGGCTATGATGCCGAGCGTAAAGGCCAGCGTACTTTTTACAAACGCGATATCCAACGTTTTCTGGACGTCAAAACCGACCGGATCAGTACCCGAAAATCCAATAAAAAGACCCGCATGTTTAAGAAACTGGCTACCGCGCGTTACTTACGTTTTTCCGCCAGTGATCGGGAAGCCGTTATCTTTTTCGCATCGAAAGTCACTGCGGTTGCTCGTGTGCATCAGTTCGGATTAAAGGAGCGCATGAAAGGGAAAAACATTGAAGTCAAATATCCATCGCGGCGACTTTTGGGACTGACACAGAGCGATATTCAACATATCGAAGACCAGATACTTTCCCATCTCACCCACGGATGTGTGCCAGTCAGCACACAAACCCTATGACGTGCAGGTGAGGGTTTGGGGTGACATTGTTGTTTGCATGAACACACAATTAACTGAACTGTTGCGCCGATTGCGCAACCTGATCCGAATCGGTGTTATTACCCAGGTAGATACTACACGGGGCATGTGCCGGGTTATGACAGGCAATCTTGAAACTGACTGGTTGCATTGGTTGACACCCAGAGCGGGAAGTTCCCGAACATGGTGGGCACCCAGTGTTGATGAGCAGGTTTTATTGTTATCCCTTGGTGGTGACTTGACCACGGCTTTTATACTGCCTGCGATTTTTTCTGATGAGTTTCCGGCCCCTTCTGTATCGCCGGAAGCGGTGTGTATCGCTTTTCCTGATGGTGCCGTGATGGAATATGAACCACAGATCAGCGCCTTAACTGTCACCGGTATTAAGACCGCCACGATTACCGCGTCGGTTTCCGTGCATGTTACTGCACCAGAAATCACTTGTATGGCCGGCAATCAGATCACATTGGATACACCCACCGTCATTTGCACCCACCATCTGACTACGGGCAGTCTGGAAGTGCAAAAAGGCGGCACTATGCGCGGCAATATCGTTCATGTAGGGGGTGAATTCAATTCTAACGGGGTTGTGGTGGATTCGCACCGACACAACGGTGTGCGCTCCGGTGACAGCACATCGGGAGTCCCCATATCATGATGTACCTTGGTATGAATCGACAGACGGGTGAGGCTATCAGCGATATTGCCCATGTTCGCCAGTCAGTCAGCGATATCTTGCTAACGCCGATGGGTAGCCGTATTACTCGCCGCCAATATGGTTCGTTGTTATCCGAACTGATTGATGCGCCCCAAAATCCTGCTTTACGTCTGCAAATTATGGCTGCGTGCTATACCGCCATCCAGCGATGGGAACCCCGCATTACCCTGACCGCTATCACTATCAATCAGGGTGAAGCCGGACATATGATTGTTGATATCAGCGGACAATATCAGCTATCCAATGTCCCGGTTGTTTTTTCTGTGCCTGTGGGGTGACCATGCCGCCCATCGACCTTAGTCAGTTACCGCCGCCGGAGGTTGTCGAACTATTGGATTTCGAAACCCTGTTGGATGAGCGAAAAGAAAAACTGATTTCACTGTATCCGCCAGAGCATCGCGATGCTATCACCCGCACGTTGGCGCTGGAATCCGAACCCATCACCAAACTGTTGCAGGAAAACGCCTATCGGGAATTGCTCTTGCGTCAGCGCATCAATGAAGCAGCGCGGGCGGCGATGGCGGCGTATGCCATAGGCAGCGACTTAGACCAACTGGGGGCGAATAACAATGTGCAGCGTTTGGTATTACAGCCCGCTGACAATCTCGCTATACCGCCTATCTCTGCTGTGCTGGAATCTGACGCTGATTTTCGGGTACGCATTCCGCAAGCGTTCGAGGGGTTAAGCGTCGCCGGCCCTGTGGCATCCTATGAATACCATGCGTGCAGTGCTGACGGACGGGTTGCCGATGCATCGGTGATAAGCCCGGCGCCTGCTTGTGTCACCGTCAGTATTTTGTCACGTGAGGGGAACGGCGCGGCCAGTGATGAACTGATTGCGGTCGTGAATACTGCTCTGAATGATGAGGACGTTCGCCCCGTGGCGGATCGCCTGACCGTACAGTCTGCGGAGATTGTCGACTATCAAATTGATGCCGTGCTGTACCTGTACCCAACCCCGGAATATGAGCCGATATTGCGGGCTGTGCGTGAACGGCTGGCGCGTTACACTGCCGAGCAACACCGGATTGGCCGCGATATCGTGCGCAGTGCCATCTTTGCTGTCTTGCATATGCCCGGTGTTCAGCGTGTTCACCTGAAAGCTCCGGCGCAGGATGTGATTCTGGATAAAACTCAAGCGAGTTTTTGCACACGTGCGCAGGTAGTGATTGGGGGAGCGGATGAATAACCGTTTGTTACCTGTTGGATCATCACTGCTGGAAGTGGCCGCCGCTGAAGCCCTCGCCAGTCTGTCAAATGTGCCGGTTCCCCTGCGTGACTTGTGGAGTCCTGAGCGGTGTCCAGTGAAGTTGCTCCCCTATCTGGCGTGGGCGTGGTCGGTTGACCGCTGGGATATGGACTGGCCGGAGAATACTAAACGCGAGTCAATTAAGGCGTCGATGTTTGTTCATCAGCACAAGGGAACCATTGGCGCAATCCGGCGAATAGTGGAACCATTCGGTTATCTCATCCGTGTTCTCGAATGGTGGCAAACCAATGATGTCCCCGGTACTTTCCGGTTGGATATTGGCGTCATGGAAACGGGGATCACCGAGACCACCTATCAAGAACTAGAACGGTTGGTTTTTGATGCCAAACCCGCTTCACGGCATTTGGTCGGTATGTCTATTCAGTTGGAGACCAGTGGCGAAAATTATTGCGCGGTCGCTAGTTACAGCGGTGATGTATTAACCGTTTACCCCTATATCCCGGAATTAATTACCGTCACTGGCTCTGATGTAGTAGGGGCTGGAGTGCATATTATTGATGATATGAGGATTGAGTCATGAGGACCAAATATTTTACCCTGTTAACTCGATTGGGTGCGGATAAGCTGGCAAATGCCGCCGCGTTGGGTACCAAGATTGAAATCACCCATATGGCTGTTGGTGATGGAGGTGGAAGCCTGCCGACACCAGATACTACACAGACTGAACTGGTTAACGAACGCCGCCGCGCGGCGATTAATGAGCTAAATGTTGATCCCAAGAATACTAACCAGATTATTGCCGAGCAGGTAATCCCCGAAAACGAGGGCGGTTGGTGGATACGGGAAATTGGCCTGTTTGATAAAGACGGTATTTTGATTGCCGTCGGAAACTGCGCGGAGACTTACAAACCGCAGTTACAGGAAGGCTCTGGGCGTACACAGACTATTCGTATGGTCTTGATTGTCAGCAGTACCGACACAGTAACATTGAAAGTTGATCCCTCCGTGGTGCTGGCAACGCGGGAATATGTGGACGAGTCGATTCAAATTCATGTGAAGAACCCTAATCACCCTGACGCTACGCTAAAAGATAAGGGTTTCGTTGTTTTGAGCAGCGCAGTAGATAGTAATAGTGAAATCCACGCGGCAACCCCGAAGGCGGTTAAGGCGGCGTATGACTTGGCAAATGTCGCGGACAATAAGGCTAATGGCCGTGTGCCTGCTAATCGTAAAGTGAACGGGAAGGCACTTTCCTCTGATATTTCACTGAATGCGGGGGATATTGGGGCGTATACCAAAGGGGAAATGGATTCTCGTGTGAATGAAGTCAACATACTGGCAAACACGGCAAACCAGAATGCGACGGATGCTAATGATAATGCAAATAGTCGATTGTCCAAGAGGGAGAACGGCGCTGACATTCCTGACAGAAATGCTTTTGTGAAAAATCTCAATTTGTTGGAAACGGTGGTGTTGGCTAAAGGAGCAGTACCGAGCAACCGGAAAATCAACGGTAAGGCGTTGACCGGGGACCTTAGTTTGAGTGCTGGAGATGTGGGAGCATATACGCGAGCAGAGAATGATAATACTTTCTTGCGTATTTCTAGCGATAAAAGCGCCACCGTTGGTAGTTTACTGATTGATAGCAAAACGCCCTTTCCTGAATTGCGTTTCAAATCGAAAGATGGGTATGTGGTAGGAATTAACGGCTCAGAAGGAAAATTGTTGCATATCTATTCTAACGATACGAGCAATCGGCGGCGTTACAATATACTAATACCTGAGCGAAGCGGTACTCTTGCGCTACAAAATGCAGCGATAAAATCTGAAAATGGTTGGTGGCAATGCGGGGATACGGGAATAATGATTCAATGGGTTAAAGTTGCATCCAGCCAACAATCATGGGTAAAAGTCAATTATCCAATTTCTTTTAAAAATAAGTTCTTTGGCTATATTGCCAGTATGTCGAGTGTCAATACATCAACGGGCCACACATTAGTACGTAATGCAACACTATCGACATTTGAATATCAAGCTGGCACTCCTAACAGTAATGAGAATCCAGACAGAGTTGTACATATATTATTTTGGGGGGTATAAATGGTTTATTTCTCCAGAAAAGAAGGCGCTTTTTATAATGAAGCTTATGAAGAATGCGTTGAAATAACAGCAGAAAAACACAATGAATTACTCGCCGGGCAATCGCGCGGTTTATCAATTGTTAGTAGTAAAGAGGGTTATCCAGTACTCATTGAACGTGCTCCGTCCGTTTATCATAAATATGATGGTGAAAAATGGATAATATCAGAAAGTGATAAAATAAAGCTTAGACAGGAACAGCAGCAACAAGCAGAACATAAGAAACAGCAACTTATGCTCACGGTAGGTAAACAGATAGCCCCGTTACAAGATGCGGTAGATTTGGGGATGGCGAGTGATGAGGAAAAATCGCTGTTAGCCGATTTGAAAAAATATCGGGTATTACTGAACCGCGTTGATGTTAATTTAATGCCAGATATTCATTGGCCCGAAAACCCCTCAGAATAATGGAATCAGAGCCGCAGTAGTTTAGTTCTTATTTGAGCGGCTCTGACTATTCGATATCGGGAGCCTGTGAGGTACCTACTCTATTTCTGCAACGTCTTCTATTTTAAGTTTCATAGTGCGTGATGTAACGACTGAATATTTTAATTCGATGACGTCTTATTAATTGCTCAGGGGGTAAATGTCCTTGTGCTTTTTTGATATTCTCCACTTTGTGCTATCCCTGATACTTACCCAATCAACTGAATTTTATTGTCACAGCGATCACCATAGTGAAATCATCATTACGGGAGTCTTTCGCTATGGCACAAGATTATCATCATGGCGTCCGCGTGCAGGAAATCAACGAGGGCACGCGCACCATTACCACTGTCAGCACCGCTATTGTCGGGCTAGTCTGCACAGCGGATGATGCTGACACCAAAACTTTTCCCTTGAACACGCCAGTCTTGTTAACCGACGTTCTGACTGCCAGTAGTAAGGCTGGAAAAACGGGCACACTGTCCCATGCTCTGCGAGCGATTGCCGACCAGTCCAAACCTGTGACTGTTGTTGTGCGTGTGGTTCAAGGGGAAACCGAAGCGGAAACCACGTCGAATATCATTGGCGGCGTTACCGACGAGGGCAAAAAAACGGGAATGCAGGCGCTGCTTGCGGCACAAGGTCAGCTCGGCATCAAACCGCGTATTTTGGGGGTACCCGGTCATGATACCCAACCTGTCGTAACAGCCCTTGCCGACATCGCTCAAAAGCTGAGGGCAATGGCTTATGTCAATGCTTACGGCTGCAAGACCATTTCCGACGCTATCAAATACCGCAACAACTTTAACCAGCGCGAAATGATGTTGATTTGGCCGGACTTCCTCAGTTGGGATACGGTCAAAAATAACGAGTCTATCGCATACGCAACGGCTCGTGCGCTGGGCCTGCGTGCCAAAATCGACGAGGAAACCGGCTGGCACAAAACCTTGTCTAACGTTGGTGTCAATGGTGTGACAGGGATTTCTGCCGATGTCTTTTGGGATTTGCAGGATGCTGTCACCGATGCCAACCTGCTTAACCAGAACGCCGTTACGACCTTAATCCGCAAGAATGGTTTTCGTTTTTGGGGTTCTCGCACCTGTTCGGGTGATCCGTCGTTTCAGTTCGAGAGTTACACACGCACGGCGCAGGTACTGGCTGACACGATGGCTGATGCGCATATGTGGGCGATTGACAAGCCACTGATGCCTTCGCTGGTACGCGACATTATCGAAGGTATTAATGCCAAGCTGCGCGAACTGAAATCCAATGGTTACCTGATCGACGGTCAGTGCTGGTATGACGACAGTGTTAACACCAAGGACACCCTGAAAGCAGGCAAACTGTTCATTGATTACAACTACACGCCGATCCCGCCATTGGAAAACCTGCTGTTGCGCCAGCGCATCACTGACCAGTACCTGATGAATTTCGCCAACAGCATTAACAGCTAAGGGGCTACTCGTGGCATTACCTCGTAAACTCAAATACCTGAATTTGTTCAATGACGGCAACAATTACATCGGTGTTGTGGAAGAAATGACGCTTCCTAAACTGAGCCGTAAGCTTGAAGCCTATCGAGGCGGTGGCATGAATGGCACTGCCTCGGTGGACTTGGGGCTGGATGATGGCGCACTAGATGCCGAATTTTCTCTCGGTGGTGTCGAGTCCCAACTTTACCGACAGTGGGGTATTGAGAAAGTGGACGGTGTTTCTCTGCGCTTTAACGGCTCCTTTCAGCGTGATGATACCGGGGAAGTGATTGCGGTCGAAGTCGTGATGCGTGGCCGCTTTTCGGAATTTGACCACGGCAGCTACAAACAAGGCGACAACAGCCAGACCAAAGTCAGCGCCAAAAACACCTACTTCAAACTGACGTGGGGCGGAGAAGTCCTGATCGAAATCGACACCGTTAATATGGTGGAAATCGTTGGTGGTGTTGACCGTCTGGACGCCCACCGACGCGCCATCGGTTTGTAACAATTGAACGTTTATCATCTATAAATCACTATAGGAACATTCACTATGACTGAACAAACTCCCATTGCCCTGCCGGAACTCGCTACAGTGACACTGGAAGAACCTATTACCCGTGGTGCAACCACCATCAGCGATGTCGTTGTGCGTAAGCCCAACAGTGGCGCACTGCGTGGTGCCCGTTTGCAGGCCCTGATGGAAATGGACGTCGATTCTATGATGTTGGTGTTGCCTCGTGTCACCGCGCCGGCACTGACCAAAAATGATTTGTTGCTGATGTCGCCCGGCGATCTGATTAACCTCAGCATTGAGGTGGTCAATTTTTTGCTGCCGAAGTCGGTGAAGTCCGATTTCCAGCATCAATAACCGTTGATGAACTGGTGGCAGACATTGCCACCGTGTTTCATTGGCCGCCTGCTGTGACAACTGAGATGGGCCTGCCTGAATTGTTGGCATGGCGTTACCGGGCTATGAAACGGAGTGGGGCCGATAATGAGTGACCGAAACTTACGCCTGCAAGTTATCCTGAATGCCGTTGATAAAATTACCCGTCCTTTCAAGAGTGCGCAGGCTTCTAACAAACGGCTGGCTGAAACCCTTCGCCAGTCGAGCCAGCAACTCCGGGAACTGAACCAGCAGGCCGGACGGATCGATGGTTTTCGCAAGGTAAAGCACCAATTGCTAGAAACCCGGCAGGTTTACCGCAGCGCTACTGAACGCGTGGCAGCACTGAACCGTGAAATTAACGCCAGTCAGAACCCGACACAGGCCCAAATCAACCAGCTACAGCGGGCAAAAAACGCAGCCAGGCAGTTCGAGGAAAAAAATCAATCCCTGAGTCAGTCCCTGCAACGTCAGCGTGATGCCTTGCGCGCCAGCGGTATCTCAACTAACCAGCTTGGACAGGCGCAGAGACGGATAAACGCGGACATCAACCACACAACCAATATGCTCCAGCAACAGGAGCAGCAGCTTGGGCGTTTGAGACAGCAGGAACAACGGTTGGCTAATGCCCGCTCTCGCTACCAAAAAATGAAAGATGTGCATAACCAAATGACGGTAACCGGTGCTGCGGCAACGGCCGCGGGTGTTGGTGCGCTCTATGGTGCTAAACGGGTGATGATGCCGGGTTATGACTTTGACGTGGGGATGTCGAAGGTGCAAGCGCTGACCCGTCTGGATAAGCATTCTCCCGAACTAAAAAAATTGCAGGAGCAGGCGCGGCATTTAGGCGCAACAACGGCATTCACCGCCAATCAGGTCGCGCAGGGACAGAGTTTTTATGCAATGGCCGGCTTTACTCCAGACCAGATACGATCAGCCATGCCTGGTACATTGGCGATGTCATTGGCGGGTGATACCGATTTAGCCGCGACGGCGGACATTGGTTCCAATATCCTGACGGGTTTTAAGCTGAAATCCGAAGAAATGGGGCGGGTGAGTGACGTACTAGTGGGTGCTTTTACTCGTTCTAACACTAATCTGATGATGCTGGGTGACACCATGAAGTATGTCGCCCCTGTAGCGGCAGGCTTAGGGGTTGATATTGAAACCGCCGCTGCGGCGACGGGTAAGCTCGGTGATGCCGGTATTCAGGGTAGTATGGCGGGTACCTCCCTAAGATCCATTTTAGGACGACTGGCTGAACCGCCCGCCACCGCAGCGAAAGCGTTGGCAAAACTGAACATTCAGACTAAGGATGCCAAGGGTAATCTCCGTGTCTTGCCGGATATCCTGACTGAGCTGGACAAGAAAACGACTAAAATGGGTAACGCTCAGCGTGCCGGCATTTTCAAAGCCATTGCCGGGGAAGAAGCCTTTTCCGCTCTGTCGGTATTGGCTGAAAGAGCCGGTACGGGGGAATTGCAGAAACTCATCAAAGAATTGAAGAACGCCCAAGGTGAGGCCAGGAAAGTCGCCGATACTATGACTAATAACCTTGACGGCGACCTGAAAAGTCTGTCATCGGCGTGGGAAGATATCGGTATTCAAATTTTTGGCGGTGTGAACAGTCCCTTGCGTGGGATCACCCAGCGTATCACCAAAATTATCAGTAAAACGGGTGAGTGGATGAAGGCCAACCCTGAACTGACCAAAACGTTAACAATGGTGAGTATCGGGCTGGGTATTATTTTGACGGTTTTTGGTGCGATTACGCTGGCATTGGTTGCTCTGTTGGGACCACTGGCAATCGTTAAATTTGGCCTGTCAGTGTTGGGTATCAAGGGAGCTGGTTCAATGCTACGTCTTGGTAACGTGTTTTCCTATATTGGGAAAATGGCGATGTGGCTGGGGCATGTTATGTGGACAAACCCCATTTTAGCGGTTATCGGTTTGATTGCTGTGGGCGCTTACCTGATCTGGCAATATTGGGACAAACTCGGCCCGTGGTTCCAGAACTTATGGAACAACATTTCGAACTATGTTTCCACCACATGGGAAAACATCAAACAGCGGGCATTAGCCAAATGGAATGAGCTGGTCGCTGACACGAAAAAAATTCCGTCCGAATTTAAGAAGATTGGCGGTGAGTTTGTTGAAAATCTTAAGGCAGGCATTGAGGAAAAATGGGAATCCCTGAAAAAGAAATTCTCCGAACTGGGCAAGATGGTTAAAGACGCCTTGACTCCTGACTTTATGCAGGAAGAAAACCAAGATCCCAGGCAAAAGGCGGCATTGAATGCTTATAAGGAAGCTACCGGTCCGA
This sequence comes from Photorhabdus hainanensis, assembly GCF_018448965.1. NCBI lineage: Bacteria > Pseudomonadati > Pseudomonadota > Gammaproteobacteria > Enterobacterales > Morganellaceae > Photorhabdus > Photorhabdus hainanensis. Next base: position 39,119 of record NZ_RCWD01000007.1, on the reverse strand, counting down.
TTGGCGGCATACTGGCGGGTGGATTCGATAAAGGTGGTTACATCCCGACGGGCAAGATTGGTATCGTGGGGGAATATGGCCCGGAGATCATCAATGGTCCCGCCCGCGTCACTAGTCGCCGTCAAACGGCTGCATTGGCGACAATCGCGGCCCTATCTGTAGGGGCAGTCTCGCCAGTCAGCGCCCAAAATGCTCCGTTGCATCCATACAGTTTGCCCGCGTCACAGTATCAGACATCGGTTGTTTCAGTTGCTAACCAGATCCAGGACAACAGACGATCCATTTATGAAATTCATATACACGCCGTTCCCGCACAATCCGCACAGGATATTGCTCAGGCAGTGGCTCGTGAACTGGATCGCCGTGAGCAACAACAACGCGCCCGCGCCCGTAGCTCATTTTCTGATAGAGAGGACTTTTATTCATGATGGCCGCATTGGGTTTATTTGTCTTTATGCTGAAAACCACGCCATACCAGAGCTTGCAACACCAACAATCATGGCGTTATGGATTTAACAATCGGGTGGGTACCCGTCCTGCTTTCCAGTTTATGGGGCCAAATAACGATACTATTATACTGTCCGGCACCCTGTACCCTGAAATCACCGGAGGCCGGTTGCCCTTGCTGGCCCTGCAATTGATGGCTGAGAGTGGCAAGGCATGGTCATTTCTGGATGGTAGCGGCACGATTTACGGCATGTTTATTATTGAAAGTATCGACCAGACCAAAAGTGAATTTTTTATCGACGGTACCGCTCGTAAAATTGACTTTACCGTCACGTTGCGCCGTGTGGATGACAATTTAGGGGAGATGTTCGGCGACCTTCGCACCCAAATGACTGACTTGAAAACCCGTGTCACACACAAATTGGGCGGGCTATTTTCATGATTTCTTTACCTGATATGCTAAAACTCGATGGGGTAACCGGCAAAACTAGTACACCTGTGTATGTTCTCAGTGCTGGTGACAAAAATGTCAATGCCCGCATTCAGTCACGGTTGATTTCCCTGAATCTAACCGACAATCGGGGTTTTGAGGCTGACCAGTTGGATATTGAACTGAATGATAGCGATGGTCTGTTATCTCTGCCTCGTCGTGGGACGGAGTTATCTCTGCATCTGGGCTGGCAGGGGGAACCACTGATCCACAAAGGCAAATTTATTGTGGATGAAATCGAATACAGTGGTGCGCCGGACAAGATAATCATCCGTGCCCGCAGTGCAGATTTTCGGGCGACGCTTAATATCAATCGCGAGGTGGCTTATCACCAGAAAACGATCAGCGATATTGTGCACACTATTGCCGTGCGTAACGATTTGACGCCGAAAGTGGACAAAATGCTAGCCAACATCACCCTCAGTCATATTGACCAGACCGGCGAATCCGACGGCAATTTTCTAACCCGGCTGGCAAAACAGGAGGGGGCCATTGCCATGATCAAGAATGGCTATTTGCTTTTTATCCGACAGGGGCAGAACAAAGCCGCCAGCGGGCAGTCCCTGCCTTCGGTTATCATTACCCGGCAATCTGGAGACGATCACCGTTTTTCACTGGCTGACCGGGGCGCTTATACCGGCGTTTCCGCCAGTTGGCTTAATATTCGTAATCCAAGGAAAAAAGAGAACATCACTGTCAAACGCAAGCGAAGTAAGACTAATCCGCAGCAAGAAAAGAAAAAACAGGACCATTATCTGGTTGGCAGTGAGGGTAACGTTTTTGTGATGAAGCACATCTATGCTAACAAGGCCAATGCCGAACGTGCAGCTAAAGCAGAATGGGAGAAAATTCAGCGCGGTGTGGCGTCATTCTCTATTCGACTGGCGAAGGGAAGGCCAGAGCTGTTCCCTGAAATGAAAGTCAGGGTGAGTGGCTTCAAGACCGAAATCGACGCGGCAGACTGGACGCTGGTAACTGTCACACACACCCTGAATGACAGTGGATTAACGTCATCCTTGCAATTGGAAGTGAAAATTTCTGATTCAGATATGATATAGTTGCTTTAGTGCCAGTTTCAGCGATGGCAACCTGTTTGTTGAGGTACTCGCGTTATGATGAGATGCCCCTTATGCGGTCATGCCGCCCACACCCGTAGCAGTTTTGAACACACGCCCCAAACTAAGGAACGTTACAACCAGTGCCAGAATATTAATTGTGGCTCAACGTTTGTTAGTCATGAAACCTTTGTTCGGTTCGTTACCAAGCCGACATTGATTGAAGCGGTTCCGCCGCATCCTGATAGTGGACAGCAGACTGTGCTGGTATTCTGATCGAATAGTTGTCGATGAGTAAATAATTAAAAAAAGCGTTCCATTATTCATCGTGGGGCGCTTTTTTTATGTGAGAATATTTTTCTGAGGGAACTTAGATGCTGTGAGGAGAAGGCTTATGTCATGACGGTCTCAAACTATTTTCAATTTTCAGGAACATATCTGTGGTTCACTAAAATCTGATGAATAGCCAAAACAACATCAGAAAAATCATCATCTACGATATAAAAATAGCATTCAGGAACGTTTAACACCTTGGAGAACGCACACATTGTTTCAAAGGTTGGCTGATGAGTTCCATTTTCATACTGTGACACTCTCGCTCGTGCTGACTTTTCATCTATGCCAGCCGCAATTCCGAGTTTTTCTTGCGTGATATTTGCACGTAAACGAGCGGCTTTTAAGCGTTTGTTAATCATAAAGTTAACCGTCAGTTATTAGAAATGTAGCTGACGATATATGTAACACTTCTTAGTACTTTTTTTGTCAAAACTTACTTAACAATAGTCTTAATGTTTAATTTGTTATGTATGATAATTAAAGATTTAATTGCTATATATTTTATTTAATCTGGTTTATTTTTGCAAAAATGGCTTGTGTATAAATTTTTTGGCAAGGTGAAGTGGCATGAAGATTAGTTACCAAAAACGAATATTTTTGATACTTGAGCACGTTATTTTAGCTATGAACATGTAAAGTCAAATCATTAACGATAGTCACATATATTTTCTTTAAGAATGTTGACGGAATGTTTAGCATCTCTTAACATGAATTGTGTTAAGGAATTCTTAGCAGAAAAATTAAAGGAATCGAAAGGAAGACTATCATGAATAAAACAATCTCTGGTGACTGGCATCCAGCAGATATTATTGCAGCTCTAAAGAAACAGGGAACAAATCTTTCAGCTGTATCACGTAAAGCGGGATTAGCGTCATCCACATTAAGTAACGCACTATATCGCCCGTGGCCAAAAGGAGAAAATCTGATTGCTACCGAACTGGGGTTACATCCATCTGATATTTGGCCATCGCGTGGAAGGTAGAAAAGGGTGAACTCAAGACAATGGCGCTGGGTACGGTTAGCGCCATTATTGGGTGTCAGTGCTATCTTAAACAGTATTCAATTTTTAGAAGTGTGTTTGTAATTCACTAAAATCTGATGAATAGACAAAACAACATCAGAAAAATCATCATCTACAATATAAAAATAGCATTCAGGAACGTTTAATACCTTGGAAAACGCACACATTGTTTCAAAGGTTGGCTGATGAGTTCCATTTTCATACTGTGATACTCTCGCTCGTGCTGACTTTTCATCTATACCAGCCGCAATCCCTAGTTTTTCTTGCGTGATCTTTGCACGCAAACGAGCGGCTTTTAAGCGTTTGTTAATCATAAAATTAACCGTCAGTTATTAAGGTGTAGTTGACGATATATGTAACATTTCTTAATGTTTTTTTTGTCAAAAATTACTTAACAAAAATCATATAGTATTAACGACACTAACAAAGATATTATAGTGTTTAATAACATTACTAAAAAGTTTGTCAGGTAAGTACCACATTACGTACACTTAAGATAGCATAAAATCTATGGTCATCCCCGAATTTTATACCCGAATATCAAAGCTCAAATTTGGCTTTTAAATCACCATTTAATACCTCTGTTCGAGTCTGTAGTAAATAATGAGTGCTCCGTTGGCTTCATTGCATTTGCTACTTTTTCACCATGCGCTTAGATATGACTTCATTGATCGTGGATTCAGCGAATGCGGAAGAAATAGGTTCTCCGTATCGGTACATTTCTCCATAATTTAGGATCATTGCCCTATTATTTCTAATGTAGATATACATCTCATCTATCTGTTTTAAAAGAAATTTATGATTCTCATATCGAAGATCGTCGTTATCACAAATCAGGCTGCAATTCAGACCTGCTAACTATAATTTCCCATAAGTATCATGTTATGATAGGCTATCTTTATCGAACACTAGTAACGAACTATTGACCGTTAAAATTGTTCGTTTATACTGTTAGATTACTGACTGAGTAACGGCCTAATTATGAATTTGATTAATGATTACACGCTTAGAAATCAAAGAAAAAATAAGAAAATAAATGATGTACTTTGTTTTCTCAAATCAGAAACGTTCACTACAGCGGATGTTTTAAAAGGTGTGTTAAAATTCAAAACAATCAGCCCTGTTTATACTTTGTTGAGGAAACTAGTAGCCGAAGGTGTAATTTGTGTATATTCCTGTGATCTTGGCACGGGCAAAATTAACATATACGGTTTGACACCACATGGGGCAGGGCTTGCCATGAATGAGAACGATAATATTGCAGACATTCATATATTCCATCCATCTAAGACTACAATCTCAGTTCTTAGGCATAAACTTGATATACAGTTGATTCGGATAGTTGTTGAGACGAAGGGTCATCAATGGTTATCGATATATAGTACTAAAAAGAAAAAGCCCGAAGCTCTCGATGGTTATATTATTACATCTAAATCCGTCAATAAAATTGCGGTCAAAGTTGAACGTACAATTAAGAGCCTTGAACACTATCGTAAAATATTAGGGCAGTACATCGAACAGCAGCAAAACAAGCAATTTGACCAAGTATATTACTTATTACCTGATATTAATTTGAAAAATAGAGTTGAGAAAATTTATAAATCTATTAACAGTGTGATAGTTGGGAATGAGACTATCACGATTGATGAGCAGACATGGAATTTTATTAAATTTTTTACATATGAGGAGTTGAAAAACACCTTATAAATAAAAAGCAGGCGAGGGACACAACGCGGGCAAGCGCTGTGCCCTCTGATCACATAAACAGCACTTTGAGGAAGTGTTTATATGACTATTAAAAATAGTACCATAACTGGACGGGAATTAGCAGAATTAATCGAGCGAGTTATAGAAGTTGCAGAAGCATTCGACATATTTTTCTGTCTTTTTCCAGATGAAGAAGATTTTGTTCAGTCTTCCCAGCTCTTACTTTTGCCACTTAGTCGTTGTCTCATTGATGTCGCTAGTAAACTACATGAGTTGTCAGTTGATGGCGAGCTTATTTTGATGGGAAAATTATCAAGCTGTACATAATCGTATAAGGTGGATGTAGACTACTAAATCAAAAACCCCTCATACATGTATGAGGGGTTTTAAGCCCTTCGCGGGAGAAATTTTTAACAAAGCCCTCATGGGGAATAATCATACTTTAGTTGATAGAATCCAAAAAGTCAACTTTCAGATTTACTCATAAGACTTGATGCGCCGATGATTTTGATTATTGCACGTTGTATCTTTTCAACATCTTCACGCGTCAAATATTGCTGAAATGTTTGTTTATTATCTCTTAATTTAAAGAGTCTGTTTGTGTTTATTATCTGCATATGATGAACTAACGCCCAGCGTTTACGGCGATCGTAAAAATTAGTTATTTGAAAAATAGATTGATCTAATTCGACATGATAACCACGAGCAATACCATCGTTGTTCAGAGTTGAAGAAATCGGAACAACGAGATAACCATTGCTACACAAACGGGCATTCATGATTACAACCATTCTTTTTTTTACCATCTCAGGTGGGATGCGACCATTAAAATGGTCTGGTTGTGCCGGTAAACCAAAGTCACATTCTAATATTTCACCGATACGCGGGCGATATCTAATAGCCATTTAATTAATCAGCCCTCTAAAATAATAGTTCCTACCCTAGTATATGTGTTAGCTCAGATATCTAACAGTGTAAACGAACAATTTTAACGGTCAATAGTTCGTTACTAGTGTTCGATAAAGATATCCTATCATAACATGCTACTTATGGGAAATTATAGTTGATAGATATTTTTATTGCCTATAATTCAGATTATTGACGATGTGCTTGTTTTTCATCCAGCACTATGTTCAATAGTGAACCGGGGTTGGCGAAAAGGATGGCTAGCTTTCATCAGCCAAAGTTAAAGTTTACGGTCTGGCCCACACTTTTTTATATTCTGTGCATCTTCATTATAAACAAGGTAGGGGGTGATAACTTTATTTTTAACGATTTCTCATTAATGAGTTCAAAAGAATTATTGTCTGGGTAGTTTCATATTGTTGTGGTTAGAAAGATATAGTGGGGGGATGAAAGCCCCGAAAAAAATCGGGGCTTATGTCGATGTGGTCAAGGTGTGGACACTTACTTAAATAAATCCTTTTATTACAATGTGTTATGTTTTAAAAACAAACACCATCCCTGTCTTTCAGGCCCTTTTTAGGGCCTTTTTTTTCAGTCACTTACAACGCATTTCTTTGTAAAACAACAACATAAAAAAGTATAAAGGGGTTAGAAAGTATACGAAAGTTTTTGAGTGTGGACGTTCGGTGGACGCTCGCCACACTCTCTAGCTTTATTCTACTTCTATCCCACCCTTAAGAGGGTTTAATGTAATGGCATGTTGCAGATAGTCCGGGGCAAGGTGTGCATAGACCATTGTTTGGATTATGCTGGCGTGCCCTAATATCTGTTGTAATGCAATTATATTCCCTCCATTCATCATGAAGTGGCTGGCAAAAGTGTGTCTGAGGACATGAGTTGCTTGCCCTTTAGGTAAGTCGGGCTTTACTACATGTAAGATCTTGCAGAAATTTATGTAGTCAACATTGAACAGCTTGCCCATTTTCTTTTTGCCGCGAATTTCTTTCTCTAATTTGTCAGAAATGGGAACGATGCGTTGATCTCCATTTTTGGTATTTAGAAAAATTACACGGCCTTTTGATACCTGTTGAGCCGCCAGACTTTCCGCTTCCCCCCAGCGAGCGCCAGTGCTAAGGCAAAGTAAAGCCAGCTTTTTTTCCTCTTTATTTAGAGAATTAAGCAGTAGTTCTATCTCTGGTGTTGTGAGATAGGTCATAGCAACATTTTTCTCGCTTAATGGTTCTAATCCTTGTAGAGGATTTGTGCCGGTAAATTCCTCAATTTTTATTAAGGTCGAGAACATACCGGATAGTCTGTACATATCTCGATTTACAGTTTTAGCGCTTATTCCATCAGCCAGCCGTTTTCCCCGATGTTCCATGATGACTCTCTTTGTGAGGTGACCTATTGTGGGGTTGTTAAGCTGCCTCATTGTTTTGGTGAGATGTCGCTTCTCTATTGCTCCATTGTCTGTGTTTTGTCCGTAATATAGCCACCAAATATTGATGAAATCACTCAGTTGTGTCTTATCATTTGTGGTGGATGGTTCACTATTGCTAGCCTGTGTGAGCGTGTAACGTTCAAAGGCAACTGCTTCACTTTTTCTATTAAATTTCCTACGGAGTCTTGTTCCTGTGCTGCCGTAGGGTCTTACATCCACTTCGTAGCGTCCATCATTGAGCTTCTTAATTGCCATAAGTAAGCCCTTCGATGAAACTGACAGATTGTGACCACAACTCGTCAGCATACGCATAACCAATATCTAGCCAATTTTCTGGTTTGAGTGGAATGAGGTTTCGTTCTCTGGCCCATTGTGCGCGATAGCCGGCGAGACTTGACCAGCTTCCGGTGCTGTAGTGTCAGTCATTAGCCACAGCGTATATTTTTTGAACTTAGGGTGTTGAGTTAATTTAGAAAGTGTGTTCCAGCCGGGTTCGTTATGTCCTCCCTCTAATTTTTTTAATGTGCTAAGAGGGAGCTGCATGATTTCACAGAATTGTGATTGACTCAGGTTCTCTGCATTACGCATGGCCTTTATTTAATTCTGATGATGAAAAATATAAATCACAGATATGGCACGCATCAGTATTTTTATTTCTAAACCGGTATTGCTTTAATGGCCTGTGTCGTTATGAATCATAATGTCTCCATTTTCCTCATTAACCCGGTCTAATCCCCCGCCAGGGCGTTATTTTCACTTCTCCTGCAATAAAATGTTTGTTCTCCAGAAATAAAAACAACAAAGCATTGCGATTAGCAATGGCAGCTCGCAGGGCGAGACAGCTACGCAGGCTTGATGCACAGCACAACGTAGCCCCCGTCCGCTCAAAGAAGATAACGGGGGTGATTCATCTGTTGATGAAGGATACGCGCAATCAGAATATCGGTATCCCGGATAGTATAGAAAACCGTGTGGCGGTGAAACTCAACCCGCATGACACCTGGGACAGATGGGTATTCCCTCCCTATATGTGGCATTTCAGCTAGTGTGTCAAAAAATGCTTCCAGTGCCTCCGTATAATGGTCAGCCTGAACTTCACCGAATTGCAAAAGTGTATAATCATAAATCCCGGCAAAATCTTCAGCAGCCTGATCCGTGAGCTTATACATTATGTCTGTGTTTCCGTTGTTCCGCTATATCCCGTAGGGTCAGCGAGCTTTCCCTACTTTCCAAGCCAGCAATAACCGCCTTGCGTACAATCTCATCGTAAGCTTCTTGTTGCTCCAGCAAACGCAGCGCCGAACGCATAACTTCACTGGCATTTCCATAACGGCCACTTTCAATCATATGCTGTACGAACCTGTCAAGTTGTTCGCCCATACTGACAGTAGTAATTTTTCTCATATTTCACCGATGTATTAATAGTTAATACATTAAGTGTACAGCAAATGAGGCTGCATTACCAATGTCCTGAAGCCCCGAAAAAAATCGGGGCTTATGTCGATGTGGTCAAGGTGTGGACACTTAATTAAATAAATCCTTTTATTACAATATGTTATGTTTTAAAAACAAACACCACCCCTGTCTTTTCCCCGCCTTATGGCAGGATTTTTTTATCTGGCTAAGATTAATTCACTTTAAAATCAACCAGATAAAAATTTTATAAGCAACTGTAAGTGGCACGGAAATTCTTAAGTGTGGACACTTTTGAGTGCTACGGTTGCTTATGATTGCTAAATTTCCATGCCGCCATTCAGTGGGTTTAACGTGATTGCAAATAGTCGGGTGCCAGATGAGCATACGCCATAGTTTATTGTATATTGGCATGACCGAGTATTTGTTGCAGTGCAACAATGTTTCCACCTTTCATCACAAAATGACTCGCGAATGTGTGGCGTAGAACGTGCGTTGCTTGTCCTTCTGGTAAATCAGGTTTTATTGACTTTAACTTTGTACGAAAGCTTTCGTAATCAACGTCAAATAATTCCCCTGACTTCTGTTTGATTTCCTTTTCTAACTCTTTTGATATCGGAATAGTTCTTTGCTTGCCATTTTTGGTTTTTAAAAATGTCACTCGACAACTTGGTATTTCGGGTTGTTGCTGCCAAAAAACACTGTATTTGCACTTTCTGCAACCCATGAAAACGGGTATAACGGTGTCCGTGATGTTGCTTCGCATCCGCAAAACTGCGCTCTATCACCTCCTTTCGTCGTTTGTAGATCTTTATTCCCCCACGGGGTTAATCGGTTTTCTCTGGCTTGCTTTTTACTGGCTTCCCAAATATGGCGGGTTATCATTTTTCAGGCTATTTTGCTAATATGACAACACAAAATGGAGACGATTCATTTTCGTATTGATGAAGAAACCAAGCGCTTAGCTATGCAAACTGCCAAACGCCATCAGACAGACTTTAACAAAGTTAATGAGGCAAAAAGCCGAAGAGTTGGCGAATGAAGAGCGTGAGTATCAAAAAAATACCCATGCTCACTGGTTAGAAGCGGAAATTGAGAAAGCAATTGACCGATGTGAAAATGGTTTGGCTCATTTTATTGATGATTCTGAAAGTCATCGCCGGATGGCTTTACTGCGTAATAAGTTGAGCAGGGGATAAAGTGATACGTATTTCATGGGAGGAAACCGCCCAAACTAACCGGGAGCGAATTTATCTCTACTTCTTTGAGCAGGCTGGCTGTTATTGGCTGAGAAAATTGATACAAAATTTTCGGCAATGGCTGAACTTCTGAAAGTTACCCCATGTGCAAGCATAGGTATAAAGGCTCGTAACAGCCCAGATGAGCATTATAGAAAACTCGTTGTCCTTCATTTTCCTTTTATCATGCTCTACCGTTACGATGAGGATATAGAAAATATAAAAATTCTCAGAATATTGCACATCTCCAGAAGAATAACCGGGCTTTTTTAAGTAAAAAACTTTGAGGTGAATCTAAAGAATATTCCAGCCAGATAACTGGGAGCATTTCTTTGTCTGACAGTAAACTGAGTTATAAAAAGCCTCTCGAAATACGAAGGGCTTTTGCTAAGGGTTTCAATTATACAGTAGATGAGATGTGGATAATTCATTTTAAAATCCCCTTATAATCAATGAATAATACCTTAAATAGTCCCACCCAGTATGTAGGGTTAGATTTGTTACTCTATTAACCCAATTGGTTCTCCAGTTTTGAGATCAATTTTCTGTCTGTTGCTTTGTGGCTCTTTTTTATAATCAGCAAGGGTTTTATTTGCTGTTTCAATTTTGTCAGATGACTCTTTCTTGTTGCCATCGCTAAAGACGAAAAAATAAAGGCCAGAATAACGATCATGAGTTCCAGATTGGCTTTGCATCCGCTGCTCTTTAACCTGAGTCTTGATAAGGGTTTTATTCCTTCTATAACAACTACATAAGAAACACCATTTCTTGCACATTTCTGTGTTCACTGTTCGTTCATAAGAATAATTATGGCTGCTGGAATAGGCAGTAAGTGTGTTTTGTTTATTTGCTAGAAAATTGAATGGAATAAGTACAGTTAATCTCAAAACTGTATAAGGTGGCTTTATTCATATCTGAGACCCTTGAGCAATTCTGTAGTAAGCGATCTGATGTGGTGCTCTGGTTATTGAGTCTTCTTCTTGGCAGTGAGAGTCGTGCTGTTTTCATGACGAATAGAAGCTGTTGCGAGCCAGCTTTGACAGGGCTTTTTGGCCTATTAATTGGCCGATTTGGTCAGGAGGTATTCTTTCTGATGGTTTTTTATTGTTGTTATTCTAACCAATCCTGTTTATCTTATTTCATTTAACTTAAGTAGATTTGATTGTTCATTTGTGCTCAAAAAGGGAAAGGGTATGTCTGGTAACGAGGTAAAAGATCGGCGTCCGATCAAGACACGCAATGCAGTGTGGGCCAGTAAGATGGCTAAATGGTTGCAATGTAAAGGGGCGACACCAAATGGCATATCTGTTGCCAGCGTTGTTTTTGCTGTATTAGCTGGCGTGTGTTTTGCCGTGTGTTTTTTAGTCGAGTCTTTTTGGTTGACTTCATTTTTATTGATTATTGGCGCCTTGCTTATTCAAGGTCGGCTAATATGTAATTTATTGGATGGTATGGTTGCTGTTGAAGGGGGATTGAAGACGGCTGCTGGTTCTGTTTTTAACGATCTTCCAGATCGTATTGCTGATTCTTTTATTCTGATTGGTGTGGGGTATGGTTTAACACTTTTTCCATTTGCAGTTTCTCTTGGCTGTATTGCGGCATTACTGGCTGTTTTGACGGCTTATATTCGCTTGTTAGGAGGTACTTGTGGTTTGCCTCAACGCTTCTTGGGTCCAATGGCAAAACAGCATCGGATGGCATTAATTACTGTTAGTTCAATTGTTGCCGCTTTTTTACCGCAGTTATGGAGCCAGTATCTTTTATTGGCGGTATTAGTCGTTATCACATTAGGTTGTCTTTGGACATGTATTCGGCGAACCAGAGTCATGTTGAGTGAATTACAAGAGAAGGAGGCTTGTAATGAATAAATCACAAGAAGTGACGTTGGTAAGTAAAGGTATGGGTTCTTTCCTGTCCGGGCTTTGCCGTTTGTTAACTGGGGTAAGAATTCGTTGGATTGGGTGTAAGCCATCGGTAGCTTCTCGAATTTATTATGCTAATCATTCGAGTCATTTGGATGGGTTGGTTATTTGGGCTGGTTTTCCTCGGGTATTACGTTCTCGGGTGCATCCTGTCGCTGCCCGTGATTATTGGAGTAAGACTTATCTGCGCAAATATTTTATCAATAAAGTTTTTCGGGCTGTGTTGATTGATCGTAGAGGTGAGGATTGTTTAAAGGGAAATACTCTTACGCCAATGGAGGATGTATTAAAACGAGGTGAGTCTTTAATTTTGTTCCCAGAGGGGACACGAGGGAGTGGGGAACAAATTAATAAGTTTAAAGGCGGTCTGTATTATTTAGCGAAGAAATATCCTGATGTTGAGCTTATTCCTGTTTATTTGGAAAATTTAAACAGAGTCTTGCCAAAAGGCTCGGCACTTGTTGTTCCTGTTATTTGTTCGGCAACATTTGGGCAACCTTTGGAAAAATTAGGTACAAAAGAGGAAAAAGCTGACTTTTTACAGCGAGCTCGTCAGGCATTGGAGGCGTTAATATTATGACTATGCTTAATAATAAATTACTCTTGTTGTTGGGTGGTATGTTCGTGCCGTTAATTATTGCTAGTATTGTTGGTGCAATACTCTCCTCCAAATATTCAAGGGATAACAGTAATGCGACAATCGATAATTTGAATGCCCGCATCCGTGGCTGGTGGGGGATGTGTGTTATTTGTGTGTTGTCGGTGATTATTGGGCCAATCGGTTCAGTGTTATTATTTGCGAGTATGTCATTTTTTGCTTTACGGGAATTTTTCACTTTGACACCAACACGACGAAGTGACCATGAGGCGATGTTCTGGTGTTTCTTTATTTTCATGCCATTGCAATATGTTGCTGTTGGTATTGAGTGGTATGGCGTGTTTTCTATTTTCATTCCTGTTTATGTTTTCCTGTTTTTACCTGCTCGTATTGCATTGGCCGGAGATACAACGAACTTTCTGGAACGGACAGCTAAAATACAGTGGGGAATGTTAGTCGCTGTATTTTGTATTAGCCATGCGCCCGCTTTATTGATGTTGGATATTCCAGGTTATGAAGGGGAGAATGTCGAATTATTGCTGTTTTTAATGATTGTGGTGCAGATGTCGGATGTTTTGCAGTACGTATTTGGTAAATTGTTTGGCAAACATCCGATCGTGCCTAAGTTGAGCCCGAATAAAACAGTTGAAGGTTTTGCTGGGGGAATCTTGGCTTCCGTTTTGTTAGGAATGTCACTTTACTGGGTAACGCCATTTTCTCCGTGGGAGGCAGGTTTGATGTCGTTAGCAATTACGCTGATGGGCTTTATTGGTGGTTTGTGTATGTCAGCGATAAAACGTGATAGTGGCATTAAAGATTTCGGTGAAATGATTGAAGGACACGGTGGTATGTTGGATAGGATCGACTCTTTATGCTTTGCGGCACCGGTATTTTTCCACCTGACGCGTTATTTCTATACCTGATGGAAAGACGCCAACGTAATGAATAAAGATTATGCTGAATCGGCACTGTGGTATGGATTGCCGCAGTGCTGGTTTCTGTGTTGTTGATGGGAGTTGGCTGAGGATGCCGCACTGAACAAAATTGCGGATTAACGTTTAAAAAGATGTCGAATTTGTTAGTGTGAGCCTTGATGACCTATAGTCTGAAATTTGAAAAACGATCTTTGAAAGAGTGGAAGAAGTTAGGTTATCCAGTTAAAGAGCAGCTAAGGAAAAAACTGGCAGAGCGTTTAGAAAACCCTCATGTGCCGTCAGCAAGACTAAGTGGTCGAGCTAACCGCTATAAAATCAAACTGCGGTCTTCTGGCTACTGCTTGATTTATGAGGTGAATGATAATGAGATTATCTTGCTCGTCATTGCTATTGGTTAACGAGCTGGAGATGTGGTTTATACCCTAGACAATGAGCGGTAAAATGCACCGCATTTTGTACGTCAACCTTGCTGCATTGGCAAAAAACGCTGTAAACCCTTGTCCAGTGTGGATGGGAATATTAAGGATAGGATTTTTCGGAGGTTGATTGATGATCTTAAGAGCTATAGCAGCATAATTAAATGGCTTTTTAGCCAATTTGATCTCAAAAAAGAGACTTATGTGAATGCAGACTTGGTTTTTTACCGTATTATATGAAAGTTGAATCAATTCAGCTTAATTGCTTCAGTACTCCAGGTGGTAACGGATTAAAGTGGTAACAGGTTAAAAAGGCAGATTTCTCAGGCAAAGTGATTGCGTACAGAGTCCGCCGTTAGTGGGTTTGCAATTATTACATCTACAAGTCAGAGGTCATCATGAGCAATGGGATCAAAAGAATCGGTGTCTTAACGAGCGGCGGTGATGCGCCAGGTATGAATGCAGCTATTCGTGGTGTGGTTCGTGCAGGGTTAACCGAAGGGTTAGAGGTTTTCGGTGTTTATGATGGTTATCTTGGCTTGTATGAAAACCGCATGAAGAAACTCGACCGTTTCAGCGTATCCGACATGATTAACCGCGGTGGGACTTTCTTAGGCTCCGCTCGTTTCCCTGAGTTTAGAGATGAGAAGGTGCGGGCCATCGCTATTGAGAATATGAGAAGAAATGGTCTTGATGCATTGGTCGTCATTGGTGGTGATGGTTCTTATCTTGGGGCGAAGAAACTGACAGAAGCGGGTTTCCCTTGCATCGGTCTGCCGGGCACGATTGATAATGATGTGGCGGGTACGGACTATACCATCGGCTATTTCACTGCGCTGGAAACGGTGGTTGAAGCCATTGACCGTCTGCGTGACACTTCAACTTCCCACAAACGTATTTCCATTGTTGAAGTGATGGGGAGATATTGTGGTGATCTCACTTTGTCAGCCGCTATTGCAGGTGGTTGTGAGTTTATTGTTCTGCCGGAAGTCTCATTTAGTTGTGATGAGCTTGTAGCTGAAATTAAAGCGGGTATCGATAAAGGCAAACGCCATGCCATTGTTGCAATTACCGAACATGTTTGTGATGTCTATGAACTGGCGAGACATATCGAAAAAGAGACGCATCATGAAACCCGTGCCACAGTCTTAGGCCATGTTCAGCGTGGTGGTTCCCCGGTTGCTTATGATCGTATTCTGGCTTCCCGCATGGGGGCGTATTCCATTCAATTATTGTTGGAAGGTTATGGTGGTCGTTGTGTTGGTATTCAGAACGAGAAACTTGTTCATCATGACATCATTGATGCAGTGCAGAATATGAAGCGTGTGTTTAAACAGGATTGGTTGGAAACCGCGAAAAAGCTATATTGATCACGTCAATACCGACAAATCTAAATCTGTTGCAGCCTCGTTGGAGGCTGTAATTTGTCTTTAGATATTCCTATCGCATATAAATAAATGCTTTTAATTATTTCTGAGTGATAACGCTTTCTGTCAGCCTTGGATTTCATAACAGCCAAAAACAGTGTGGGAGAGATTCAAGTGAGAGTCAGATGGCATATAGCATTGGCGTTACTGTTGGTTACCAGTAGCAGTGTATGGGCAAAAGATCTTCAACTTCTTAATGTTTCCTATGATCCAACCCGTGAGTTATATCAGCAATATAATCAGGCTTTTAGTGATTATTGGCAGCAGAAGACAGGGGATAAAGTGATAATCCGGCAATCTCATGGTGGCTCGGGTAAACAGGCAACTTCTGTTATTAATGGCCTTGAGGCGGATGTGGTGACACTGGCTTTGGCCTATGATGTGGATGCCATTGCGGAACGTGGCCGGATAGCGAAGGCATGGATCAAGCGTTTGCCAGAGAATTCAGCCCCTTATACTTCAACTATTGTTTTTTTAGTGCGGAAAGGTAATCCAAAACAGATTAAAGATTGGTCAGATTTGGTTCGTCCAGGTGTATCTGTTGTGACGCCTAATCCAAAAACATCAGGTGGCGCACGCTGGAATTATCTGGCCGCATGGGGTTATGGGTTGATTCATAACAATCAGGATCAGGACAAAGCGAAAGCGTTTGTTAAAACCCTTTACCAGCATGTTGAAGTGCTCGATTCTGGCGCAAGAGGAGCGACTAGTACTTTTGTTGAGCGTGGAATCGGTGATGTATTAATTGCCTGGGAGAATGAGGCATTATTGGCGATTAATGCGCTTGATAAAGATAAATTCGAAATTGTGACGCCTAGCCTTTCAATTCTGGCTGAGCCGACGGTTTCTGTTGTTGATAAGGTCGTTGATAAACGTCATAGCCGTGAGCTAGCAACAGAATATCTGCAATACCTTTACTCTCCCGTTGGACAGGAGATAGTGGCTAAAAACTATTATCGGCCACGTGATAAAACAGTTGCCGATAAGTATCGCTCTTCTTTTCCTGAGTTGGAATTATTTACTGTCGATAAAGTATTCGGTGGTTGGGGAAAAGCGCAAAAAGTGCATTTTGCGACGGGCGGTGTGTTTGATGAGATTATTCAGCGCTGAAAATGAATAGCCGCCGTAGGCATACGGCGGTCAATTATCGTTGAAATATGAATTAAGCTTTTTTCGCAGCAGCTGCGGCTTTTACAATAATAGCGAAAGCATCAGCTTTTAGAGAGGCGCCGCCAACTAATGCGCCGTCAATGTCTGGCTGAGCGAATAGTTCAGCGGCATTATCCGCGTTCACAGAGCCACCGTACTGGATAATGATCTGTTGTGCGATTGCTTCGTCTCTTTTCGCAATATGATCACGGATGAATTTGTGCACAGCCTGAGCTTGTGCCGGTGTTGCTGATTTGCCTGTACCAATTGCCCAAACAGGTTCGTAAGCAATGACCGCGCCTTGGAATGCTTCTGCGCCCAATGTGTTCAGAACTGCATCAATTTGCCTCGCGCATACGATTTCAGTCTGGCCGGCTTCATTTTCCTGTTCAGTTTCGCCGATGCACAAAACAGGGATTAGACCTTGTTGTTTAAGAATGGCGAATTTTTTCGCGATGAATTCGTCACTTTCTTGGTGGTAAGTACGGCGTTCAGAGTGGCCGATGATAATGTATTCTGCGCCAATGTCTTTCAACATTGTGGCGGAAGTTTCACCGGTAAATGCACCAGATAGGTTAACGTCAACATCCTGTGCGCCCAGAGCAATACGGCTGCCAGCCAGCGCTTGTTTAGCCTGAGAGAGATAAAGTGCTGGTGGCGCGATAGCGACGTCACAGCCGGTAATACTGCTTAATTCTTTACGCAGGCCAGTGATAAGTTCGTTTACCATATGGGTACTGCCATTCAATTTCCAGTTACCCATCACCAATGGATGTCGCATGTTTTTTCCTCCAACCAGAGAAGTTTAAGTAGTAAGCTGAATTTAGGATCGATTCGGTAGATCAATGCTCCACAGTATAGTGATCATTGCAAACAATAGCTTTTTTTTATTCCTAAATTTGATTAGTTATCGGGTTCAGATAACCATAGCTTAATCGGTTCAATGGCGAAGGTAAGCGTTTTTTCGCTACTATTTACCACAATATAGCGAATGGCGCCGATGTTGTGGCTGTAAAATGGCGATTTTTTGCTGTTTCTGAGCAAGTTATTAATATTCTCTTTGCTTTGTTCCTGTGAAATAGTCGGGTTAAAGTGGCGCATCAGAGCTATCATGTATTGTTCTGCCAGAATATGATTTTTCTGTGTTTCTGTTTCGCTTTCTGATGGTAATAATGTCAGTTGCAGGCTTTTGATTTTTTCACTTCCTCGCTCAAGTACGGCGGAAGAATAAAGTTTTTCATTGATTCTGCTGGCAGCTCGTGTCAGTGGCAGATAAATGTTTTTACTTATAATTACCCGATACTCGCGTAGTGGCAATGTCGGGTTGTGGCGATTATATTTTTCGCGAAATCGTGGGATGGTTTCATCAAAAGAGGGAGCATTTGGTAGAAGATAGGTTGCTTGCACTGTGGGTCCAGTGGCTGTGGATTCATCAGCATTGGTTGCCAACGGCAAACCGATGATGCTTGCCGCGAATATTATGGCTAGAAATTTATTAACGTCCATTTTCATGTTGCCGCTCGCTTAGGTTAAACTGCGCTGAAAAACAGAATACACGATTGGAAAAGAATAGATGACATTACAACAATGGGGTTTTTCATTCAAAGGACGTATTGGGCGGCGTGAATTCTGGATTGGCACTGGTGTTTGCCTGGCCTTGATGTTTATTATCTTGACTATTCAGGGAATGAGTTCTTTAACCATGCACTATGCTATTTTTGCCCTTGTCTTGGTGATGTATCCCGCAACGGCAATGATGGTTAAGCGTTTGCATGACCGAAATAAGCGGGGAGGGTGGTCGCTGCTTTTGCTGCTGGCAGGATTGTTGGTTGCTGTTGACTGGGGTGGCATGGTACCGTTCTGGCAATGGGGGATTGGCCGTTTTATCCCCACATTGATCATTGTAATGATGGTGCTCGATTGCGGTGTATTCCGTGGCACCGATGGGCCAAACCGGTTTGGTGAAGCAACAGAGAAAGTGGACTTTATTTCTGTCAAAGATGACTGAAATTACCAATATTGCTCACTGGTGATATGCCCCGGTTTACGGCGTAAGTGTTTTGTCATTCCTCGCTGCTCTTTTAGCAGTTGTTGGGTATCTTTCACCATTTGAGGATTACCGCATAGCATAATATGGCTGTTGTCACTGCTTATTGTAAGCCCGACAGCGGCCTCAAGTTCGCCGTTCTCAATCAGTGCTGGGATACGGCCAGTCAGTGAGCCGGGGTTTTGTTCACGGCTGACGATAGTTTGAATGCGTAATTTGTCATTGAAATGCTTAACTAGTTGTTGCATTAAGGGCAGATAGCTTAAATCCTGTGTGAGCCTGACTGCATGCACCAATACGATGTTCTCAAATCTTTCCAGGTAGTCCCCTTGTTGAAGAATTGACAGATAAGGGCCAATAGCTGTTCCCGTTGAGAGCATCCATAATGTTTTGCAATCAGGTATTTCATCAAGAATAAAGAAACCTGCGGCTTGTTCTGTCACTAATAGATCATCACCGGGTTGCAGCGCGGCTAATCGTGGACTAAGTTTGCCTTCAGGAACCGTCACTAAATAGAATTCAAGATTGTTATCTGTTGGAGCGTTAACGTAAGAGTAGGCTCGTTGCACCCGTTCATCATCTATTTCCATCGCCAGTTTTGCGAACTGACCAGCGGTGAATTCTTCAACCGGTGCATGTATCCTGATGCTGAATAAGGTATTCGTCCAGTGAATAACTTGTGTGACTTTTCCTGTAACCCAGTTTGCCATTGGAACTTATCTCCTATCCTGAAAGAAATCCCCGAACCGTTTGTTTTTACGTCGCTATTTTAGTCCTATAGAGATAAATACCATTATCGATTCTGTGTTATAGAAAAATTAACCATTATTTTATTAATACTTAGTTTTATATGTACATATTTGTTGCCAGATATGGCGTAATTAACTGTTATTTTTTCTACAAATAAAATTGTGCACTATCTCGCAAAATATTTTAAATTTGTTAAGTTAGTCACATTAGTTGAGTAAGAGAATACAGGCCATTTTTTAATAGCTTGGGGTTTCTTGTGACTTTATGAATTGTATAAACTTATTGTGAATGCGATGAGAAAATTAGAAAACTTTCATTTATTGCTGATATTGATTGCACTGGCTGCTGTAGGGCAGATGACACAGACAATCTATGTGCCTGTTATTGCAGATATTGCTAAAGACTTTAATGTGTCGACGGGTTCTGTACAACGTGTGATGGCCGCATATCTGTTTTCTTATGGGCTTTCGCAGCTTTTTTACGGCCCTCTTTCAGACCAGATTGGCCGGCGCCCGGTTATTCTGGCCGGTATGATCATTTTCCTGTTTGCGACTGTCTGTGCTTTATTTTCTCCTAATTTGGATGTGTTGGTTGTTGCCAGTGCTTTGCAGGGGTTGGGAACAGGAGTTGCGGGTGTGATGGCCAGAACGATGCCAAGGGATTTATATACTGGCACTGCGCTGCGTTATGCTAATAGTTTGTTGAATATGGGAATTTTAGTTAGCCCGTTACTTGCGCCGATGATTGGCGGTGTGGTCGCGCATTTCTTTGGTTGGCGTTCCTGTTATCTGTTTTTATTGCTTTTGTGTATTGGTGTCGTTTATTACGTGTTTTGTAAGTTGCCGGAAACCCGGCCACAGCAAACCGAAAAACGAAAAATGCTCACTTCTTTCCATCAACTGTTATCGAATAGCTCGTTTACTGCTTATTTGGTGATGTTAATTGGTGGTCTGTCAGGGATTGCGGTCTTTGAGGCTTGTAGTGGTGTGCTGATGGGGGGAGTGCTTGGGTTGAGCAGTATTACCGTCAGTATTTTGTTTATTTTGCCTATTCCAGCGGCTTTCTTTGGCGCGTGGTATGCCGGGCGAGAAGGAAGAACTTTTTATAATTTGATGTGGCATTCGGTGGTTTGTTGTTTATTGGCCGGTGCATTGATGTGGTTGCCAGGATGGTTAGGTGTAATGAATATTTGGACGCTATTGGCGCCTGCCGCCCTCTTTTTCTTTGGTGCGGGAATGTTGTTTCCTCTAGCAACAACCGGGGCAATGGAACCATTTCCTTATCTGGCAGGTGCAGCAGGGGCGCTAGTCGGCGGTTTGCAGAATGTTGGCTCTGGCTTGGCAACCTGGTTATCTGCAATGCTGCCGCAAAATAATCAATTCAGCGTGGGTATGCTGATGTTTTTTACGTCAGTTTTGATCCTGCTGTGTTGGTTACCATTAGCGCATAGGATGCAGCGTCACGGGCATGTCGTTTAATCAAACAATTAAAGAAAGGGGGCGTTCATTCCCCCCCCTTTCTTTTATTCAGTAAATCTTAGCTTTTATCTTCCCAATCCTGTGCGCGGGCAACCGCTTTTTTCCAGCCATTGTATTTGTAATTTCGTTCGGTGGTTTCAATACCCGGACGGAACTCTTTTTCAATGGTGGCTTTGCTTTTCACTTCATCGAGATCTTTCCAGTAACCAACCGCCAATCCTGCGAGGAATGCTGCGCCCAATGCGGTGCTTTCACGCACCACAGGGCGTTCTACTCGGGTGCCAAGGATATCTGATTGGAATTGCATCAGGAAATTATTGGCAACAGCACCGCCATCTACCCGCAGTGCTTGCAGCCGGGCGCCTGAATCAGCCTGCATGGCATCCAGGACATCGCGGGTCTGATAGGCGATGGATTCCAGCGTCGCACGAATGATGTGATTACTGTTGGTGCCGCGGGTCAGGCCAAAGATTGAGCCGCGGGCGTAGGGGTCCCAATATGGCGCGCCAAGGCCGGTAAAAGCGGGAACCACATATACGCCGTTACTATTTTTAACTTTGGTGGCAAAGTATTCGGAATCAGCAGCATCTGCAATAAGTTTCAGTTCATCACGTAGCCACTGAATAGAAGCGCCACCAACGAAAACCGCACCTTCAAGCGCATAGTTCACTTCACCGCGGGGACCACAGGCAATGGTTGTCAGTAATCCATGATTGGAGCGCACGGCATCTGTGCCTGTATTCATCAGCAGGAAACAGCCTGTCCCGTAGGTGTTTTTCGCCATACCCGGTTGGACACAAAGTTGACCATATAGAGCAGCTTGTTGGTCGCCTGCGATACCTGCGATAGGGATCCGTGTGCCGCCTTTACCGCCGATGTTGGTCTGACCATAAATCTCAGAAGATGAATGAACGGTAGGCAGTAGGGAGCGCGGGATTTGTAACTCATCAAGAATATGCTGATCCCATTCCAGATTGTGAATGTTGAACAGCATTGTTCGAGAAGCGTTTGTGAAATCGGTAACGTGAACTCGGCCTTGGGTCATTTTCCATACTAGCCAGGTATCCACAGTACCGAACAGTAGCTCACCTTTTTCAGCCCGTTCACGGGCGCCTGGGACATTATCTAAGATCCATTTTATTTTGGTGCCAGAGAAATAAGGGTCCACTACCAGCCCTGTATTCTGGCGAATATATTCTTCCAATCCCTCTTTTTGTTTTAGTTTAGTACATGCGTCCGCGGTACGGCGACATTGCCAAACGATGGCATTGTAGATAGGTTTACCGGTTTCTTTTTCCCAAATAATCGTCGTTTCACGTTGGTTGGTAATACCAATACCGGCAATCTGATCAGAACTAATATCCGCTTTCGCCAATACTTCTACCAAAGTTGAGCTTTGGGTTGCCCAAATTTCCATTGGATCGTGTTCTACCCAACCCGGTTTAGGATAAATTTGCGCAAATTCTCTTTGGGAAATTGAGATAATATTGGCGTCGTGATCAAGAATTATCGCTCGGGAGCTGGTAGTTCCTTGATCAAGGGCAACAATGTACTTTTTCTCAATCATATTTTCTGTTGTCATGATAATAACCTGTTCTGGTAATGCTCTACTCTAGGTTCTCTTTTTCTTCTGATCTTCAGTTTTATGAACATCAGATGGTAAATGGCGACCAATAAGCTTGCGGTAGCCAAATGCTCCCACAATACCGCCGATAATAGGTGCGGTCAGAGTAACCAGACAGTAAGGGATTTCACGTCCACCTGTCAGGGCAATATCTCCCCAACCCGCTAGATAAGCAATTAGTTTGGGGCCAAAGTCACGTGCCGGATTCAGCGCGAAACCGGTTAATGGACCGAATGCGCCACCGATAACGGCAACCACAATACCAATCAGTAACGGAGCCAGAGGACCGCGAGGAATACCGTTACCATCGTCAGTTAATGACAGAATTAAACAAACCAGAATAGCGGCAATGATAACTTCTATCATAAAAGCTTGAGAAATGGACAGTGACGCCATTGGATAAGTAGAGAATACGCCCGCTGTAAACAAGCTTTCAGGAGTACCGCGAACGATATTATGTACCTGTTCGTAATCAAGGAATACGTTGTAGTACATCATGTAAATGAGAGCGGCAGCGATAAAGCCGCCAATCATCTGGGCAATAATAAAAGGGATAACTTTTTTGCCATCAAAACGGGCAAACAACCATAAGGCAATTGTCACCGCTGGGTTAAGGTGAGCACCGGAAACACCTGCGGTAAGATAAACAGCCAACGCAACGCTCATGCCCCAAATAATACTGATTTCCCATAAACCTAACTGTGCGCCGGCAATACGTGCAGCGGCGACACAGCCTACGCCAAGGAAAACCAATAGTGCGGTACCAAGAAGCTCAGCGATACATTGTCCGGTTAATGTCGTGCTAGTGGTTTGGCTCATATGTTCTATCCTACGAAGAAGATTTTAGAGGGGTAGTTATTATTGTCGCCTTCCAGCATTGAAAGGAGGAAAATGTAAATTTATCGTTAATGCGCGGAAACGAGAAATAGCGAAATTGAAATGTGTGTGTTGTGTCAACAAAATGAGCGAATCCGCATTTATCCGCTATTTTGCTAAAAATTAAAGTGTGAGACACTTTGGGGTTTTTATTTGGTAGTTATTTTTCATGTGTTGGGGATGTTGCTAGACAGGGGCGCGTTGGCTACATACAATCAGACAATTGCTTATAAGGGGGAACCGAGAATGTCATTTGAAGTTTTTGAAAAGCTGGAAGCCAAGGTTCAGCAGGCGATTGATACTATTACCCTGCTACAAATGGAAATTGAAGAATTAAAAGAAAAAAATCGATCTTTGTCTCAGGAAATTCAGAATGCTACCAGCAGCCGTGAGTCTCTGACTCATGAGAATGAGCAATTAAAGCAAGAGCAACAAGTATGGCAAGAACGTTTGCGTGCTTTGTTGGGCAAAATGGAAGATGTTCAGTAATTACAAATTTCCAGCAGACAAATAAGGGCGATCTAAAAAATCGCCCTTAATTCTATTATACGTTACCATCAGATGATCTCATCTTCTTCACTCTCATCAAGTCCCAGTGGCTCTTCGGACAAAATGATACCGGTGTTGTCGGCATACAAATAATCGCCAGAGAAGAAGGTGACACCACCGAAATTCACCCGGATATCGCTTGCGCCGGTTCCTTCATCACGACAGCCAGCAGGAATAGCGGCTATAGCTTGAATACCGAGGTCGAACTCTGCTAGCTGGTCAACCTGACGTACAGCACCGTAAACGACAATGCCTTCCCATCCATTTTGCACAGCGAGTTGTGCCAGCTCAGCGTCAATTAATGCTTGGCGTACAGAACCACCACCATCTACCAGTAAAATGCGTCCATGACCGTTCTCTTCAAGCAGGTCGTAAAGTAACCCGTTGTCTTCAAAGCATTTAACCGTGATGATTTGACCACCAAATGAAGTACGCCCGCCAAAATTGGAGAACATAGGTTCTACCACATTTACTTCTTCTTGATAGATGTCACAAAGCTCGGAAGTATCATATTTCATAGGATTTACGTCTGGTTAAGGTATGGAACGGTAAGTATATCCCTTTCAGGTGGATGTTAGCAAAATCATCAATTATTAAATTGATATTGTTAACAGGTATAGAATGATTAAGTTCAACCTCCCCGGAAAAGCAGCACAAATACTGTCTAGTTAAAAATAAGACCAACTGAAAATAAAATATTAGTCAGTAACGCCGCTTTAACCATCGGTCCCAACATTGGACGCATTCCCTCTGGTGTGGGTTCATTAAGTACATACCACATATGTTTGAACAACCAAGGCAAAGCGAGCAGGAACAGCCAGCCTGACCAGCCAGACGAGTTTTGTACGGTGAATAATGCCAAGCAAAGTATTGCTGTGATTATTAAACAGACGTGATAGTAACGGGCTTTTTTAGGGCCGAGGCGGACAGCCAGGGTGTTTTTGCCATGCTGTTTGTCATCTTCGATATCACGCAAGTTATTGATATTTAAAACAGCAGTAGAGAGAAGACCACAGGCTGTAGCTGGGAGTATGACAACCGAGTCAAAAAAACCTGCTTGAAGATAATAAGTACCGGCAACACTTAACCAGCCAAAGAAAATCAGTACTGAAATATCGCCAAGCCCCATATAACCGTAAGGCTTTGCGCCAACGGTATAGGTAATTGCGGCAATAATTGCTAGCAGGCCAAGTACCAGAAAACCAAAAATATCGCCGGGTTCTTCACAGGCTACGGCAATCAAGGCGCCACCAGACAGGCAAGCTAGCAGGACAATAATCTTCAGCGCTTTTTTCATCTGTGAGGCGGTAATAATGCCTTTTTGCATACCACGTAGCGGCCCTATACGCTTTTCAGTATCACTACCTTTGATAACATCACCATAATCATTGGCGAGATTGGACAGAATTTGCAGTATGGCTGCTGTTAATAGCGCCAGTAAAGCAACCGGTAGCTTGAAATGCCCTGTCCAGGCAGCGAGGGCTGAACCAGTAATAATGGCTGCAAGGGCGAGCGGCAGCGTTTTAGGACGCAAACTTTCCAGCCATGCTTGAGTTTGACTAATGGAGGTTGATGAGTTCATTTCTGCGTTCACTTACTCCTGTAAATTTATAAAAAACAAATGGGAGGCTTGCCTCCCATCTAATTACAGTGGATCAGGAATCGTATACACCGATTATAAGATAAAGCGGCTCAGATCTTCATCTGCAACCAGTTCATCTAGATGCTGTTTAACATAGTCGGCATCAATGTTAACTGACTGGCCTTGGCGTTCGCTGGCTTCGAAGGAGATATCTTCCATCAGTCGTTCAAGCACAGTATGCAGGCGACGGGCGCCGATATTTTCGGTTGATTCATTTACCTGCCATGCTGATTCAGCGATTTTGCTGATGCCATCAGTCGTGAAACTGATATCCATTCCTTCTGTTGCCATAAGAGCTTTATATTGCTCTGTCAGAGATGCGCTTGGTTCAGTCAGAATACGCTCAAAATCTTCTGTAGTTAATGCTTGTAGTTCCACGCGGATTGGCAAACGCCCTTGTAATTCAGGGATTAGATCGGAAGGGCTGGCAACCTGGAATGCGCCTGAGGCGATAAACAGGATATGGTCTGTTTTTACCATGCCGTGTTTAGTGGATACCGTACAGCCTTCCACCAGTGGCAACAGGTCACGCTGAACACCTTCACGGGAAACATCAGGGCCTGAAGTTTGACCGCGTTTACAAATTTTGTCGATTTCATCAATGAAGACAATACCGTGTTGTTCAACGGCATCAATGGCCTGTTGTTTCAATTCTTCCGGGTTAACCAGTTTAGAGGCTTCTTCTTCGACCAGTAGCTTGAAAGCATCTTTGATTTTTAGCTTACGAGATTTGTGTTTCTGACCAGCAAGGTTTTGGAACATAGATTGCAGCTGGTTTGTCATCTCTTCCATGCCCGGAGGCGCCATGATCTCGACGCCTACAGGTGTGGTGGCAACATCAATCTCGATTTCTTTATCATCCAGTTGACCTTCGCGTAGTTTTTTACGGAATGCCTGGCGTGCGGCTGATGGTTCGACTTGCGTCTCTGTTTGTCCCCAGTTATTTTTTGCTGGTGGGATCAGGACATCAAGAATACGCTCTTCTGCCAGTTCTTCCGCCCGATAGCGGTTTTGTTCAATGGATTGCAGGCGAACCATTTTAACCGCGGCATCGGTCAGATCACGGATGATAGAGTCGACTTCTTTACCAACATAGCCAACTTCGGTGAATTTGGTCGCTTCGACTTTGATAAACGGCGCATTTGCCAGTTTTGCCAGGCGACGGGCGATTTCGGTTTTACCTACCCCAGTCGGACCAATCATCAGGATATTTTTAGGCGTTACTTCGTAGCGCAGCGTTTCATCTAGCTGCATACGACGCCAGCGGTTACGGAGTGCGATAGCTACAGCGCGTTTCGCTTTGTCCTGACCAATAATGTGTTTGTCAAGTTCGCTGACAATTTCGCGTGGAGTCATTTCAGACATACTATCTACCCTTACGCTTTTGAAGGAAGTTCTTCGAAGTTGTGATTATGGTTGGTATAAATGCAGATATCACCGGCAATGGTTAGCGCTTTCTCTGCGATTTGTCTGGCACTGAGATCGGTATTTTCCAACATTGCCCGTGCGGCGGATTGGGCGTACGGTCCACCGGAACCAATAGCAATCAGGTCATTTTCTGGTTGAATGACATCGCCGTTACCTGTAATGATTAGAGAGGTATTTTCATCTGCGACTGCTAGCAGTGCTTCTAGTTTGCGTAGCATGCGATCAGTGCGCCAGTCTTTAGCAAGCTCAACCGCCGCTTTGGTTAGATGCCCTTGGTGCATTTCAAGTTTACGTTCAAACAGTTCAAACAGAGTAAAAGCGTCTGCTGTACCGCCGGCAAAACCCGCGATTACTTTGTCATTATAGAGGCGGCGAACTTTACGGACATTGCCTTTCATGACGGTATTACCCATCGTTGCCTGTCCATCACCACCGATTACGACCTGGCCATTACGGCGAACACTTACGATTGTAGTCACGAGTAAGCCCTTGGTTACAAAAATAGATAAATGTGACGCACGGTACTTTCGACAGTGTATACGGCTATCGAAAATACCGTGTGCACGGTGTTTAGCAGTATAGATGGGGGAGAATTATAATTTTTCAACCCCCAGTAACACGGAGAATGCAACCTGATACGCCAACGCCTTTCAGGCGCTCCCGCATTTTTTCTGCGGTGTTTTTACTGTAGGGACCAAGAACCACACGATGCCAGCCATCTCCCGTTGTGATCTGACTCTCAATACCTGCAAATGCCAGATTGGCACGTACTGATTCAGCTTGGTCCATATTGCGGAATGAACCACATTGTAAAATCATACGCTGTGCCTTTTCTACGGGCTTTGGTTTACTGGTTTCAGCCAGTGGTAGCGTTTGCGGCTGAACTGGCTGAGTCTGCATTGATTGTTGCGGTAACGTTTGTTGAGGCTGTGGTTGCGGTCTTGTTTCCTGCGGTTGTTGTGTTTCCGTTGATGGCTTGATGATCACTTGTGAACGCGGTACTTGAACGCCATTGTATGGTACTTCTGGCAGCGAAGTCGCCGGTTGGCGCATATCCGCCTGCATTTGTTCAAGTAACTGCCGTTGCTCGGCGGTTAGCTGAGTTTGTGAATTGATTTGCCCTCCGGATGAAGGCTCACGTGGTGTCTCGATACCAACGGGACGATTTTCCAATTCTTTGATATAGCGCCAGCGTTCTTCCGGTTTTGGCGGTAACCCACTGTTTTGCTGAGAATGTTTTGGCACTACTTCTGATTCGTTTTTCTGTTTATTGTGGGTAATAAAGTAAAGGCCACCAATAAAGATAATGACTAATGCTACCGCGACAGCCAGCGTTGCTTTTGGCAGCCCTTGGGCTTGGTATTTTTTCTTATCGGTATTTTTACGGCGGGTGTTTGAACGCCCGCGACTCACATAATCTCGTTGTGCCACTGTCTAATTCGCTGAGTAATTTAAATAAAAGAAAATAAACGATATGTTACTTAACCTGCGGTTATTTGCCTAGCTTTTAGGCGAACAGGTGCTTTGCCGAATAATTAATTCTGATTCCAGTAACTGAGAACCGCCAGATGTTGTGTGGCCCTGAATTTGATCTAGCAACAGTAACATTGCTTTGTGACCAATTTGGTAACGGGGTTGGCCAACGGTTGTCAATGGCGGATCGCTGTACATGGCTAGACTTAAGTTATCAAACCCAATGATGGATAAATCTTCCGGTATTTTTAAGCCCATTCTTTTAGCCTGCCACATCACGCCAATCGCCATAACATCGCTGTGGCAGAAGATGGCTGTAGGGGGATCTAACAGAGAGAGTAGTTGTTCGGTCAACTTTGCGCCGCTTTCATGGGTAAAATTACCTTGAACAATATAATCTTCACGAATTGTTCCGCCAGAGCGCCGCAGTGCTTGGATATATCCTTGAAGGCGATAGCGGCAAATCGGTATGTTTTCTGGGCCGGAGAGGCAAGCAATGCGTTTATGTCCCAATGTTTGCAGATAATGAGTGGCATTGAATGCGGCGGTCAGATTATCAATATGAATAGTCGGCAGCTCTAGCTCTGGTGCGAATTCGTTCGCCATTACCATAGGTGGTAGGTTTTTTTGCTCTTCTTTGCTGGCATCAAACGGGACATTAGAACCCAGTAACAACAGACCATCAATTTGTTTGGTGACAATCAGGTTGAGAAACGTGTGTTCCTGTTTTTGCTGATGTTGGCAATCACCGATTAAAACCAGATAGCCATGTTCTGCCGCTGTCTCTTCAATGCCGCAAATCACATCAGTGAAAAAAGGATCGCTGATATTTGGCACTATCACTAAAATAGTTTTTGACTCACCGCGTTTAAGATTACGGGATAAGTTACTTGGGTAATAACCCACAGCCAGTACGGCTTGTTCCACTTTTTGTCGGGTCTGGGAAGAAACCTTTTCTGGATTCATGAGTGTTCTTGATACTGTTGCGGTAGAAACGCCAGCCACTTCAGCGACATCTTTCATTGTTGCGGAGGTGCCATTCTTTTTCTGCTCCAAAACTCACTCCTCATTTCCTGACGGGTTAGTTAAATGATTGTCAATTTCTGGTTGCCGGGAAACCGTCAGTGACTTTAAGAAAAGTAATGACATGCGGTTTAAGGTTATGACAATGTTATTAAGGGATCATTCTAAACAGTTTGGCAAATTCATTTATTCCTTAGTTTGTAAAAAAGTGTGATATAAATCATTTATTCGATGTGGCTCGCAAATTAGTGAATAATTTTTCATTGATTACTGATTGTCAGGTGCGATTTTTTAAATAGTAAATAAGAGTATGTTTAATCTGCTCAGGTTATGTGTTTTAAAATAGAGGCAATTAATCGCTAACTGTCTGTTGGATCAACATCGATATTCCATTTTACTTTTCGAATTTGCGGCAAAGTTGTTATTTGTGGATAAACCATCGCCATGATTTTTTGTAAAAAAGTTCTGGATGGATGTTGAATTAATAGTTGCCAACGATAACGACCGCTTCTTTTTGACTGTAATGCAGGAACCGGACCCATGATCCATAAGTTATCATCCCGCAAAGGATGATGTTCGAAAAGTAGGCGCAATTGCTGTAAAAAAGCAGGTGCTTGCTGATTATCGTGATCTTCTGACCGCAAGATAATATGGCTGGTAAATGGCGGCAAAAACACACTTTTGCGCTCATCCATAGCTTGAATAGCGAAAGCATCGTAGCCTTTATTGAGCAAAATTTGCAGTAATGGATGGTCAGGATGGTGAGTTTGAAGAACCACTTCTCCTTGTTTACCAGCTCGACCAGCCCGACCAGAAACCTGTGTATAAAGTTGTGCAAAACGTTCCGCTGCCCGAAAATCTGCTGAAAACAGGGCGCCATCAACATCGAGTAAAGCGACTAAGGTGACATCGGGAAAATGGTGTCCTTTTGCCAGCATTTGAGTGCCAATCAGTATACGGGCGTTTCCAGTGTGAATGTCAGCGAGTTGTTGTTCCAGTGTTCCTTTGCGGCTGGTGGTATCTCTGTCAATGCGGGTAATGGGTATATCAGGAAATAGGGCTGAAATACCGTCTTCAAGCTGTTCTGTGCCAAGGCCGACAGGTTGAAGATGGGTAGAACCGCATTGTGGGCACTGGCGGGGAACGGGGCGTTGGCTGTCACAATAATGGCAACGTAACTGACGATGGTATTGATGCAGCGTGTAATAATGGTCACAGCGCTGGCATTCTGCAATCCAGCCACATTCGTGGCAGAGTAAGGCAGGTGAGTAACCGCGGCGGTTAAGGAAAAGTATGACTTGATTGTTGGCTTGTAGATGTTCTTCAATACGCTTTATTAGTGGTTGAGATAACCCGACTTTGAGTGGTAAACCTTTTAAGTCCAACAGATGTTGAGTCGCTGGTTGAGCATAGCCTGCTCGTTTGGATAATGTCAGCGGGCGGTATTTGCCTTGTTGCACATTGTAAAGTGTTTCCAATGCTGGGGTCGCAGAACCCATGATCACCGGGATATTCTCTTTTTTTGCTCTAAATACCGCTAGATCACGGGCATGATAACGCCAGCCCTCCTGTTGCTTATAAGAACTGTCATGCTCTTCATCAATAATGATGATGCCAAGACCGGCGAAAGGGGTAAATAGGGCTGATCGTGTACCGATGACAATGGCGTTCTCACCCTGTTTCGCCCGTAGCCATACAGCAAGGCGTTCACTGTCATTCAGGGCTGAGTGAAGAACATCAACCGGCGCGTTGAAACGTTCACGGAAACGACGGATGGTTTGGGGTGTCAGGCCAATTTCTGGTACAAGTATCAGCGCTTGTTTACCTTGTGCCAAAATATTCTCCAGCACACTGAGATAAACTTCTGTTTTACCTGATCCGGTGATGCCTGCCAGTAACCAGGGAGAAAATTGCTGGTCTTCTGCGCGGATAGCTCCGACTGCTGTGGCTTGTTCGGTATTTAATTTCAGGCGTTCGCCGGTGATTTGGAAGTGATTTCGCCAGTTCTCATATCTAGGTTGCACAGGGTATAAATCGATAAGTGACTTCTTTTTGAGCGCCTGAAAAGCGCTTTCACTCAGTTCCAGTTCTGTAATCTGGTGGCGATATATTGCCTTACGGCGTAGGGTTGCCAGTACCTGCTGCTGTTTTGGTGAGCGTTTCAGTTGAGCCAGCGGTAATTCAGCACCGGCTGGAGTAATTTGCCATTGCCATAATGGGGCTGGTTCCGCGGGTTTTCCCTGACGAAGTAGTACCGGCAATGCATGGAACAGGACTTCACCGATGGGGTAATGGTAATAGTTGGATGCCCAGAGTAATAGTTGCCAAAGATTTTCTGAAAATAAGGAGCGAGTATCAAGAATAGATTCTATGGTTTTCAGTTGTTCTGCTGGAATATCACTGTTGTCAGCTATCCCGGTAACGATACCAATAGCTTTACGTTTGCCAAAAGGGACTGTTACCCGCATTCCTGCAACGGGTAATTGACCTTCTGTGGGCAACAGATAGTCAAAAGAGCGGGTAAGAGGGACAGGCAGAGCAACCTGAACGACAACCATAAAATTATTCCGTAAAATCAAAGGGTAAGTTAGAGTATAATCAAAAATTGATTATAGAGTACCATAGGTGTTGAGTGGATTTCATTGCGAGATAGGCAGATCTTCTGTATGATCCGCCGCCTTTGGTATAGAAGATACCAAACTCATTTTATCAACACGACGTGTGGTGTCTGGCGGCAACAGGGCTGGATAGCGACACGGCCTTAACAGAGGTTATCCCATGAAAAAAGGTATTCATCCTAAATATGAAGAAGTTACTGCAACCTGCTCTTGCGGTAATGTAATGCAAATCAGATCTACCGTTGGTCACGCTCTGAACTTGGACGTATGCGGCCAATGTCACCCATTCTATACGGGTAAACAACGTGATGTTGCTACAGGTGGTCGTGTTGATCGCTTCAAGAAACGTTTCAACGTTCCAGGTGTCAGCAAGTAATTGCAGAATTGCGCCTGTCTGTAACGGCAGGCCAACTGGTACTAACGCCCGGTGTTTTGCATCGGGCGTTTTGTATTTTAGCCATATAAAAAATCCCTGAATTTCTACAGGAGTTTTTTGCGCTACTATCAATATTCCCAGGTATCGGGATCAATACCTAATTCCCGCATGATCTTTTTGGCAGCCTCTGGGATTTCATCATTACGTTCTTTGCGTAAATCAGCATCATCGGGCAGTGGTTGCCCAGTAAATGCGTGCAGGAATGCTTCACACAGCAATTCACTGTTGGTCGCGTGACGCAGGTTGTTTACCTGGCGACGGGTGCGTTCGTCAGTGAGGATCCTCAACACTTTCAAAGGAATTGAAACTGTGATTTTCTTCACCTGTTCGCTTTTTTTGCCATGTTCAGCATAAGGACTGACATATTCACCGTTCCACTCAGCCATGGGGTACCTTAAATAGTCGTAAAATCATAAAATTAAGCCAGATAACAACACCAGCTTTCGTTGTAACATATTGCCATTTTATCGTGATTTCCTTATCAATTATACAGTTATAGTATATGCGATAAACTAATGGCTATTAATAAATAAAGAACAAATAAAGCAGCATTAGTTATGATGAATAATTATCCCATTGCTTAATCTAACCGTAAAGAAGTTTAGATGTCTAGATGTGTTGACGTCTATTGTGGTAGCGGATATTCTTCACTGACTTAATTTATAACAGACAGTGGTAGCTGATATGACACGCAAACCGGCAACAATAGCAGTTCGCAATGGGCTGAATACTGATGAACAGTATGGCTGTGTTGTTCCGCCTATTTATCTTTCCAGCACATATAATTTTACAGATTTTAATCAGCCAAGAACGCATGATTATTCCCGCAGGAGTAATCCAGGCCGTGATATGGTGCAACGGGCGTTGGCTGAGTTGGAAGAGGGAGCGGGTGCTATCATGACCAGCAGTGGAATGTCAGCCATTCACCTGTTATGCACGGTTTTCCTTAAGCCCGGCGATCTGTTGGTTGCTCCTCATGACTGTTATGGCGGCAGCTACCGCTTGTTTGATAGCCTGAGTCAACGCGGTGCTTATGAAGTGGCTTTTGTCGATCAGAGTGATGAACAGGCATTAAAGCAAGTATTGTCCAAAAAACCAAAGTTGGTCTTGATTGAAACGCCCAGTAATCCTTTGTTACGTATTGTCGATATTGCCCATATATGCCAACTTTCCCATGAGGTAGGTGCGACAGTTGTTGTTGATAACACTTTCCTGAGTCCGGTATTACAGAAGCCTTTGGCGTTGGGGGCAGATCTAGTTGTGCATTCCTGTACTAAATATCTTAACGGACATTCTGATGTGATTGCCGGAGCCATTATTGCAAAGGATGAAGCGGTTGCAACGGAACTCGCTTGGTGGGCGAATAATATTGGTGTAACCGGCGCCGCGTTTGATAGTTACCTGTTATTGCGTGGCATGCGTACTTTATCGCCACGGGTCTTGCTACAGCAAAAGAATGCATTGGAGATTGTCGATTATCTTCAACATCAACCGTTAGTGAAAAAACTTTTTTATCCGGCTTTGAAAGATCATCCAGGGCATGAAATTGCTTGTAAACAACAATTTGGTTTTGGCGCAATGATAAGCTTTGAGTTGGATGGTAATGAACAAGCGATACGCTGTTTCCTGTCTGAATTAAAGTTATTTACTTTGGCGGAATCATTGGGCGGAGTGGAAACCTTAATTTCCCATACGGCTACCATGACTCACGCTGGAATGTCGGCACAGGCAAGGGCGGAAGCGGGGATTACGGATTCACTATTGCGTGTTTCTGTGGGTATTGAAGATAGTCAGGATTTAATCGCTGATTTGGAAAATGCATTTCAAGCAGTAGTAAAGGAGTGACCATGAGTGCACTGGCAGTTGCAACGGCGGAAAATGGCCGCCAATTACATAAGTTTGGTGGAAGCAGTCTTGCGGATGTGAAATGTTATCAACGGGTAGCTAAGATTATGGCTAATTACAGCCACCCCGGTGATTTAATGGTGGTATCCGCGGCAGGCAGCACGACTAATCAGTTAATTAATTGGCTTAAACTTAGCCAGAACGACCGTATTTCCGCCCATCAGGTACAGCAGGTTCTGCGCCGCTATCAGCAGGATCTGATTAGAGGTTTATTACCTGAAACTGTTGCTGAAGAGTTGGTGAAGCGTTTTATTGCTGATCTTGAAAAATTAAGCGCATTACTGGATAAACCGGTTAGTGATGTGACTTACGCAGAAGTGGTGGGACACGGAGAGATCTGGTCCGCACGTTTGATGTCAGCGGTGCTTGAAGACCAGGGTATTCCTAGCGCTTGGGTGGATGCCCGCCGGTTTTTACGCGCAGAGCGAGCGGCTCAACCACAAATCGACGTTACCCTTTCCCAGCCGTTGTTAAATCAGTTGTTAACTCAAAATCTAAATAAGCGACTGGTCGTGACCGGTTTTATCTCCAGTAATCATGATGGAGAAACGGTTTTATTGGGGCGGAATGGCAGTGACTATTCTGCAACTCAAGTCGGGGCTTTGGCAGGGGCGAGACGGGTAACCATCTGGAGTGATGTTGCTGGTGTGTACAGTGCTGATCCGAGAAAAGTCAAAGATGCCTGTTTGTTGCCGCTATTGCGTTTGGATGAAGCCAGCGAGCTTGCCCGTCTTGCCGCACCTGTGCTGCATACCCGTACCTTACAGCCTGTTTCCATCAGTGATATTGATTTGCTATTACGTTGCAGCTACCAGCCGGAGCAAGGTTCAACGCGTATTGAAAGAGTTTTAGCTTCTGGAACTGGCGCAAAAATTGTTACTAGCCATGATGATGTTTGCCTGATTGAGTTGCACGTGGCTGCTCATCATGATTTTAAGCAGATATACAAAGATATTGATCTGTTGTTAAAACGGGAACAAATTCGTCCACTGGCAACAGGTATCCATCCAGACTGTAATTTGATTCAGCTCTGTTACACTTCCGAAGTGGTGAATAGTGCGCTGGGTGTGTTGGAAGATGCTGCGCTTCCGGGGAGACTTTCCCTACGAGAAGGTCTGGCGCTGGTGGCGTTGGTTGGGGCTGGTGTATGCAAGAACCCATTACATTGCCACCGTTTTTATCAACAACTTAAAGATCAGCCGGTAGAATTTATCTGGCACGCGGAGGATGGTATCAGCCTTGTCGCTGTGCTGCGGACTAATCAGACTGAACATGTGATTCAGGGGCTGCATCAGAGCTTGTTCCGTGCTGAAAAGCGGATTGGTCTGATTTTGTTTGGTAAAGGAAATATCGGCTCCCGTTGGTTGGAGTTATTTGCTCGTGAGCAGAAAAATATTTCGGCTCGCAGTGATTTTGAATTTATTCTGGCTGGTGTGGTGGATAGTCGTCGGAGCTTACTGGATTATCAAGGGATTGACGCGAGTCGAGCATTAGCTTTTTTTGATAATGAAGCGACAGAATATGATGTTGATGAGTTATTTCTGTGGATGCGAGCGCACCCTTATGACGATCTGGTAATCTTGGATGTGACCGCTAGTGAAGAACTAGCTCGATGTTACAGAGATTTCGCCAGCTATGGTTTCCATGTTATCAGCGCCAATAAAATTGCAGGCGCTTCCAGTAGCAGCGACTATCGCCTTATTCGCGATGCATTTGCTAAAACAGGTCGTCATTGGTTTTACAATGCGACAGTTGGCGCGGGCTTACCGATCAACCATACAGTGAGAGATTTACGGGAGAGTGGCGATACCATTTTATCCATTAGCGGCATTTTCTCCGGTACATTATCTTGGCTGTTTCTGCAATTTGATGGTTCAGTACCATTCAGTGATTTAGTCGAACAGGCGTGGCAACAAGGATTGACAGAACCTGATCCGCGTATTGATCTGTCTGGTCAGGATGTGATGCGCAAATTGATTATCCTTGCCCGTGAAGCAGGGTATGAGATTGAGCCGGAGCAGGTGCGTGTTGAGTCATTGGTTCCGAGAGAAGCAGCATCAGGTTCTATTGAACAGTTCTTTGATAATAGCGGTGCGATCAATGAACAAATGGTACAACGATTGGCCGCAGCGCAGGAAATGGGCATGGTGCTGCGTTATGTTGCTCGTTTTAATGCGAATGGTAAGGCAAAAGTGGGTGTTGAGGCGGTGCGTCCTGATCACCCATTGGCTTCCTTGCTACCGTGTGACAACGTGTTTGCGATTGAGAGCCGTTGGTACCGCGATAATCCGTTGGTGATACGTGGGCCGGGGGCGGGTCGTGATGTGACCGCCGGAGCGATTCAGTCGGATCTTAACCGTTTGTCACAACGGCTTTAAGTTTTATAACCTTCATTGATTGATCAAATGTGATTTCCTTCGCTTGATACTTGAGGTAGCGAGAGGGGGGATGTCCTGAACAGGGCATCTTTCCTCATTGCTGTTTTAGGCATCGATCTGTAAGCCGATATAAACAAAGCCAAAGATTGCTTGATGAATTTTTTTCCGATTCAGGGTGAATATTCCTCACCGATTTAACTCAACTTTGTTGTTGACTAAAAAATGCCGATCCCTCATCTTATTTAGACGTCTAAACGTATAGGTGTTTAGAAGTGTAAACGAGAATAACTGGCAAATTATTGAGATGGGAAATTATTCCGCTTGTTAACGAGGTGCAGGGTATGAGTTTTTTTCACGCAAATCAGCGAGAAGCGCTGAATCAGAATCTGGCTGAACTGGAAGGACAGATCCGTGTTTCATTTGAATTCTTTCCACCGCGTACAGCCGAGATGGAAAAAACCTTGTGGAAATCCATTAATCGCCTGAGCACCCTCAAGCCTAAATTTGTTTCCGTTACTTATGGCGCTAACTCTGGCGAGCGTGATCGTACCCACAGCATAATCAAGGGAATAAAAGAGAAAACTGGCCTTGAAGCGGCTCCGCACCTTACCTGCATTGATGCCAGCCGAGATGAGTTATGTGAAATTGCCCGTGATTATTGGAAAAATGGTATTCGCCATATTGTGGCTTTACGGGGTGATTTACCGGAAAACAGTGAAAAACCCAAAATGTATGGGTCTGATCTGGTTGAGTTGCTTAAGAAAGAAGCTGATTTTGATATTTCCGTTGCTGCTTACCCTGAAGTTCATCCAGAAGCAAAAAGTTCTCAGGCTGATTTGATTAGCTTGAAACGAAAAATTGATGCGGGTGCGAACCGGGCTATTACCCAATTCTTCTTTGATGTGGAAAGTTACCTGCGTTTTCGTGACCGCTGTGTGGCTGCCGGGATTGATGTAGAAATTGTACCGGGAATTTTGCCGGTATCCAATTTCCGTCAGCTTAAACGTTTTGCTGTAATGACCAATGTGCGTATTCCTAGCTGGATGACCAGAATGTTTGACGGGCTGGATGATGATCCTGAAAGCGCTAATTTGGTTGGTGCTTCTATTGCGATGGATATGGTGAAGATTTTAAGCCGCGAAGGTGTGAAGGATTTTCATTTTTATACCTTGAACCGCGCGGAACTGAGTTATGCAATTTGTCATACTTTGGGTGTTCGTCCTTAATCGTTGGCTCTTACTAAGGAAATTCCTTGGTAAGAGCGTGTTTTTTTATCTATTGCATTCTTACAAAGTATAAATTTTTATTTTCCATCTGGATAATTAAGGTTAATTTATTTTTGATATTTTATAAAGTTGAATGAATGGAAGAATTATGATGGTAATTAATAAAATTTTGTTATTAATTAAGTCATTAAAGATAAATTATAGTAAATGACGACGTTGGTTATAACGTCTTTATAATATATTTCACATGATTATCACTTTCTCAGTCTCTTTATTAGGAATAAAATTAACTAATTTTTTATCATCTCGTATAAAATCCCGCATCTTGGTAAACATCAACAATTACCATATCATTTTTTAACACTCCAACGTAAAAAAATATGTTTGTGGCTTTCCCTTCTGGGCTGATAAATATATTTCCCATGCCTGATATCATTATGTGGCATTTTGTCGTATTCACTATTTCATACCAACCAAATTAGAGGATGAATCATCCCTATGGGTGTTTTCAGGCGATATTATTTCAATAATATTCGTCCGTGTTTTTGATCCCTAACCTGTTAATACTGCACATTTGCAGTTGGTCTCTGTTTGCCTGCTGCAATAACATTATCAATGAGAGACAATTATGCAAAACTCATTATCAAGCACTATCGATACTATTTGTCAGAAACTGCAATTAACTTGTCCGGCGGAAATTGCTTTGTATCCCTTTGATACTTTCCGGGAAAAAACTCGGGGAATGGTTAATTGGGGGGAAGCAAAACGGATTTATGAAACTGCACAAACGGAACAGGATAGAAACCTACTTCATGAAAAACGTATTTTTGCCTATGCTAATCCGTTGCTGAAAAACGCTGTTCGGTTGGGTACCCGGCAAATGTTGGGTTTTATACAAGGTTATAGTGATCTGTTTGGTAATCGTGCTGATAACTATGCCGCGCCAGGCTCGGTTGCATCGATGTTCTCACCGGCGGCTTATTTGACGGAATTGTACCGTGAAGCCAGAAACTTGCATGACAGCAGCTCAATTTATTACCTGATTATCACTTAAATTCAGCTCCCATAGGCGTATACTTAAAATAAGTCTGTGTGGAGGTAAATGAAAATGGCTAAAAATCAGATTCAATTCCAAAAAGGCATTTCTATTCATGAGTTTATTTCA
>NZ_RCWD01000006.1:0-175399 GCF_018448965.1 Photorhabdus hainanensis | reverse complement strand
GGCGCTCAACATCGAGCGCAAGGGCATAACAGAATTACAGGCGGCGGGACTCGTCGTCTCTGCCCACGGAGGCCAGCGTAAATCCGTCATAAAGACGGTGGCGGCCTGAGAAGTGGGAAGCCTCGCCTTTTTTACGGCGGGGAGCAGTCACTTGTTAAATTTGTTGAACTAGAGGTTCAATCTAACTATTATCATCTTGGTACGATATAAATTTATATCATGCTAAGGTGGCATCAGTTTGACAACTGCCAATCATTAATTCACTTTAATTTCATAATGTTAGGAGGAGGCTATGACCAGATTAGCAAGAGCGATGCGCTACCTTCTTGCGCCTCCTGATAAAATTTTAATGCGGATTATAAAATCTTCTACTCATCACGGAACCGCAATAGGTGATGGAAAGATAAATGTTGATGAGAATGGAAACTTATCGCTAAACCCAAATAATAAAGAAGTTCAAGAATCTTTTCTTGCAAACGTAAAAGTGATAAGTGGAAAGTAGGTACGTGAACTTACAGAGGAGAGGAAAAATGAGATTACGTTGCATGGCTTATCGTCAGGATGGGATATATGTAGCCGCCTGCTTAGATCTGTCTTTAGCAGCGCAGGGTGACAATATAGAAGAAGCAATAAATAAGCTTGAAGCTCAGATTGAAGATTACCTTGATGAGGTGAGAGCAGAGCCTCAGTACGCCAAACAAATGTTAAGCCGAAAAGCGCCACTGTCTATGTGGTTTAAATATTGGCGAATTGCCTTTCGGATTTTCATGAATAGAAAAGACAGCGGCATGGCTAAAGTTTTTAATGAACAGTGCGAACCAGCTTGATGTAGGGCAGCATTGTGTTTTTTAAGAAACTAACGCCGCTGAAATATGCGGAAATCATTAAAGGACTTACCGCGCTTGGTTTTGAGATGAAACCTAAAAAAGGAACGTCTCACGAACAATGGATAAAGAAAACTGAGGGCGGCAAATGGCTGGTAACGGTTGATAAACATCATGCTCCTTTTTCCAGAGACCTGATAAAATCAATGGCAAAACAAGCAGGTATCAGCACTAAAGAGTTTCACTCATTATGTAAAGGCATAATCAGCGCAGAACAAATATGCGCTGAAAATTCATCAGAATAACCCAATTCTACGTTTTATATTTACTAATCACTAAATCTATACATTATTAAGCCGCTTAACTGCGGTTTTTCTGTATCTAAAATAACCACAAGGAACCAATATATCGATCTGGAATCATTCGTCTAATATCGGTCATGGATTAAACTGATTTCGGGCTGTAGTGTTATTTTTTGATCATTGAAATTAAAAAAATCCCTGATAATATTTGCCAGAGATTTTTTTATAAAAGACTATTTTTATGCTTAATTAATGGATGTTTATTCTTCCTACTGCCTTTTAGTCCATTTAGGAGGGCTGATAATTAGTCGATCAATTTTTTTGCTATTGAAATCTTTGTATTCTTTGCGAAGGGACAATAAGAAATCTGGATCTTGTGCGGTATAGTACAAATACTGTGCTGATAGAGTAAATGAATCGGCATTTTCCAGCGCTTTTCTGGCGCTGGCGGCCCGACGTTGTTTTTCCGTTCGATCCTGCTCATTTGCCGGCGGCATAAGAATATTGAGTAAATCAGTTAAATCGTGTGAGCCAAGGGAGGAGAGAACGCCAATATATTGAGTGTAGGCGTACCGACATATACGGCCGGGTCGAAGGTGGAGGTCATTTTATTTATACTCCTTGATTTGATGGCTGTTCTAAAAAAAGAGATGAAAGAGTAATCTGGAGAACAAGTTAAGTGAGCGTCGCGGATTATGGCTCTTTAGGCTCGTAATTGAAGACTTCAAATTGTTTCCCCAGACCAATTTCCAGGTTGTACCAAGATTTTGGCCAGAAATCGTCAGTGAACCAGTGAGAAAACGAAGTTATGTTTGGGAAGTTGAATTCGCCGAAGTTGGGATCAAAGAAAATGACGCCTTTCTGATCATTCACATAGGCCGCTACAGTATGTCCAGCC
Source organism: Photorhabdus hainanensis (assembly GCF_018448965.1). NCBI lineage: Bacteria > Pseudomonadati > Pseudomonadota > Gammaproteobacteria > Enterobacterales > Morganellaceae > Photorhabdus > Photorhabdus hainanensis. Next base: position 173,375 of record NZ_RCWD01000006.1, on the reverse strand, counting down.
ATTTTTCCGAGAAAACTAATTTTCTTGTAGCCTGAGCCTTTATCACCCGTATCCAGAATGGCGCGTAATAGGTCTGTTGTACCTTTGTTACCGGTTTGACCGACTACCTTGGATGAGTGTTCGTCCACGTCGTTTTTTTGCATGCTTGGCTGAACGCCTTGAGTACCAAGCCAGTACTCTGTCATGGTACTTTGTTCATCATCCAGATAACCGTCCATCTGTAACTGTTTAATGGAAACCAGTGAGTCGATATGAAATTTTCCCTTTTGGCCCCCGACATAGAGTTGGTCAAAGATGCTTTCACCCTTGGCATGGGCGCTTATCCAATGAGCAGATATAGACTCGCAGACACCGCCTGAGGTGTCTTTGTGTTTCATGATTTGGTCTAGGAAAGTACCTTTGGTTTGGGCAAATTTGAAGGTGACTTGACCACCGTGTTTACTCGCCGAATTTCGGACTTTGCCTAATCTGGTTCTGACCCCGAAATGCATGAGCCTGTCCATTATCATGCTAGGGGAGAATCGACTTTCTTGGTTTTTCTTGCCATCGGTGGTTAGTTCACGATCGAGCATAGAATGGCCTGGCAGATTGCGTTGTAAAGTGGCCGAGAAACGTTCCTGTAACCCAGATCTTTTTCTGTTAGTGTATTGAGAATTAAGTTCCAATGGAGTTGTGGTATTTATATCCTCCTTATCATGTCCGATAGAATCCCTTAGTTGAATTGGGCATTTTTGGAGTTTTTCTTTTTCACTGTATTCGTGTTCCATATATATTACCTCTAAGTTAATCTTCTGCTAATAATTTGAATCTATAATTATTAAAATCCTGTTTTATTATATTTGGAGTCATTGGAATAAATGTTTATGTCTTTAAATTATAATTGGAAAATTAATTTTAATTTCCCAATTGCTGAGTATTAGCTCTGATTTTTCAAAGATGTATCTTTTAAGGCTTAATAAGATGTTAATTGAATACGGGGTACTTCAACTACATCATCATAACGTTTGCGTTGGTTGATATTGTCGGCCTGAGCTGTAAAACGATTATTTTCATCTACCTTGAGAGCTGGCAAACCAAGACGATGAGTAATGCCTGGTAAAAAGTGATCAATACCTTCATGAGATTGCAGATGAGCATTACCATAAATGGCAACGAACTTCTCTCCCGCAGGCAATTGTCGTAAACGTTCAACCGCCACGTTATTAGCCGCACCGGCACGATACATCAGGCCATGTTGTGTTCCTTCCACGGTAGGGCGAGTTGTGCTGCTGTTATCTAGTGCAATGATTTTCATCTGCTTGCTTCTGGCTTGTTCAAACAAATTCGCAGATAAATGTTTGGTCTTAAGCATTGCGGCCAGTTCAGCAGACATCGGCTCATTCCCATTTGCCAGGAATTTATCTATCAACGGTTGAGCTAAATCTGAACGTAGGTGTTCCAGGCCAATAACCGTCACGCCATGCGCTTTTAATATATCCATTTGCTCTTCGACAAAACGTAATCCGTTCAGATCTGAGCCATGACTTTCACCGATCAGTAGCCCTTGACGATCTTTAAGTAAAAGAGACAACTGGCTGTTCAGATCCACATTGTTATTCAGTTGATGATTAAATTGCGTCAGCGCATCTGAGGCAAATTGCTTATCCCAAGCAGCCACATCAGTGTTATGAGAGCTGTGATATATTGCTTCTATTTGTGCCAATCTGCCTTGTTCCAGTTGTGCCAGATAGGCAGGATTAGCAAATCGGTGGAGCAAAATTTCCTCTTGCGATTTAGTAGAACCCGGTTCAGCTTGTTTGGCTGCTTCCTTAAGGAAATAGACCGCCATTTGCACGCTTTCAACTCCAGTCATATCTAGTAGCTCATTATAGCTGTAACCAAGATGGGCCTGTTTATTCTGTTCATCAAGCCGGGTATGAGTCAGCAATCCCTTGTTCTGGGCGGTGTCCAACCACTTTTTAAAGTCATCAAATTGAGCGCCTAGCTCCACGTGAAACTTAGGTTCAAAAGGTAGATCATTGGGAGTTTTTCCTTGATAGCCTGTTTTAGCAGCAAGATAGGGATCTTCTTTTACCCAGCGCACCATCAGATCGGTCAGTCCAGGTGTATTGCCTTTGGCCTCATCGCGGGCAATCTGGTAGATATGCGATGCCATTTCAGGGCGGGTTTCCGCCATTTCCAACAACGAGTGGCGTATTTTCTGCAAAGTACCGGTGAACATCAGATCCCCAAACTGCGTTTGTGTCCTTCTCAGGGCAGTATTACGTTTAGAATCAGGATGTTCCTCTAGGTAACGGATAATGCGTCGATACAATTCGAAACCTGTCGTCAATTGCTCATTCCCACTTAGATTATGAAGATGCTCAAGTCCATTCAGAATTCCTTGATAGGAGGGACCAATCCGTTTGGCAAAAACCGCAGCTTCTTTACGTAAATTATTGCTGGTGATGAGATTGTGGAGTAATGGATTATTCTGATTACTTTGAGACAATTCTAGTGCCTGTTCAGATGATTGCTCTTTATTATTGTCTAATGGTATCGACGGTTTTCTTTTTCTTTCAATGGCTTTATCGTATTCATATACCATATTATCACCTGTTAATTTTCGGGAAGAGGTATGTTGGAAATAAATACTATATAGATTGACTATTGTCATTTTATTTTTCAAAAATAAAGTTAAGTATATTTTAATATATAAGTAAGGTGATTTTATAAGAAATTTTAATTGGTGTTGCGGTGGATTTTTATGTAAATATAAATTAGAGATTTTTAATGGCTATTAGTTTATCAGATTTATCTTCTGAAGTAATAATACCAATATTATTTATCCTAACAACAGCACTATGACTATTTTTCCATGTCGAGAGAATACCTTTTATTCTAGGTAAATAATCCAAACGGGTAATACCAGAAATTTCAAGAATTACGTTTTGATTATTCTGATTTTCATTATTTTCCTTAGCAGGTTTGGTTGTCAGATTCACTTTCGAAAGGGCAAGGTGAACATCTTCTGTGCCGCCTAAATCGTCACACAATTTTCTAAATAAAGCTTGGTTTATTTGAGAATTATCCAGATTTGGTTTTTGTTCCATAGAAGCGGAAATCTGGCTAACGGGTTTTATGACGTCTTTAATATCTTGAAGCTTTACCGGTGCGGTAATTGAATATAATAAAGAAAGACGAGGACGATTGCCGAGCGCTTGCCAAAAATTACCCAGGCTATTTAGATTTTCTTGTGGTGGAATGACTCTGGTATATGCGCCAGGAATTTTAGGTAATTGGCGGTTATTAACCAGTGCATTTAAAATAGCTGTCATGACGCGTGCAGATTGATTATTGGGTTGACTATCGGGGTTAGAACCATCACTTGATGGTTGGCTTGAATGCCAGTAAGTAATTAAATAGTTGTAATTAATATTTACCCATCCAGCTAATAATGAGCTGGTGTTAGGGTTATAACTCCTTGGTTCCGCAGAACGTAATTGTAGGTCTTCATGTATATCATAAAGAAACACACTAACGGTAGGTTTAGCCGGAATTGAATTAATTTCCGGTAGATCAAAACGAATATCGATTATTTGGTTAGAGGTTTTTAAATGTTGGGATAGGATTTCATGCAATGCAGAATTAACTTCAACAATCGCATTGTCAGGATCAATTATATTTGTCATATCGACTCCAATCTTATTAAACGTTAAAAAAATAACCGGCCAGTTTTATTCAATTCGAGAATAACTGCCCGTTCTATATGTTTGTTATCAATCTTTTCACTATTATCATCTACTGCTAATATTGATGCTAATAAAGCAATATTCCGAATATTAGCACCCGTCAGATCTGCTTGTTTAGACAGATGGTCAAAATTAAGTTCGTCTGATAAATGTAGTTGTTCAGGCCAAATTGCTTGCCACATTTGTTTACGTAATATTTCATCGGGATAAGTAAAATGGGTAATAAAGGTAAAGCGGCGGTTAAAAGCGCTATCTAAATGGCTGCGATTATTGGTGGCTAAAATCACTAATCCCGGATAATTTTCCAGTCGTTGTAATAAATATGAAACTTCAATATTGGCATGTCTGTCTTGGGCATCTTTAGTCTCACTCCGTTTGCCAAATAGGGCATCGGCTTCGTCGAAAAACAGCACGCCAGAATCGGCTTCGGCCAAATCGAAAATTCGAGAGATATTTTTTTCCGTTTCACCGATATATTTATTCACCACGCTAGAGAGATCGACTTTAATCAGATCAACGCCAAGGTGCCCGGCAATCACTTCTGCGGCCATCGTTTTTCCGGTCCCTGATTCACCATAAAATAGGGCGCTAATACCGGTACCATAACCTATTTTCTCTTGAAAACCCGCGTTTAATATTTGGTTTCGGTAATTAATAGCGGTAATAATTTCTTTCAGTTGTTGAGTTAATCCCTCTGAAACCACCAAGTCATTAAAATTGCGTTTGGGGATTATTCGTTGGGCTAATTTACCGAAATTTTGTTGGGCGCGGAAATTTAATGCCTTACGCAAATCGATCTCCTTCAATTGGTCTTCTGGTTGCCGGATTATTTGATATTGAACGGCTTCTTTAATAATTAAAGGTAACGTTTCGGGAGTAAATGAAAAACGCTGACATAACTGAGTAAGATTAATTCCTTGATCGGCATTATCTGGCAGATTTTCTTTTAGCATTGATTTTTTCTCTGCCGGCGTTGCTATAGGCATCTCAATTTGTACCATTGGCAGATGTTGAATCCATACAAATGAATCTCCCGGTTCTACCAGACAAACTACTCGTAATTTGGCTTGCTTTAGCAGGGTGGACAATTCGCTTTGGTATATTTTCTTTTCCTCTGCAAATAAAGAAAAATTGCGGATTAATAAGCAGGCATTGTGTAGCCGGGCTTCCCGTATTGCGTCTGTTAACAGGCCGGGTTTAGTGTTGATATTCTCTTCGTCCGGTAGATGGGCTAAATCGAGAATTAAGGTACTGATGTCATGAAGCGCCATAATATTATTGACTGCTAATTCTCTGGCGCTCTCTTGTTTCCCTTTGAGAATCACCAGTGGGCGTATTTCATCTATTTCATTTAACAATATCTTTTTAAGTGAATGATAAAGGGTTTGCGGATACCAAGTCTGTGAGGTAGAAGAATGCCAATAAGCACAGGTTATCAGGGCAGGTAAAATAACCCGTTGGCCGGATAAAAAATGCCAGACGCTACTGTGTGTTAAAAATTGCGTTTGCAGCCAAATGGGTTCCTCATGGTTATTAAGCTGTAACAGGTGGTGATTGATTAATGGTGTCTGAGGCAGAAAGCTATTTTGCAGTAATTGCCAATCACTTTGGCGTTGACTAAATAATTCAATTGCTAAAGCAAAACTTGGCCACTGTTTTTTACTGTTACCGTGCAGAAAAGCAAATAGAGCATGATAACGACTGTCAAAATGGGGTAATAAACCTAATAGTAAGATATCGCGTTCAAATTCAGTCAATTCAAAACGCTCAATCAACAATGATAATGTACCGGTAATAGCTTTATTTTCTATTTCCTCATGACTAATAATATCACGCTGTTTTAACCAATGAGGCATGCCTAATGGTTTTACCAAACGTTGCTCTATTTCATCTTCGGTCAGTAAAAAACTTTCCGGTAATGAATCGTACCAATTTCCCTTTTGATAATAGTAGCGTTGTAATAGCAGATCAATACGCTCCAGATGAGGATAAATCCAATGCAATTCTGCTGCCATAAAGTGGTTATTTGTCAGAGGTAAGTTCATATAAACCTTTTAAATAGTTTGCCAGTTGATTAGTAAAGGATGATCCAGCCAGGGTAGTTTGGCGATATTTAATGGCCAGGACCAGTCAGATAATAGTGCATCAAACGGTTGATGTTGTACCGTGATATTGATTTTTTGTTCATCTATTCGTAATTCACCTGGTCGTTGTAAAAACAATTGGCGAACATCATTGTGACTTAATTTTTTCCAGGCAGGAAGTTGGCTGATAACTGTGTCCAACCATTGATCTATTATTAACTGCTTCTCTGGTTCAATGGATATTGATTCGATATTTTCGTCAGTCATTAGCCCACATAAAATAGAGTTTAACCCTTTACGTTCTATCGGTGCTTTTTCGGTTCCCCAAATGAGATAATCAAGGAGATCAACCGCGTTGAATTGGGCTTGACGATGGATAAACTTCTGCTTTTCAAGTAGACCAAGTTGATTGAATAGAGCAGGTAATATCGGCCATAAAACTAATATTCCAGCATTATTTATCTGACGCGGAGGAGAATGTTCAGGTGATAAAACTGGTTCAGAATCCACGGATGATTTTTTACCAGATTTATTTTTATCCCCGTGTTTGGGAATAAAATATTCTGACAGATATTGGTATTCTTCAACCGATAGATATTTTTTACAATATTGGGAAACAGGTGCTTTTTGCCAGAGTTGTTTCAACCAATTATTTAATGGAAAATTATAGGTTGCAGTCTGGCGAAATAACGCGATAATAGATGCTATATTAATCGCTCCATTATTAAATTCAGCCGTGATACGTGAGATAATTTTCGCGTCGGGTTCAGGTATTTCTTGTGTATTATGTTGTTGTATATATTTCAGAGCATTCAGTATTAATTGCCAGGAGGAAACTGGTTCCTCCTGATGTTGTGGTGTGATTGTGTTCTCCGATAATTTGCGATTAATGGCAGTTAATAAAGCGGGTTCTCTGATGGCCAGAATGTTTTTCAGACTATGCTCAGATAAACAGCTTTTTGCTAATAATAACGTCCAATTATTTTGTATCTGGGGTAATTGGTTGATTAATTGTTTAATGTTTACATCAGTAATTTCACTATTCTTCGCTCCTGCTATTGGGTTTGATATGGAATTTTGTTGCTGTAAGTAATGAATAAATTTATCAATATCAGTATGATTATTTACCTGATATTGGTTTAATACTTGATTAAATTTATCATTAAGTAGAATAAAAAACAGTGAATTAAAATCATCTAATCTTATTTCTCCAAGATTCAGAGTGAGTACCTCAAAATAGATATTTTGATTAATAATATATTGGTTAAAATAGGAATTTATTAATTTATTTATACTGGATTGATTAAGTAGGGAGCCATGTAAGACTTTTTTAGCTACCTGTGCATTATTAGCTTCAATAGTAATGATTATCCTATTTAACAGATTTATCTCTGAAACCATATTAATATTCTCTTTGCAAATAACAGATATAGAGAAAGCTAAGAGTAAAATATTTCATAGAATCGCAATAATAATTTCCACAGGATATTAATACACTAAAATAACTTGTGAATATTTGGATTCATAGATATTTTTGTAATATTAGATATCATAAAATAATCCTTATGAAATCATTATTTCTTCACTGTATTCTTCTACTGAAGCAGAAGGTTTCTTTCCTAGTGTTAATGTTTCTAGAATTCTATATGCGTGATCACCTAAAGGAGCGCCATTATTTTGCCAAAGTTTATAAGTGCTGGCAAATTTTTCGAATTCTTCCGATGATAGCCAATGAATAACGAGTGAGATATGAGCGGGCAGTTCAGCTAAAATTTCAGTTTTCACCCAAGATTCTAATTTGTAAAAATCAGTAGTACCGCTCTTAATGCGTTCTCGATTCAGTACTATGCTGACTACAAATGAAAATTGGTCAGATTGGATATATCTTTCTCCGGAGAAGTACCAATAAGAGTGCGATGCGTTGCTTTCCGATGGAAAATTATTTATTTGATCTATGTTTTTTTCAACTAATATTCGTTTTTCTATACGATCAAATTCTTTTACCTGTGTTTTAAGCTCATAATCCGGGTCAAATTTTAGTATTATTTCATCATCCGCTTGGAACATATCAAAAGGAAAACTATCGTAAGGAGAGTCATCGGATTGTTTTCTGATGGTAATCCAGCGTTCATTTTCATTTGAGGTTGTATCGATAGAAATCAATTTATATGTACGTTCCTCTCCGTATCCGTAATCATATTTTGTGTAGGACAAGCAGTGGTGTGATATATATTCTCTTGATGGAAATTCGTTTTTTGAATTTACATCTTTTCTAAGTAATATCCGGTTATTAGCACTATCAAGTTGCACAATTTGGGTTGTAAGTTCATAATCGGACTTGGTTCTTATTGTGATTTCATCATTCTTTTCGATCATGGCAGGGAAGGGGTTTTGGTCATTAAGGGTAATCCATCGTTTATTTTCGGTTTCTTCTTGATTCTCTTCACTGCCATAAACGAGTTGATAATCCATATCTTCTATCCACACGGAACTATTGCGCCAGTGCAGACTATTAAGCTGCTTAAATGCGTTTTGTAATTTGTCCAGATTGTTTTTTAGATCATTATTGTTATTGGTGTTAATGGTGAATGTATCTCCTGTCACTTCAGTGATCATTAGGTTCAGAAATTTGAATACATTGTAGTCTTCTCTAAATTCCAGATTAATAACTTGACCTTGTATTAAATGGCCTGCTGTATCAGTTTGTGTAATCATGACTTGATCATTTTTAATTTCTAGATTATCAGGTGTTTGGTCATTATTGAATTTCTCATTAGGTTTTATTGGTAAGAGTTGACGATGTTCAATTAAATAAAAAGGGAGTTTATCCAGTTCTGGTGTTTCTTTGAAGCATTCCCCTCCCAGACCTAGCCGTGCGGCAATGCGTTTTTGCAGCGCTGATACTTTATCAATGCGAATATTGTTGCGTTGATAGGCTAAGCCAGGTTGTTGAGAAAGATATTCGCGCTGAGTAGATAGAAAATCTTCCTGAGAGTTTGAGTCTTGTGATAGAAGAGGGGTTGCACATTGCGCTCCAAAATATTGCAATAGATAGTCTAACATCACCAATTCTTTAGTATAGTTTTTATCATTATTATTGATTTTGGCTTCATTATTCATTTGATTAATTAAATGAGATTTTATATTTTGATGAATATTTTGAGCCACAGTATTTTCTTTAAAAGGCCATTGAGTACCACGTACAGTATTCCCCCGTTGTTTAAAAGCCAATAGTTTTGGTAACAAGGCGAGATCCGCGCAGTGATTAGCCAAAGTTTGTTCAAAAGGCAACATGAACTGATGTAATTGTACTTGCTGTTGGGTATTAATTTGTAATCCATAGCAAGGAGGTAATTTATTGTTTACCGGATAGTAATCCAGAACCTTACGATATTTACCCCAATCCAGTAATTCAGGTTGTGTCTCAATCAGAGGCTCTGCAATGAGTTTTTCCTCTACATCTTGTTTGGAAACAACAATTTTAACGCCACCTTTGGCTGTAATGGTGAGTGGGCTATTTGATGAGGTAATTGACTGTAAGGGATCGTTGCCCCATAGTCTGGGATAGAATCCCTGATCGATTGTCCAAGACCAATTATCATTTGGTAGTTTAGAAATTCTTTCGTTATGCTTATCTAACGTGAATCGGGTAACTTTTTTGATTCCTTTGATTCTCAGTAGTTGGTTAACTAAGGGACTTAGATTTAGTTCTTTAGGTTTGGTGTAATCTTCGTTTGAAGGTAATTGGGGAATCCAGCCATGACGTAAATAGGGCCCATTAAAAATTTCTTCACTACTGTAACCCATTTCTCTCATAGCTTGGGTGGTATAACGTCGTGGTTTTTCAACTACCATTTGTTCTGCCGCCGTATAAACTTTAGTGAATATATCAGTGATATCTTTAACGTCATCATCAAGTTGAATATCAATCTTCAATGGTAGATCGATGGGTTCCAGCCAAATAATTTTACTGACTGACTCTCCCAAATTGCGATTGTCCCTCAGAAAATCTTCTAACTTTTTCTGAGCTTGAATTTTATTATCTTGAATTTTTTCGGTTTCCCGACTAGGGAGTAAATAAAGCCAATAGTTTCCCCTCAGTGTTAATTTTAACTGTGTTGAATTGCTATATCGGTCTTTAATAATGAAACTGTATTGCCGTCCTTTTCTGTCATACCAGTATGTATAGCGTTGATTTTCAGGTTCACGAATAAGTTGCACGTCATCAAAGAAAAAATAACCGTCACTTTTGTTGTTGCTATGCAAATCCAATAAAGCCCGACGATAATCTTCTTCGGTGATAGGGCCACAGGTCAATATTTGTTGAGGGCCAAACTCTTTAGGGAAAATACCATCGCCTGATGTCCGTTCTTCTTGTCTAGGAGTAAGAAGATCTTTCAATGGTAATGAGTGGCGGTAAGCTAAATCCGATGCACCGTAACAACAGGCTTCTAATAAGGTGATGCCCGGATCGTTTTCACCCATATCATTCCAGTATTGACCAGATTGTTGTTCAATAACGGTTTTTGCCTGAGTAAGTAAGGTATCAAAGGCAATATCGTCTTTAATAATGGGAAATAGTCTATCTCGATTATTCATTTGTTAACTCCTTCGTTTAGGGGGGATTATTACCAGACTAAAATCAATACTTCATCATCGTCGGCTTCTATACTTTTACCTACAGCATCTGTGGATAGACTGTCTTTTTGTAAAGTTAAGTTAGTGACCCGTTCAACATAGGGTGATTGTTGAATCGTGGCTAATAACTGGTAATAGTCAATGCGATTACCTGGTGTTACGCCAATAGCAATATTTTCTCCCCACGGCATATATTTCCGGCGCAATTCTTGTTGTAATTGATGACTGCCATAATCGGGATTAACTCCTGAAGCAAATACCAATTCATAGCTAATCGGGACATCAACGTATGTGGGATTATTAATTTCAATGGTTGTCCAGGGGCTACTTAATTGATCTAACCATTCGACCATTTCAGTTAATCGAGCTTGGTTCAATTCTGGACGAAGTGAATCATCATTATCTTTGTAACGATTATCAGGGATGACGATTAATTGGCGCTTTTCTGGTGCTGGTATTTTGGTTAATTCATTGGTAGAAGGGTATTTGACATCAAATATACTGACAAAACGCTCTTTTAGTAAGGTGACAATATCGCTCCAATTTAATGCTCGATTACGATGGGACAGCCGGGCGGGAACCCGTTTCAAAAAGGTTTGCTCGTCTTCTTTCGGACGACCATTCCAAGATGCCCAAGATTGAACTACTTCACTGATTGCAACGGATGAATTCACCGGCTGTTTAATATTGTTGGCGGTTAATCCGCTGATAAGGTGATCTTGCTCGATAGTTTCTGTGTTAATTAACGTGGCTGTTGTGGCGTTATACAACAATCCTTTAATTCTTGGATAATGATCAGGAAGAGCTATTTTTATCTGCTTTTTCTCCTGTTCTATCTGCGCTTTTAACCAGTATCTCCCCTGCGGCATTTGAGATGCTTGATTTGAAGCGTCCTGTGGTAATGGTACGCTTTGGCCTTCTGATTCAAATAGGTTGTGTGTTTGGCCGAATGATTTCCAGGTATTTCCTTGACTCAGATAAAACCAAGACAAAGATAGATCTTTCAGGCCCTTTAGCTGCCAATATAGAGAAAAAGTTTGTCCTGGTGATATATCGGTAAAACCTAAATAGAATGTATCGTGAGTTAATGGTGTTATATCTTTTCCGGCTTCGCCCTTGCCAAAAGGTGTGAGAGGATAAATGGAGAATTGTCGACGGAAAGCTGTCGCACTGAATTCCACCTGTAATTCACTGAGTTGTGGGGTGTAGGGTTGTTTTTTACCTGTAGGACTTTGCTGGTATTGAGCGTGCATAAAGTCTTGCTCAGCGAGTTTTATTTTTATACTAATTGTCTTATGGTTGTTTGAATAGAAATAATACTTGTCAGGTAAAGTAAAAGTCAGGCTTTTTCCTTGTGGTGCATTTTCGCCATCAAATAATGACAGAGTTTCATCAAGTTTTTTCTCTCCTCTGTAGGGAGTGACAAGATAGCCTTCCACTTTAAATACATTGTTATTGGTAGGTTTATTAGCATATCCTTTATACCACGATGAAAAGTTCTCTGTAGGTAAATTGACCCATTGAGGAGTAATAGTGAATGTTGTGTTTGATGCATATTCAGAGTTAATCCATTCGGGGAGAACTACCTTCGGACTAAAACTGGAGTCCAGTGATGGCGATTGGCCTAAAGGGAAACGAGAGATTTCTGCTTTTGAATTGCCGGAAGCAGAGAGCACGATGTTACTGTTAATACATATCTTATAAATCCAGGGTAAAGTGAAATCCTGAGTAGTTGTCAGCTTTAATAATGGCGTATCGAACGTCATATTATCCAGAGCATTAGGGGGGCTGATAGGATCATTGTTATCATCGTCTGGTAATTGCAACTTAATACTATTAATGTCACTGAGATATTCGACTGACAGTGTTAACCAGTGATTCCCTGAACTTATTTTAGCAGCTATATTCTCAGAATTACCTTCCCATTTACTTTCCAAAATTAATGTAATGTTGAGCCCTTTTTTTAGGAATGTGAATAAAGGCCAAGTAATTAGGTAGCCGGATAGAACCGGGATATCATGAGATGTTGGATTAAAAATTTGAATACCATTTGCTGGTAATTTCATGTTATTTGAAAGGCGAAGAGGTGTTGTAGACTTCCAGCCATCGTTATCTTTCCGATGCCAATATAGGTCGGTCAGTATTGCTTGATTCGTCTGTAAAATTTGTGCTTTCACCCAGTATCGTCCCTTTGGCATTTGAGAAGCTTGGTTTGAAGCATCATGTGGTAATAAGGTACTCCAGGTCCCTCGAACAAATAGGTTGCTGGTTTGGTCGTGTACCAAATTATCTAATGGACTCCAGGTATTTTCTTGATTCAGATAAAACCAGGATAAAGGTAGCTTTTTAATACCTTCTAGCTGCCAGAACAGAGATAAAGTTTGTCCTGGTAATACATCGGTAAAGCCTAAATAAAATGTGTCACTGATTAATGATGGCGTTTTTGCGTTTACTTTGCCCCAGCCAAAAGGGGTGAGAGGATAAACAGAATATTGTCCAGTTTTGACTTCTGCGCTGAATTCAATTTTCAATGAACTGATCTGGGGAGTATAGGGTTGATTTTTATCCGTAGGATTTTGCCAATACTGAGAATGCATAAAATCCTGTTCAGCTAATTCTACACGAATAAAAGCCGGCCAGTCGTTTGGAGATTGACTGTCTGCAATAGGATAATTCATTGCTGGTAAAGGAAGACTCAGGCTTTTTTCTTGTGGTTTATCTGTTCCATCAAATAATAGTTGAGTCTCAGTTTCTTTTAGTTTGTTTTTTCCCTGAGGCGTGACTAAATATCCCTGTACTTTAAATGCACTATTATCGGGTTGAGAGTTATATCCTTTATACCAGGTTTTAAAATTCTCTTCGGGCAATCCCACCCATTGAGGAGTAATCGTCACTGTTGCATTTTCAGTGTTATACCATTCAGGAGCAATCAAATTAAAACCGGAACCTAGTGACGGTGATTGTCCAAAGGGAAAACTAGTCGTACCTACGTTTTCAACACCTCTATCAGAGGAATAACGTACATTACTGTTGCCGTTAGTGCTAATTTCAATACCCATAATCTTGGGTAACATAGCTCCTTGAGTGGTGCCTAGTTTTAATACGGGGACATTAAACTCCATATTATCTAAGGAATCAGGGGGGCTGATGGGTTCATCGTTAGCTGATAAGCTTAAGATGAGTTTAAGATTGGTCTCTGCTTTTTTTACTAGCAGTGAAAGCCAATGTTTTCCAGAACTGATCTGAGCAGTAATGTTGTTAGGATTACCCATCCACTCATTTGCTAGAGTTACCTCAATATTACGCGCTCCTTTCGACATAGCAAATAAAGAAGAGGTAATCAGATAACCAGATAAGATTGGGGCATCGTTGGGGGTTGGGCTAAAAAGCTTAATACCGTTTTCAGGCAATTTAATATTATCTGAGTGGTTTAGTAGTATTGCCGATTTCCAGCCATCGTTATCTTTCCGATACCAACGCAGGTCGGTTAATTTTCCTTGGTTCGCCAGTAGATCAGTATCTGACGCATATTGTAATGGGTTTCCAGCGCTATCCTGCCCGGCATCAAACAGGGTTCCTTTAGGGATAAGATATTCTGCCTTATCTGTATTTAAGGTAATGCCTAAAGCAACGTTATCCGCTTGTGCATTTCTCGGTTTCAATCCTAATAATTCCCGATAATAAAGATCACGATGTCGTACCGGGAAGGTATTAAATAAAACTTTGGTTGTTTCTAAGAGTTTTAAAAAAGCCAACACAAAAGCTTGATGTGCCGGTAAATGTCCATCTGCTTTATTAACTTTTTGGTAAATATCTGCTAATTTCTCAGGATTATTTTTCTGAATAAAATAGAAGCTATCCCAGAATTTTTCTTTCTCTTGACCGAAAGGTATTTTCTTAGAATATTCTTGTAGCCAGTTTAAAATATCCAGCGTACTTCTTTCATCAAGTTTAAATTCTGTCTCTGGTACGATAGCGGCGAGTTTATTCTTTAATTCGGTGAGTCCCATATTATACCACCTGTTATTTGAATATATTTTTGATATATTTTTACAGAATAATATCGTTATTTAATAATGAATTTTGAAGCGTTATTTATCCGGCGTTAACGAAATATTGACCAGCAATAAAACGGCCTTTTCCCAGACTGGGGGTTGTTATATCCGGTACGCCTGACGGATTAATCGCCGGTTGTGTCGGGGTAAAACGGGCGGTAAATTGCTGCCCGACAATAATTATCGTGGCAGGGCTGCGGCAAAAGTTGACTTGCTGGCTGGTATCCAATTGGGCAATGGTGACTATACCCATGCCGAGTGTTGGGTGGCTGGGGGTAATATATTGCGCCTGGAGCTGTACCTTTTTTTCATCACCCACAATGGCAATCTTTTTACCTTGAATTTGGGCGTGCCCGCTGCCTCTGATAGTTGCCGGTCCCAAAATGGTGACTTGCCGGTTGCCGAATAAGGGTTCGAATAACAGACTATCTCCATCGATGATCAATTGCTTACTCATAGGCTTACCTTTGCCCGACCTTCGTTGACTTCAAGAATACCTTCAAGCTGTTGACTAATTTCACTGCCTCTTAGGGCATAGGTCACTTGAATATGTAAGGTATTCGATGAATCTGTTTTCTGAGTTACCTGAATATCGGTGATTTCAGCACGAGGTTCATAGCGTAAGACTCGCTCTTCAATGCGGGTTTGAATCTCCGATAACAATTCATCACTGATATTTTCAAACATATAATCATTCAGACCGCAGCCATAATCTTCACGCATAATCCGTTCACCGGGTTCAGTTAGAAAAAGGATTTTTATACTTTGGCGAACATTTTCGGCGCCTTCGGCCATTGCTACGCCAGTCTCAAGAGAAAACTGTGGTGGAAATTTCCAGCCGCGACCATAAATATCGGCTAATATTGAGTTTGTCATTTCAATACCTCATTATTGTGTTAAATTAATTTTCGAGCCTTTAATATCCACCCCGGATTTTCCTGTAGCTGACAGAGATTTTTCCGCTTGTATGTTAATTTCCTGCGCCTGAGTGATGAGATTTTTAGATGAATTGAGCGTAATATCTTTATCCTGTTGCAGAGAGACTTTATTTTCTCCGCTATTAAGTGCCACGGTGTTTTCTTTATTATCGAAGATTAATGCCTGTTGTTTATCTCCTCGTTTGATCACTAAGGTTTTCACCGGATTTTTTTCACTGGGTTCTACCGGCGATTTATTTTTAGGATTATGCATGGAGCCTAATATCACCGGGAAACGGGGATCACATTCAAAGAAGCCGATAATCACTTCGTCCCCCGGTTCTGGATAAAAGCAGAACCCACTTTCATGACTGGCATAAGGTTTACCTAAACGTGCAAAGAGTACACCTTGGGTTAGGTTTAATGCTGGTATTCTGACGGGAATACGGCCTAGCGATTGGCTGTCTTGCTGATATTTTTCCACGATACCGATGTGTAACTCTTTTACCTGTGGCACCGGAGGGTCTACATCCGGCAACATGCCTAAGGTTAATCGGGTGCGCCAGCCTTGCCGCTGGTTAATTATCTGATTTACTCCAGTGATAATTCCTTGACCATCCATTCCCTGACCAAAGCCGTTTAACGCCAAAACATTCCCCGGTTGGTAATGATGATTACCTTCGATTTCAAAGCTACCGGATATATTATGACTGCGTAGATTATCCATAATGCCTTGAGCAAGATGTTTGGCTTGTTCATTATCCAATGGATAGCTGTAAGCCCATTGCCACTCTTTATCAGCTAGCGCGGCGATACTGTCCACGGCCAGCTTGTTACTGCCAAGCTTGCTGTTTTGGGTATTGATTGCCTGAGAAAGCTTTTGTTGAGTCACATCCCAGGCACGTATACTCACGGTTTTGGGGTTGTGTTGGTTATTCCACTGGAGATCCGCTTCAAATAGCACAATGTTTTGATCGCTGGCATGCCGATGAAGGGTATGCACAGTTGATTTATTCAGCGCTTTAGGTGTTATCAAGGTAACTGATTCATTACCGGGCAATAACCAGGTGTTAGTCGCAGTCAATCGGCTTTTTAGGAATGCCCAGTCATTGCAACGGAATTGCACCATTTGTTCATGAACGGTTTTAAGTTGCGGCGCCTGTTTGATCGTCGTTTGGATACCATTCTGATTAAAGAGTTTTTTGATAATCGCCTCATCACTCTGTTTATTAAATAGCTGCGAGTGAAAGCTATGGGTTAATTTTTGCAGGTGATGTTTTGCTGTCAGGGTAATGATGCTGTCTTGACCTTTAAGCCCCAGTGTTTGCCGCACGATAACGCCCTTAAATAACACGGTTTTTTGCATCTGTACGATAACTTCATGATTCGGGCGACAGCTTGTCAATTCAGCCTGCGTCTTGGCGTCAAAAATATGGCTGGCATCACCGGCTATGCCTAGAGTGATGTTGGCCGAAGGGATGCCGTTGATGTGATGGTGGGTTGTCAGGCTGATTACGGTAAATTGGTTGAGTGTCTTACCACCTATCTTGATGATTACTGTGGGTATTTTCATGTATCCCTCCGTGCTTGTAAGGTTTGCCCGGGGGTAAAGTCATCAAGATTATCCAGATCGTTCTGCCAGGCCAGAGAGAGATAATCGATACCGCCTGCCAGAGAAGCGCCGGCGCCTAAAGCAATCAAGGGTAAGGAGAGCATGTCTGTGACGCTAACCGCAGTGACCGGCGGCGATTTTAATTGCTGCTCGGTGTCCTGAATCACTAAGCTTTCATCTGCCACTAAAGATAAGGTCGCACTGGCCCGTAAAGGGGTGGCGTCCCGGTCAAACAGGGTGTAGTTGATGGCAAGGCCACTGGCCCGGCAGGCAAAATAACCTTTATTTTCCCAGCGCATTTTTCCCCATTTGATTTTAAGGAAGTGGGGTACTTTGGTGCTGGCATCAACCGCACACAGTGATTTTAGGGTCGCAAGCTGAGTTTCTATTGGCGTGCTATTGCCGGGCATCGATGCATCAAATAGCAGGACTAAGGATAATCCGGCAGGTTGGGATAATACATAGCGGCTGCTTTGGCTGGCACGATTGACACTTTCATCCTGTTGGTAGCGGGTTTGGTAATCAAGTTGGATCGTATCGGGGTTGTACATGGCTTGTAAGCTACCCACGGAAATTTTGCCTTCCCGATCTTTGAAGGCTGTTAAGGTGAGTCTGGATAAACCGCGTTCAATTAAACTCATAATCGCCTCCTGTTTCACGTAATGCCTCTAATACTTCCCGTTTCACTATCTCAACCAAACGGGCGTTATCCAGCTTTTCTTGGGCTAATGTTCGTGAGCCAAGTTGATCGCTCGTCGGATCGGTGACTTTCGCCTGAATAATCAGTTCCTTAATTTCTACAGTCATGCTTTTACTCCTAACCAGCGCATATCCTGATAACGTAGTTCTAGTGAGCTCACCAGCACGGTGTTGCTATTAGCATCAAAGTCGCTGGTGGACCAACGAACCGGTAGCGCGTTACTGACCGTCCAGCTTGCTACAGGTAACGTGTTTTCGTTCAGCAGCATGACGACGACATCGGTATATACCGCTTTCTCACCGCGCAGCACGCGATCAAATATTAAGGTGAGTGGGGTGATGGTCATGACGCCACGCTCCAATACCAGTCTGCCATGTTGGATCTTTTCGGTTAGCCAGACATTTCTGGCGTTTTCCCCACCTTGGCTGTGTTGAGTGGTTTGTAGTTCTCGGCTCAGGCCCGATATGCGCTGAAAGGCGATATCAAGTGGACTGGGAATGTTGTTAAACAGAAAACTGGCGATAAAACGGTGTGATACTGACGGGGTGTATAAGTTGTACATGTTTTTCCCCTGTTGAGATTAGCTAGATACAGTATTGTTACGGATATCAAATGTCAGACTCAGCTCAATAAATTCCGCCGGAATTAACAGGGCCAGCCTGATTTTCATGATCATCTTTCCGGCCAGGATATCGGCTTCACTCATTGATTCATTAACACCCAGTAACACCTCAAATGCTTGATCTTCCTGAGTGCCGCGCAATCCACCTTTTAACCATAACTGACGTAACCAGTTGTGGGCCTGACCTTTAAATTTCATCCAAGTGATGGCGTTATTGGGTTCAAAGACGAAGGCTCGGCCAAGTTGGGTCATGTGGGTTTCGATATAGGAAACCAGTCGGCGAATTTGGATATAACGCCAAGGGGAACCCGGCGTGTTGTCCAGTGTGCGGCATCCCCAGATTTTAATGCCTTTGCCGGGGAAACTGCGAACCAGATTCAACGAAGTGCCTTCTTGATTAAGGTTAAGGAGGGCGCCTGCTTCAATGTAAGAGCGTACTGGGCTGATCACCTTGGTTAAAGCGACATTGGCAGGGGCTGTCCATACGCCTTTTCGGTTGTCATTGCGTTGTATAACAGCGGCGACCGCAGCGGTAGGTGAAAGTACGATATGTTTATCTTTCTCCTGGTAGGCGCTTATCAGCCTTGGCCAGTATACGGCGCCCCATTGTCGATCACTGGAAGAAAAATCAGCCAGACAATTAGCAGCTAATGTTGGATCGTCAGGAGCATCCAGTAATCCCATGATGCCGCGTCGGCTTTTGCAAAGTTCAAGTATTGATTGCCAATATTGTAGCCAAAGGTCTTTTGGGGTGTTGGTATCACTAAAACGAGCAATATCAGGTACAACAATGAGTGTGATTTTGCTTTCTGCCGAAATCGCTTGTTTCACCCAGTCCTGTTTTAGGATGGTGTGAAAATCGGTTAGCGATTTATCATGACCCAATGACAGTGCATAGGCTTGCTGTCCACCGTTTTCAAAGAAGTGGCGCACTGAATAATAGGTTAATCCTGATTTACCAAAATGTTGGGTAAAGTCAGTCAGGCTGTTTAGTTTAATGGTGGTTTTATTACTTGAGCTTGTTTCGGTATAACCAATAAAAACGGGGACACCGATAAATTCATTGTTTGGTGGCTGGGATATCCGGCTTTCCGTTATCGTGACGCCCGGTTGTTTTGTCTCTGTTGTCATTATCATCTCCTCAATGACTGAATGGACGCGGTGTTAAACCGCGCCTCAGTACGGTTACTGTGCTACATGTTGCGAGAATTGAAGGATAATAAATTCAGCCGGACGAACCGCCGCCATACCGACTTTGACGATCATTTTGCCTTGTTTGATATCGTCATCGGTCATGGTGATATCTTTACCAATCTGGACAAAGTAGGCTTCTTGCGGTTTATTTCCCGCGAGTGCTCCTTGTTGCCAAAGTTGATAGAGGTAGTTGTCAATGGCTGTTTGTACCCGCTTCCAAGTTGGCTGGCTGTTAGGTTCAAAAACGGCAAATCGCATTGCCCGCTTGATGTCTCGTTCCGCCGCATTAAATAAACGTCGTACCGGGATGTAACGCCAGTTGTTCGTTTGGTCTAATGTACGTGCTCCCCAAATCAACGTGCCTTTGCCGGTAAAGTGACGGATAGCGTTAATACCGGCTTCATTCATGGTACCTTGCTTATCATTTGTGATCGGCTCAGATGGTTTGGCATTATTCAATGCCACATTAGCGGGTGCTTTCCAGACACCACGACTGGCATCGGTTGCCGCATAGGCACCCGCAACGGCGGCACTAGGGGGTAAGGTAATTTTAGTGGCTTTCAATATGTCGTCGACGGCTTTTTTAGCTTTATCATACTCCGCTGTTGATTTTGATTTCAGTTCTGCCAGCTTAGTCAAGCTTTCATAACCACTCAGAGCAATATCAGCATCCGCCGGACTGCTATAAGTAAAAGAGGTCTCTAAATTAGGGTAATAGACAGCGGTTTTATCCTTTTGGGTATCTGGCTTATTTGTTCCATCTTCGCTATCAGCAATTAGGAAGTAACCTACTTTATCCTTTAATAGAGAATTTACGGCGTTATAAACGTTCTGTTTTAACGTTGTATTCGTTTCAGGACAGACCAGTAAGGTAATCTCCTGTTGTTTTTCAATCAGGTCTGGCAGCGTTGCTAATTCTTCTCCTTCTTCCACCGGCAACAGATAACAGACTCCACCACCATTATTAAAATAGTGTTGTACAGCAAAGGCACTGAGAGGAATGGTTGTGGCTGTGACAGTGGCGGCATAGGTATAGGTTTTTGGGGAATTCTCACTGTTACTTGTAGCCATCACTGATATGGTCGGTGAAAGTGAAAACTGAGAAGTAAAATCCAACCAACTGGTAATTCTAATACAGCTCCCTTTTGCTGGCTGACTGCCGTTTTTTTTAAAAAATTTACCAATAAAAACAGGAATAGCAGTTGGGCTGGTATTAACCGATAGAGATAGCGAGGCGTCTTCTTCAATATAAACGCCGGGATAAGTTGTTAATGTTGGCATATATTGCCTCCAATTATTGGGCGATATTTTATACCCGTCATCTTTCAAGTTGCTTCTTTGTTGGCTGCACTCACTCACCCCGGTCACATAGTTATCTATGCTCCCGGGGATTCGCTCCCTTGCCGCCGCGATGCATCTTGAAATCTATAGGGTATATGTGAACTGTAGGATGGTGAATTTAGTTGGACGGGTGGCCGTTATGCCAATTTTGAGCATCATTTTGTCCCGTCTGATATATCAGTCATCGTGATACTTTAAGCAGCCTGAATGGTTACTCGGTCTGCGGTAAGTTTTATTTCTTGAACGGCGATATCATTGCTGGTGGCATCAAAAGAGGGGGAAGTTAATGAAGTTGGGAATGCATTTGCTACGCTCCAGCTCATTAAAATTTCGGTACCGGCTTCATTGGTCAGGCTAATTGAAACGTCTTTTTTCTCAACTTGATTAAGCTGAATGGAATTAAGCCAGTCAAAAAGTTTGGTATCGCCAGGGAATACCCCTTTACGCAGCGTAATATTGATCAGTTGACGCTGGCCCGGCATTTTATAGTAATTACCGGTGCCATCTTTGTACTCGATGACATCATAAGTAATATCTAGTCCCGAAACGCTGTTGAAAGGGATTTGTTCATCACCAACGGAGACGACAAATCGATAAGTTGGTATTGGATAGTCAACAGCAATTTGTTCTGTCGTTATGGTCATAGTTATTTCCTTTATTTTTCATGTGTATTACATGTTAAGCGCGATTATCGCTTTGTTTTGATTAGCACTGAACTATAGACAATAGCTACCGCACTAACCTGGTTTTTCTTGGTTACTCTTTATATAGAAACGTTACTCGGTAAATTTGAGATCACATGGATGATCACGTTGGATTATAGTCAATCAATGTTAATTTCAAATATCAATTATTAATGTTTAAAATTATCAATCAATGGAATTATTTCCATATAAATTATTTTATAATCACATGGTTATATTTTTCTATAAAAGGATGAATAAATGGTGTGTTATAAAATTTGATATATAGAAGATGCTAAGTTTCGGCAAAGCGATTTATTAACAAAAGGTTACGTATAATTCTTTTTTCAGGTTTAATATGTCAGATTATTTGATTTTAATAATGAAGAAGGGAGATTGATGTTGTTATTTATAGTTTTCCTATAATAACAACTATTTTTTGTTGTGGTACTAATAGCGATGACCTGGATTTGTTTCCTTTACTTATTTTCATATTCCTATCTATTATTAACAGGCTATGATTCATATCGTTTGGATTTTATGGATAAAGTTATTTTTGGTTTTAAACCTGATTAATCTGTCTAAAGGAATATTATCTTATGAATTACAAATGTTTATTAACCATTTCAACCGCAGTATCGTTTGCCATTCTTAGTCCTTCATCATTTAGTCACGATAAACTTTCCCTTCCTGCTACGGAAATTACTAAACAAATTAATGCCGAAATGGCATCAACTTTGCCATTCAATGATAAATCTGATTTTGATGATGCGAAACGAGGTCTTATCGCCAGGCCGGATTCTCTGATTATTCGTGATGATAAAGGTAAAGTTATATTAGATCTCGATAGTTACCGTAAATTTATTACTGATAAAACACCTGTGCCAGATACCGTTAATCCCAGCTTGTGGCGTAATGCGCAACTGAATATGGAATATGGACTCTATAAAGTGAGCGATCATATTTATCAGGTACGCGGTTATGACCTGGCTAATATTACTTTTATTGCAGGAAATACCGGGTGGATTGTTTTAGATCCGGCGACATCCACGGAATCGGCAAAGGCAGCCTACGATCTGGTCAGTAAACACTTGGGTAAAAGGCCGGTAGTGAGTGTGATTTACAGCCATTCTCACGTTGATCATTACGGTGGTGTGCGCGGTATTGTCAACGAGGATGATGTTAAAGTCGGAAAAGTGCAAGTTATTGCGCCAGAAGGTTTTATGGAACAGGCTGCTAGCGAGAAGGTGATCGCCGGTAATGCTATGAGCCGTCGGGCTGTTTATATGTTTGGTACTGTATTGCCGCGTACTCCCCAAGGGCATGTGGGGTCGGGTTTGAGTTTGGCGTCGGTGGCTGGAACGGTAACGTTGATCCCGCCAACGCGTACTATCAAATTCACGGGTGAAAAAATGACGGTTGATGGTGTGGATATGGTATTTCAGGTAACACCTGGCACGGAAGCTCCCGCTGAGATGAATACCTGGTTTCCGCAGTGGAAAGCGATGTGGATGGCGGAAAATACGACGAATACCATGCATAATATTTTGTCGTTGCGGGGTGTCCAAGTACGCGATGCTTTAGCTTGGTCGAAATATATTGATCAAGTCATTGAATTATATGGGGATCAGGTAGAGGTAAAATTTCAGAGCCACCAATGGCCGATGTGGGGTAAAGAGCGTGTGGTGGATTATTTCAAAAAACAACGTGATTTATACAAATATATTCACGACCAAACAGTGAATCTGATGAATAAAGGTTACACGGGTGAAGAAATTTCTGAGATGCTCAGATTGCCATCAGAGCTTGCACACTATTTTCCCAACCGTGGCTATCATGGCGCACTAAGTCATAATGTTCGTGCGGTTTATCAGTTCTATATGGGGTGGTACAGTGGAAATCCTTCTGATTTGAATAATCTGCCGCCGAAACCTGCTGCGATTAAATATGTGGAATATATGGGAGGGGAAGATGCGTTGATCAAACGTGCGCAGGCTGATTTTGATAAAGGAGAATACCGTTGGGTAGCGCAAGTGCTTAAGCATGTTGTTTTTGCTAACCCAGATAGTATGGCAGGGAAGGCATTGCTGGCTAAAACCTATGAGCAATTAGGTTATCAATCTGAATCAAATTCCTGGCGTTCGAGTTATTTGCAAGGCGCATCGGAACTGCGTCACGGCGTACCGAAATCTGGCGGTTTGAGTACTAGCAGCCCGGATACGATTCGTGCCATATCACCGGAGATGTTATTTGATTATCTGGCAGTGCGGTTGAATGGACCTAAAGCTGCCGGTAAGAAATTGGTGATGAACATTAATCTTACCGATCTCAATAAACGCTATACACTGACCGTGGAAAATGGGGTACTGAATTATACGGATAAGCAGGTGACACAGGCCGATGTTACATTGACGTTAGCCAAAGCTATTCTGGATAAAATTCACTTGGGTAAAGAAGAATTTGATAATGAGGTGAAAAAAAGGAATGTGAAAATTAAGGGAGAACGCGCTAAGTTTAATGAGTTCCTTGGTATGCTGGATAATTTTCCATTCTGGTTCAATATAGCGACACCCCGCGCAGAATAAAATGTGATGTAATTCTTCCCTTTGATTGTGGATTTTTAATAACAAACTACAGCTTAATCGCTGTAGTTTGATTCAGAGAGTTTTTATGAGAGAAATCAGGCGGCAGGGCGTGCGACAATATTACGCGTTTCCATTCTGACTTCTTCAATACGAACGTCAATAATGTCGTTTAATTGGTAAGCGGTTTCACCTTTGATAATCACTGTGCCGGTCTCTTGGCTACATTGCAGTTCATCACGCACCGCATGCAGGAATGGCGCCGGTATAAAGGCTACGGCGCCGTTATCGACCAAGCGAACACGTAAGCCGCCACGGGTAATATCAATGATTTCCGCAGTAAAGCGTTGCTCTGTTCCGGCATGGGAGTGCAGGAAACGTGCATATAGCCAATCTCCTACATCACGTTCGGCCATACGATTCAATCTGCGACGTTCGGCCAGTTGCAAACAGGTTTCTTCTGAAGGTTGTTCCACATCCGTTTTTTGAATAATCGCTTTCAGTAAGCGATGGTTAATCATATCGCTGTATTTACGGATCGGTGATGTCCAGGTGGCGTAAGCCTCAAAACCGAGACCAAAATGAGGACCGGGTTCAGGTTTAATTTCTGCGAAAGTCTGGAAACGACGAATGCGACTATCAAGGAATTGTGTTGGTTGTTTATCCAATTCACGGCGTAATTTGCAGAAGCCGTTTAAGGTCAACAACTCTTCTGTATTGGCATCGATGCCATTTTCTTGCAATAATTCAACCACTTGTTCAATTTGCAGCGGCTCAAAACCCATATGGACATTGTAAATACCAAAACCTAATTTATCGCGCAGGATTTTTGCGGCGCACAGGTTAGAAGTGATCATCGCTTCTTCAACAATACGGTTGGCTGTACGGCGTTGTTCTACCACGATATCCAGTACATAACCATTATCATCGAGAATGAAGCGGTAGTCAGGGCGATCTTTGAAAATAAGCGCGTTTTGGTGGCGCCATTGGTTACGGCGATCACTCATTTCTTTCAGGAGAGTGATTTGAGTTCCAATTGCCTCAGAAGAAGGTTTCCAGGTTCCTGTTTCTTCCAGCCAGTCGGAAACTTCGTCGTAAACCAGTTTAGCTTTTGATTCAACCCAGGTAGAGAAAAACGCAATATCATCACCCAGCTGACCATCTTCCAGAATGGAAACCTGACAAACCAATGCTGGACGGCGGGCGTTAGGGCGCAGAGAGCATAAATTTTCTGACAGGTCGCGCGGCAGCATAGGAATGTTAAAACCCGGCAGGTAGTTAGTGAAAGCACGTTGATGGGCGATTTGATCCAGTTCGCTGTTAGCCGCGATATAAGCGGTTGGATCAGCGATGGCGATACTGAGTTTCAGGCTGCCATCATCTTGCTTAGCGATATGCAAAGCATCGTCCATGTCTTCCGTGGTTGCACTGTCGATAGTGACAAAATCCAGCGACGTTAAGTCAATGCGCTCAAGATCGCCATCGTTCATTTGGCAATCGGCAGTCATGGTGGGAGCATCACGTTCCAGATTATGGCGAGTTAGTGTTACCCACCAAGGGGCGTAGTGATCGCTACTCTCAGTAATATAGCCGGTAATTTCCGCATGAAACCCACGGCTGCCTTTCAGTGGATGATGGCGCATTTCAGCGACGGCCCAATCACCATGCTGAAATGGATGTGTGACCTGATTGGCCGGTCGGCAAGGGATAGCATCTTTTAACAGTGGGTGATCAGGAACGATCCATAAACGGTTATCGTTTTCTTTTTTCTGGATGCGGCCAACGAAGCGATTTAGAAATGGTTCGACCAATGTTTCTGGTTCGGCGATCTCTCTTTCTTTATCAGTATGAATAGCGGCGGTTACTCGATCGCCATGCATAACTTTTTTCATGTGTGGGGGGGGAATGAAATAGCTTTTTTGCCCATCGACTTCTAAGAATCCGAATCCTTTTTCGGTACCTTTGACCAAACCTTCTACTCGAAGTGTTTGGGAATGAAGTTGCTGTTTTAGCTGTGCAAGCAGCGGGTTGTTTTGAAACATAATATCCGCGGAGAAAGTTAGAGGGTTATTATCAGATAGTTTTTGGAATAACAGTTTTACGCGAATTGGCGGTGTCGAGCAAGCAACATCTGCAAAATAGCGCAAGACAGTATGGAAATTGCAATGAAAATTACAATAGTTACTCAGGGTAAATTTTTTCTTTAAATTCACATAGATCTTCAATAATACAGGAGCCACAACGAGGTTTACGAGCTATGCAGGTATAACGACCATGTAAAATAAGCCAATGATGACAATCAACTTTAAATTCGGCCGGAACGACTTGCAGTAATTTATTTTCGACTTCATCGACATTTTTACCGGGCGCGAATTGAGTACGGTTACAAACGCGAAAAATATGGGTATCGACCGCGATAGTCGGCCAACCGAAAGCAGTGTTTAACACCACATTGGCCGTTTTGCGGCCAACACCCGGCAATGCTTCCAATGCGGCGCGATCTTCGGGAACTTCGCCAGCATGTTTTTCTAACAATATTCGGCAGGTTTTAATTGTGTTTTCTGCTTTGGTGTTATAGAGACCGATTGTTTTTATATACTCTTTCAACCCATCGACACCCAGATTCAGAATTGCCTGAGGGGTATTCGCCACGGGATAGAGTTTTGCTGTGGCTTTATTAACACTCACATCTGTCGCTTGCGCTGAAAGCAATACTGAAATAAGTAACTCAAATGGCGTTGTGAAAACTAATTCAGTTGTTGGCTTTGGGTTGTTATCCCGTAAGCGCGTTAAAATTTCGATACGTTTCTGTTTGTTCATATCAAATAGAACTCTCCGATTCTTGCGACATTGTTATTGTACTGCGTTTTTCTTTTATTGCTCTGGTTTTCATTTTTTCGTCAATAAGATATTTCGCTGCCAGCATTAACCCCAAACCGATAAAAGCGCCAGGAGGTAAGATCGCTAACAGGAAAGGGGAATCCATATGAACGATTTCTATTCGTAATACCTTAGCCCAATTACCCAAAAGTAAATCAGCGCCATCAAATAGGGTTCCATTGCCGAGAATTTCTCTAATAGCACCGAGAACAAACAGTGCGCAAGTTGCTCCTAATCCCATAGCTAAGCCATCAATAGCTGAAGGTACGATCGGATTTTTCGCGGCATAAGCTTCAGCACGACCAATAACAATGCAGTTAGTCACAATCAGCGGAATGAAAATCCCTAGTGATTCATACAGGCCAAAAGCATAAGCGTTAATCAACATTTGGACGGTACTAACAACCGAAGCGATGATCATAACATAAATTGGAATACGGATCTCGTTGGGTACCCAACGGCGCAAGCTGGAAACCGCAATGTTGGTACAGACTAGAACCAGTGTCGTTGCCAGCCCTAAACCAAGCGCGTTGGTTGCAGTGGAAGAGACGGCTAACAGTGGGCACAATCCTAGCAGTTGTACTAAAGCGGAGTTATTTTTCCATAGCCCTTGGATAAATAAATTTTTGGTTTCACTCATGATTTTTCTCCACAGGATTCTAGAGAAGAGAGATGTTCAGGTATGGTCTGTAAATAAAGCGCGGTCCGCTTGACTGAGTTTACCACGGCGCGTGGGGTAATAGTGGCGCCGGTAAACTGATCAAACTCACCGCCATCTTTTTTTACCGCCCAGCGCCGGTCATGATTGGATGTGATGATTTTCCCTGAGAAGACATTAATCCAGTCTGAAATTCGGGTTTCAATTTTATCCCCTAGTCCTGGGGTTTCATGATGTTCTGTAACTCGTACACCAAGCACTTTTCCTGAGAAGTCTGCTCCAACCAGTAATTGAATAGCGCCGGAATAACCATCCGGTGCGGTACTTTCTAGCGCGGCGGCTACAGGTTGACCATTTTTACGCGCCAGATAGAGACGATGAGGCAAATTATTGCCTAGAGCATCAGCATTGACTAGATAGCATTCGTTTTGTATGTCGTTGTCGTACAGAGCCGGTGGAATAACCTGATCAAGCAGCGACTTGTGCTGTAGCGCGGCCTGTTCCGCGATAGTGCTTTTGGTAAGTGAATTCACGATAGCTGTCAGCCCGGTGGTAATTGCGGCAAAAATGGCTAACGTGATGCCGTGACGTCGCATGGTTTCTAACATAACGGCTCCTTATTTATGCCCGTAAACGCGGGGTTGGGTGTAATGGTCAATAAGCGGCACGGTGATATTCGCCAGTAAGACCGCAAACGCTATCGCATCAGGATAACCACCATAAACACGGATAACCCAAACTAACAGGCCAATCATGGCGCCAAAAACCAAACGGCCTTTGGGGGTCGTGGAAGCGCTGACGGGGTCGGTTGCAATAAAGAATGCGCCTAGCATGGTTGCGCCAGAAAACAGTTGTAATAATGGCGGCGAATAACGAGATGGATCAATCAGCCAGCTTGTGAGCGCGCATAAGCCTAATACCAGGATAAATGCCACAGGAATTTGCCAGGTTATCACTTTTCTGTTCAGTAGAATCAGCCCACCAACAAGATAAGCGATGTTGACCCATTGCCAGCCAATACCCGCCAAAGATCCTTGTAATATAGGTTGGCGAAGAACGTCATCAATATTGTGGGTCAATAAACCGGTTTTGAAGCTATCCAGCGGTGTGGCCTGGCTAATCCCATCGAAACCTTGTTGCAACTGCTGTAATGTTGTTCCATCGGGGGTATGGCCGGTGAAGATCACCATCAGGCAGTCTAGCGGTGTGATTTGTGTTGCCAGTAAATCCATAGGAGGCAACCAACTGGTCATTTGCACTGGGAATGATATTAGCAGTACGACATAACCGACCATTGCCGGATTGAATGGGTTTTGACCAAGACCGCCATAGAGGTGTTTGGCAATAATCACCGCAAAGACAGTTCCTAATACAATCAGCCACCAAGGAGCCAGCGGAGGAAGGCTGATCCCTAAAAGTAAGCCGGTCAGTAACGCAGAATTATCCTGCAAACGGGGCATAATTGCCTGTTTACGCAAAGAT
Organism: Photorhabdus hainanensis; assembly: GCF_018448965.1. Classification (NCBI taxonomy): domain Bacteria; kingdom Pseudomonadati; phylum Pseudomonadota; class Gammaproteobacteria; order Enterobacterales; family Morganellaceae; genus Photorhabdus; species Photorhabdus hainanensis. Next base: position 144,196 of record NZ_RCWD01000006.1, on the reverse strand, counting down.
AGGGCAAATGATTCCGCAAGCAGAGCGGTAATTACCGCAAGCAGGATCTGGAACAAGGTACCGTAACTAAAGAAGTAAGTTTGTACCGCGATACCGGGTATCGCGGCCAGCACAACCCACAGCATAATACGGCTGGTATTTTGCTGGTTGTGTGTAAAAGGCGAACTTGCGACTTTTAGTTTTTTATTGTCAGCTTGAACGGGTCTGAATTTCATTTATAACAATCACTATTCTATTGAAACTTTCTGTTGTTCCTGAGTGCCTTTTTTGGCTTTAACCCTGGCGATAGCGGCAGCGATTGCCGCTTTGCGTGGATCGGTTTCTTCCGCTGGCGGTATCTCTGCCTGATTTTCAGTGAATTGCTGAGTTTGAGCTTTCTTGGCTTTAACACGAGCAATCGCGGCCGCGACGGCAGCCTTCCGCGGATCAGTTTCTTCCGCTGGCGGTGTTTCTGCCTGATTTTCAGTGAATTGCTGAGTCTGAGTTTTCTTGGCTTTGACACGAGCAATCGCGGCCGCGACGGCAGCCTTCCGCGGATCATTTTCTTCCGCTGGCGGTATCTCTGCCTGATTTTCAGTGAATTGCTGAGTTTGAGCTTTCTTGGCTTTAACACGAGCAATCGCGGCCGCGACGGCAGCCTTCCGCGGATCAGTTTCTTCCGCTGGCGGTGTTTCTGCCTGATTTTCAGTGAATTGCTGAGTCTGAGTTTTCTTGGCTTTAACACGAGCAATCGCGGCCGCGACGGCGGCTTTGCGTGGATCACTGTCTTCCGTCACCTGTGTTTCTGCCTGAATTTCAGTTGATTGCTGAGTTTGAGCCTTCTTGGCCTTGACGCGGGCAATAGCGGCCGCGACCGCCTCTTTACGAGGATCTTGTTTTTCTCTAGCGGTGGTTTCTGGTTCTTTCGTTTCCAGTGATGGCGCTACTTCCTGATTTTGAGCTGTTTTCTTTGCTTTAGCTCTGGCAATCGCTGCTGCTAATGCGGCTTTACGTGGATCTTCCGCACTTGTTGGTTCAGATGGAGCAATATTAATATTTTCAGCCGCCTGTTTTTCCGCCTGACGAGCGCGAAGCTGCTCTTTTCTTGCCTGACGAGCCGCTATTGCTGCGGAATTATCAGGTACTTGTCCCGGTTCTATAGCAACAACTTTACCTGCGTCAGCCTGTTTTTCCTTCACCCGGGAAAGTGCATCTTGCACAGCACTTTTATCTTTATTATCAATTTGAACGGCCGATTTTTTGTGTCGTTCTTCACGGGCCAATTTTTCTCGTTCCATACGGGCCTGTTTAGCTTCGAAACGAATTTTGGCTTCCGTTGAACGTCGGTTTTCCTGATCCAAGGCTCGAATTTCGGCTTTCTCCTGGCGATAATATTGCACCAGAGGAATATTGCTTGGACAGACATAAGCACAGGCGCCGCATTCAATACAGTCGAACAGATTGTGATCTCTGGCCTTTTCATGCTCTTGCCCGCGACTGAACCAATAGAGTTGTTGCGGCAATAAACGGGCAGGACAGGCTTCCACGCATAATCCACAACGAATACAAGCCTCTTCCGCTGTATTTGAATCCATTTCCTGATGAGATGGCGCCAGAATACAGTTACTGATCTTAACGATGGGCACGTTGAGGTCGGGCAGCGTGAATCCCATTAAGGGGCCGCCCATAATGACCATTTGTTCTGATTGTGGTTCAAACCCAGCTAACTGGAGAAGAAATTGTACTGGAGTGCCGAGCCGCGCCCAGAAGTTGCCCGGTGAGGTGACTGCTTCTCCAGTAAGCGTAACGACTCGCTCAATCAAAGGTTCTCCATCAATGATGGCACGCTTGATTGCAACCACTGTGCCTACGTTCTGCATCAGCACGCCGATAGCGGAGGAACGGCCGCCGGATGGAACTTCTTTACCTGTCAGGATTTTGGTCAGTTGTTTAGCGCCGCCGGAAGGATATTTGGTCGGGATAACCCGGACGATAATCGATTTATCGCCTTTTAGCGCGGTTTTAAGTTCTTTTATTGCTTCTGGCTTATTATCTTCGATACCAATCAGGATCTGCTCCGGTTTAAGCAGATGTTCCAGAATACGAATGCCCTCAATAAGTTCGTCGGCATGTTCCTGCATCAGGCGATCATCCGCGGTAATATAAGGTTCGCATTCTGCCGCGTTAATGATCAACGTCTTAAGGCCATGCCGGCCACTTTGCAGTTTGGCTGCGGTCGGAAAGCCGGCTCCGCCTAAACCTGCGATACCTGCCTGATGGATTCGGTTCAGGATCGTCTCTGTATCCAATGATTGATAATCAGGTGCCTGAATGCGTGTACACCATTGATCGGCGCCATCAGGGCGCAAACGAACACATAACTCTTTCAACCCGGATGGGTGCGCGGTTATACACGGTTCAATGGCAATGATGGTGCCGGAAGTCGATGCATGAACCGGTACTGTACGACCAGTGCCAAATGTTAAAGGTTGGCCTTTAAGCACCTTATCACCCGTTTTAACCAGCAACTCGCCCTCCGTACCCAAATGTTGTTGCAATGGGATGATTAACTCTTCCGGCAGTGGCGCGATGCGTAAAGGAGCTTGGCTGGATTGCAGCTTCATTTCAGGTGGATGAATACCACCGGCAAAATCCCAGATTTTGTTTTTATTGAGTAAATTTAATAAGTTAAACATGATGTTCAGCCTCAATATTTTTAACTGGGATACTGTTGATGGAAACGGAGTGCGATGGCTGAACAGTAATATTTTTAATGGGAATGGTTTTTAAATCCCATTTCCAATTAGCAGTGGTTGTGGCTACCGGGATCATCGTAATGCAGTCTGTTGGGCAAGGCGCAACGCACAGATCACAACCGGTACAGAGATCTTCAACGATGGTATGCATGGCACGAGTAGCGCCGACAATAGCGTCTACGGGACAGGCTTGAATACATTTGGTGCAGCCGATGCAATTCTCTTCATCGATAAAGGCGACTTTGCGGGCTGGATTTTGTACGCTTGCATCACCATCTAATGGTTGTGGATCGACACCGAGCAGCTCTGAAATTTTCAGCATGGCTTGTTCACCACCGGGAGCGCATTTGTTAATCATCTCACCATTATTCGCTATGGCTTCAGCATACGGGCGACAACCAGGATAACCACATTGCCCACACTGGCTTTGCGGCAGAATATCATCAATGTTTTCAACAATAGGGTCCTCTTCCACCTGAAAACGGCGGGCGGCAAACCCCAGGATTAACCCAAAAATTAACCCTAGCGCACTGAGTGCGCCAATAGCAATCCATAATGATGTCATCAGAACTTCACCAAACCACTAAAGCCCATAAAAGCCAAGGACATTAAACCCGCAGTGATAAGACCAATAGATGACCCCTTGAAAGGGGCGGGGACATCAGCAACAGCCAGACGTTCACGAATAGCGGCAAACAGTACCATAACAAGAGAGAAACCGGCGGCGGCACCGAAACCATAGATAGCGGATTGTAAAAAATCGTGTGATTGATTGATATTCAGCAGCGCCACACCAAGTACAGCACAGTTAGTCGTAATCAACGGCAGGAAAATACCCAATAACCGGTATAACGTCGGGCTGGTTTTGCGTACAACAAGCTCGGTGAATTGCACCACCACCGCAATAACCAGAATAAAACTCAGGGTACGCAAATAGATTAAATCCAGTGGTAACAAAATAAAGGTATTCACCAACCACGAACATACAGAGGCCAGTGTCATAACGAATGTTGTCGCAAATCCCATCCCGATGGCGGTTTCCAGCTTTTTAGAGACACCCATAAAAGGGCATAAGCCAAGAAATTTCACCAAGACGAAATTGTTAACCAATACGGTTCCAACAAATAAAAGAAAATAGTCAGTCATTGCTGTGCCTGAAAATGGGTTTGTTTACTTTTTATTAAGTTGACTTTTATTAAATTATAAGTATGCCCTCGTCTTACCAGGGGCAATCTATTGTTAATGATAACAACCAAAGAAAGTTGAGGTTATCGATCTTGTGTGAAAGTCATTTTGACTCGATGAGAGCGTTTAATGTAGGGGACGAAAATAGCGGTTGCCAATAGTGGCCATGCTAATGCGCGTAAAGCCATTTGATCAGGAATAGGGGAGAAAGCGAAAGTTTTCAATGCAATTAATACGGTAACAATAAGCCAAATAATAAAAATTTGCGGGAATCTTTTCGATCGAATGAAAAGCAGTTTCAATACCCATAGGGTGTAACACCACATTACCGCAGTAATGGCGACAGAAAAAAACCACATTAAAGTAAAGTGATTATTCCCGGCGCTCAATGCGCTGTTTTGACTAAAAAATGCCACAATATATAAGGCGAGCATTATACTGGCGCTGAAAAAAGTCATAATCAGATAAGCTGCCGGAGCCAGAATCCAACCATTAATTCGGTGGTAATCATTGGTTTGATACATAAATCATTCCACTTGAAGCTATACGAAAAAAGAATAATAGGCGATTCTGATGACTTAGGAAATAGATGGTAGGAATAGATTGGTTGAAAGATCTTCAAGAGTAAATTCAGAGATAGTTTGCGCAACGGTCATCACCGATGATATTTTTTACGGATGCTGAAATTGCTGCATGTTATTAATGAGTTTGAGGGGCTGTTATGCGTGAGCTGTTAAAGGCTGGATTGGTGGGGTATGGTTATGCGAGTAAAACGTTCCATGCACCGTTAATTGCCGGCACTGCTGGTGTTAAATTGGCCGCCATTTCCAGTAGTGATGCTGAAAAAGTGAAATCAGATTGGTCAAATATTCCGGTGGTATCCTGCCCTGAGGATCTTTTTAATGATCCCGACATTGATTTAATCGTTATTCCGACACCTAATGATACGCATTATCCTCTGGCACAGAAGGCATTGGCGGCGGGTAAGCATGTTGTGGTGGATAAACCATTCACCGTCACCGTTGAACAGGCTGAATCTTTAAAAGAGCAGGCAGAAAAGGCGGGTTTATTACTTTCTGTATTTCATAACCGCCGTTGGGATTCCGGTTTTCTGACGATAAAATCGTTAATTAAAGAAAATCGTTTGGGCAAATTAAAATATTTCGCATCCCATTTTGATCGTTATCGTCCGGTTATACGTCAAAGATGGCGTGAAGCGGCAGGGCAAGGAAGTGGTATTTGGTATGATTTAGGACCTCACTTACTCGATCAGGCGGTTCAACTATTTGGTAAACCGCAATCTATTACCGCTGATTTGGGGATGATTCGCCCACAAGCGGCAGCAGTGGATTATTTCCACGTGTTGTTGAATTATTCGGATATTAAAGTGGTTCTTCATGCAACAACCGTGGCGGCGGCTGAATCTGCTGTTTATACGTTGCATGGTATGGAAGGCAGTTATGTGAAATATGGTCTTGATCCTCAGGAAGAACGGTTGAAAGCAGGGGAAAGACCGCCGCATGCCGATTGGGGATATGATATTCGCGACGGTGTTATGACACTGTTAAGTGGAGAGGAGTTAGTGACTGAACATGTACCGACTTTGCCTGGTAATTATTCTGCTTATTATGCTGCTATCCGTGATGCGATTACGCTAGGTAAACCTAATCCAGTCACGGCAAGTGAAGCAATTCAAATCATGAAATTAATTGAAGCTGGTATTCAATCGGCAGAACAACAACGTACAGTGGCAATTTAAACTTACTACCTTGTTGTGACTTTTTAATTTACTACTTAGCCTGGTTTGCCGGGCTAATTATTTGCAAAGCAAGGAAAATGATAAATGACTTGGTGGCAAAGATTAAAAATAGATCCTTTTTTGATGGTATTAGTGACGGTAGTTGTTATTGCAACATTTTTTCCTTGCGAAGGTGAAATAAAAGTAGGATTTCAACGGTTAACCACAGCGGCTATTGCTCTGTTGTTCTTTATGCATGGCGCTAAATTATCTCGTCAAGCTATTATTGCCGGCATGGGACATTGGCGGCTTCATTTAGTTGTTTTTTTCAGTACTTTTGTCTTATTCCCAATTATCGGATTAGGACTGAATTTACTAGTACCCGAAGTCATGACACCAACGATTTATTGGGGATTCCTTTATCTTTGCGCGTTACCGGCTACAGTTCAGTCAGCTATTGCTTTTACTTCGGTTGCTGGTGGTAATGTTGCCGCGGCTATTTGCAGTGCTTCGGCATCCAGTATTTTGGGTGTGTTTTTGTCGCCAATATTAGTCGGACTGATGATCCATACGCAGGGAGAAGGCAGCCCCGATACATTGGCAGCAATAAAATCTATCGTCCTTCAATTGATGGTTCCCTTTATTATTGGGCATCTGTCACGGCCATTAATTGCACGTTGGGTGGAGAAACATAAAAAACTAGTAAATATAACTGACCGGTCATCAATTCTTTTGGTGGTTTATGTGGCTTTTAGTGAGGCGGTTGTAGAGGGCATATGGCATAAAATTGATGGTTATTCGCTACTGATGATTGGGATTATTTGCTGCATTATGCTGGCGATTGTGCTGATTATTAATACTTATACCGCTCGTTGGTTGGGCTTTAATAAAGAAGACGAAATTACGATTGTTTTTTGTGGTTCGAAAAAGAGTCTGGCTAATGGCGTGCCAATGGCGAATGTGCTATTTCCGGCGGCGACGGTGGGTGTAATGTTGCTGCCGTTGATGATTTTTCATCAAATTCAGTTGATGGTGTGTGCCGTATTGGCGCAACGTTATGCCAAGAGGTTAAAATAGAAATAGTTATAAATCTATGATAGGAAATTGTTGTAAATATATATTAATGATATTTACAACAATGTAATATTTGACTACGAAATTTAAATCGTAAGTTTCTATTTGAATTTTATATTTCCCCAATGAATGCAATTTTATATTTCAAATATTTTTCTTCCGAGATCTAAGACTAAGGAGTTTGGAGTCTGGTCATGTAAAACCTCGTTATCCGATAAGCGCTTTTGCTTTAGCTCTTATATCTTCCAGTTCTGAAGAATTAACATTGCCTTTTTTTGTCACTTTTCTGGCTCGCCAATCAACGCATGTTACCTGATCAGCTAAGGCGACACTATCGCGGCTTCCTGATAGTTCAACTTCAAAAGGATAATCTTTTGCCTTCGTTGTGCAAGGAACACAGAGTAGTAACCCCACTTTATTGTTATATGCAAATGGACTCAGTACTACTGCGGGGCGATGGCCTCCCTGTTCGTGTCCAGTCACAGGATCAAAGTCAATCCAGATAATATCGCCAGCATCAGGCACAAAACGAGAAACCATCAGATCAATTCCTTACCCACGGGAGAACCAAAATCTATTTTTTCATGAATATTTTCCGGTGTAATTCCTGCTAATAGCGCATCTAGAGAATACTCTTTCGCCCTGACTGGAATAATGATAATTCGACCATCTTCGACAGTAATATCAACAGCATCATCGACATTAAGTGAGGCGGCTTGCATGATAGCTACCGGAAGACGTACAGAAGGGCTGTTACCCCATTTTTTCACTACTACTCGTGCCATTTTTAAATCCTCAAAGTATCAACAATGAAGATACTCTATCAGTTTTAATTTTAAGTATCAACTTTGTCGATACTCTACTTGTGTGTTGTTATAATGCAAATGAAAACTGTTTTTGAAGCGGGAGTTTAGGAACCGGAAATAACGACGAAAGGGCTTGTTCACCAAAAGTTCTGCTTAAAATTTCGATAAGACGAATGTCGATATCGCGATTTTGACGGGCAGAATGGATACCATCAATAATCGCTTGGTGCTATGATAGATATGCTGTGCATCGTCCTGATATCTTTTTGGAAGAAAAGTATTAGAACGATATTGAAGGCTTTATAATCTCAATGAATTCATATTTAATGAGTTTATTGAAGAATTCCTAAACAGATTAAATAATTGCTTATCTCTACAGGGAAACTACATTCTATCAGATATGAATAATTTTAAAGCCTCTTTTCTTGAAATAAAAAGTAAGATCAAGGAGTAAAGAATTTATGACTCTAAGTATAATCATTCCTTCTTATAACAAAAAAGAAAGTCTAATGTCTTTGCTCTCTTTACTAAACAAGCAAAGTTCGGATTTTAATGACTTCGAAGTAATAGTTGTAGATGATGGTTCTAGCGATGAGACTTGTCTCGCTGTTACTAAACGAGTTTACAACTATAAACTCAAGTATATATATGTACCTGACGAAGGTTTCCGTGTAGCCCGAGCGAGAAATATTGGAGTTAAAAATGCAAAAGGGGAGCTACTGGCGTTTGTTGATGCTGACGTACTTTTGCCAAGTGATTTCGTTAAGAATGTGATTAAGTTCCATAGCTCTAACCCACAATCAGTTTCGATTGGAAATGTATACGGTCTGTACTCTGAAAATAAATGGGATCTAAAAGTTGACCTAGATGATGTAGACAGCACAATTAAAAGGATGAAAGAACTGGGTGTTGGCAAAGATATTCGCCAAAGCTCATACGCGAGATTCAACTATAAATTATGTTCCATGCCTGCACCTTGGGTTTTTTTATGGGGAACAATATTTAGTGTAGAAAAAGAACTCTTTGAAAAAGTGGGCTGTTTTGATGAACATTTTAAATCATGGGGTGGTGAAGATATTGATCTTGGTTTCCGGCTTCACAAAGCTAATTCTCAATTTCATTTGTTTGAGGGGATAGAAGGTATACATCTGTCCCATCCAGAGGATGATGATGCAAATTATAAGACCAACTTAGAAAATAAAAAGTATATTTCTGAGAAGTATAATAATGAAATGACAGATTGGCTTATAAAAGAAGAAAATATATTTAAATTAAATGATTTAATAATTTCACAAAATACTAACGAAAAGGATTTTTAATATGATTAACGTTGCTATTGCAGGTGTTGGAAATTGCTGTTCTTCTTTCTATCAAGGGATTTATTTTCACTCAGATAGCGATCCGATAATTAATAATCTAGGCATTTCAATCAAAGATATTAATGTGAAAGCTGCATATGATGTTGATTGTAGGAAAGTTGGTTTACCAATATCAAAAGCAATTTTAGTAAGTTATAAGCAAATCATTAGCCTAACCAAATTGACTAGACCAACAAAAATGGCTATGTTTAAAGTATGTACAAAAAGAGGTCATTTTATGGAAAAAGTTAACATCTACGACGATAAAATTAACTTGTCCAAAATTATCCAGGAAGTCATTCGCACTGGTGAGTCCGTAGTGATCGCCAAGAATGGTCATGCATTGGTTAAAGTCATCGCATACAGAAAAGATAAACCTAAGCGCAAGCTCGGTTTCCTCAAAGGCAAAGGTAGCGTCCCCACCAATTTTGACGATATGAACAGCACTGAAGTTATTAATATGTTTGAAGGAAAATATTCTTAATGGATTTGCTGTTAGATACCAATATTCTGCTATTCATGGCATATGAATCGGAAAAATTGAATTGAGGTTGGTTTGATTGAAATCCCCATAAAGGTACAAGCTCAATTGAAAAAATATTACGTAGCCATTGCAGCAATATTAATAGTCGTATTTATATCGAAGTGACGTTTAGCACCGCATTCGCCACATTTCCATTGGGGCATGGATAACATTAATTTCTCACTAATATGACCGCAGAAAATTACTCCAAATAAAAAATTTCCCTATATTTTAGTAATGCAGTAATTGGTGCAATTAAAAAAAACAACGCTAATCCAGCACATAAGATTTTAATTTTTACTGTTTTAGCCGTTTTAACTGTCGTGAATACAAAAAATAAGCCTAACGGAACAGAGATATACCAGAAATGACCGAAATACAATACGTAAATCATAAACAGCCAAATTATTACTGCTGTTGCTTCATCTAATACGGACATATTCCAGAACTCCTAACGTGTTTTGATAGATAAATCATAAGGTCAAAACCACCAAAAAATCCACTAAAATCAACTAGAACCTATCATGTAGCTATTACCGCGTTTATATTGCGGTGACGTCCATATTCAGCACTATACGAACTACATATTTGTACATTATATTTCAAGTAATAACCATAATCAGGAATGGGCGATTCCATTCCTGAGCTATTTATATTTAACGACTTGCTGCTTTTATGCGTAATGCCTGTTTTTCTGCATCACTGATAAAAGCGGTTTCCAGCCCATTTATCTGAGCTTGGCGAATTTGCGCGATAGATAAACCTGCGGCAGGTGCGGCAACTTCATATTCATGGCGGATGTCTATACCTTCAACGGCCGGATCATCGGTATTAATGGAAGCAAGAATACCTTTTTCCAGAAATTGTTTCAGTGGATGATCCAATAAAGAACTAACGGTGCTGGTTTGAAGGTTTGAAGTTAAACAGGCTTCAATACCAATACGGTTTTCAACCAAATAATCCATTAATCCGGGATCGGTAATGGCTTTTACCCCATGACCAATACGAGTCGCGCCTAATTCACGAATGGCTTGCCAAATACTTTCAGCGCCGGCGGCTTCACCGGCATGGATAGTTATGTTCCAGCCAGCATCACGGGCTTTGATAAAATGAGATTGAAAAAGATGTCCGGGAAAACCTAACTCGTCACCCGCCAGATCCAGCGCAGTAATATGTTGGCGATGGGTTAGCAGGGCAGCTAATTCCTGAGTACAAGCTTGTTCACCAAAAGTTCTGCTTAAAATTCCGATAAGACGAATGTCGATATCGTGATTTTGACGGGCAGAATGGATACCATCAATAATTGCCTCAACGACCCCTTCAACCGGCAATTTGTGATTCATCGCCATGTAATAAGGGGAAAAACGTAACTCAGCATAATCAAGCCCAGAATTGATAGCATCTTCAACGTTCTCAATAGCAACACGACGACAAGCGTCCAAATCAGCCAGTACCGCCACTCCCCAATCAAGTTTTTGCAAAAAGCTTACCAAGCTCGGTTCATTGTTAATAATTTGTACGTGAGGGCGTAGTGATTCCAGATCATTTGCTGGAAGCTGAATATTATGCTGGGTGGCAAGATCTAAAATAGTCTCCGGCCGGATATTTCCATCAAGGTGGCGGTGTAAATCTGTCAGTGGGAGTTTTATGTCAATCACATTCCGGTCCTTTTTTATATAAAAATGCCAGTCACATGCGTTGACTGGCAATTTAACAAAACGTCTATGAACGCGTTTTATTGCGCAGGTTGAGTACCTTCTGTTTTCTCTTTTCCACTGTCGTGGTTGTCGCCTTCTGGCATTGTTTGCTCTGGTGCTTCATCATCAGAAGAGTCGTCGGATAAATAGTATTCAGACAGGAACTGATGTAAAGGCATTTTCTTACCGTTCATTTCTACATTACCGTCAGCATAGCTAAACTTAATGCTGATAGCATCTTTATCAACTGTGGTAAGTTTAAACAGTTGTCCTAATTGTTCAAACTGATTTATCTGTTGTTCAGCATTCTGTTCAGCTTTTGCTTTATCCATGCCATTCATGATCATTGACTGAGTGGAAAACTCAATCATCATAGGTCTTGGTAATGTGACATTCAGAGACATGTTCTGAATTAAAGTGCGAATAGCTTCTTCTGTTTTCATTGAATACAAGCTACTTTTATCTTTCGGTAAGTTCTTTAAACTCACGTGGTAATTAATGGTGCTTTCACCTTTGGCATTTTTCCAGGTTAATGGTTCGATACCAAATTGTGGATTGTTTTTCAGCAAAATAGGCAGGTTAGACAATACCGCGTCAATAATGGCGGTATCTGCCGCATCGGAAGAGAGATCGCCAGAAGAGAGTGATTTGGCGGCTGCATCATTGTAGGCTTGAGTAAACTGACGAACGGCTTCACCATCCAGACGATCCGCAGTAATTACAAACTTACCAGAACCAAAATCAATATTTCTCATCTTGAGACCATCTAAACTGTAAGTGATTTTCCCTTTTAGATTAGTTTCATCTTCACCAATATTTGAATCTATTTTGACACCGGAAAGCATCATATCTTCATTGCCGATACCTTTTAGGCTGATTTCCTGAATTTCAATGCTTTGATCGCCAACATAGATATCAAATTTGCCTTTTTTATTGGACAGGTTTAAATCAATACCTTTGACAAGGAAATTTTCGTCATTTTTATTGATGGCTAACTGGTCACTCTTGATTGCCAGTGATATCTCTTTCAGATCACGACTGAGATCGGAAGTCAGTTTGGCGCCGGAAAAATTGAACTTAGCACCATTTTTTTCAAATTCGACAGGGATGATATCAACATCAGAAATAACAGAACCACGATAACTGACACGTGAATCAGAAGTAAGCAGCGATTTTCCTTTAGTGATTTCAAACAGTGGTTTTAAAGCTCCATTATTCTCCAGTTCGGAATGAACAGAAGCCAGACTGGGAATTAAGGTTAATTTTTTCACTTGTGCCAGTGGGAAAGGGCCGTGATCAATCACAGACTTAATTGAAATCTCTTCACCTGGTTTCATTTCTGCGTTTTCAACGCCATCTTTAGCTTTTAAAACGAGACGAACGTCAGAACTGAACACGCCACGGTGGAAATCTTTACTCTGTAACATCAGACCTGTTTCAGGGAAAGCTTTTTTCATTTCAGCATTAGCGCGGGAAATCGATTGATCTATACGTTGTTCAATCTGCTTGCCTGTATACCATGAAGCCCCAGTCCAAGCTGCTCCTAAAGCAACAATAATGCCTACGGCCACTAACGATTTTTTCATAATGGAAATCCATCCTTTTAGCACATACTTTGTAGTAAGTAATATGTGCCCTCTAGTATAAAAACGGCCGTTAGCATCACTTGGAATTTAAGCAGTGCTTAACGGCCTGTGAATAAGTTTCAGGCCCAGATTGGCATTATTAATTAAAAACCTGGGCGGTAAAACCATCACCCTGAATAATCACAGCCTTTTCGGCAGCAGATATAAATACTGACTCACCTGGGAAAATTCTTAATTGGTGTTCTCCAGATTGTATAACTGTTTGACCTTCAACACAAAAAACAATCGATGCTGAATTGTTATCCAGCGTAATTGGCTGCTTTGATAGAGAATAAATAGAAAATGCAAAATCATCTACTGGAACAGGGAAGTTTTTCGCTGTTTTTTCCTGTTCCGGTAGCGTAAATAAGGTGTCTGTTGGTTTTGATGCGAAATCAAGGTTTGCCATTAACTCAGGAATATCCATATATTTATTGGTCAAACCCGCTCGCAGGACGTTATCTGAATTTGCCATAACTTCAAGAGCAACCCCTTCCAGATAAGCGTGAGGCGTGCGAGCGCATAAAAACATGGCTTGACCTGGTTCAAGCTCAATGACATTAAGTAAAAGTGGAATAAACAGGCCATTGTCATCGGGATAAAACGCCGTCATTTTCTTGATAGAATCCCAAGGTTCACCGAGCCGACTATTTAGCGCTGATTTTAATACGCCAAGAGCTAACTGCTTTTGTTTACCGCTCATATTAAGCAATTGGGAAAATAAGCAGGCAAGATTATGTTCATTTGGTGTTTGAATAAAGAACGGAATCTTGGGATGGGCCGCAGTAACAAATTCCAGTAATTGCGCGATTTCGTTTAATGGACGGAATCCATTCATTGCCCGGAAAGGGGTAAGGGCATAAACCAATTCGGGTTTATGGTTATCATCTTTGTAATTTCTTTCGGGTGAATTCAATGGAATACCGGCGATATTCTCTTTGGCAAAACCCTCTTCTGCGGATTTTTTATCAGGATGAACCTGAATTGAGAGAGGTTGAGCCGCGCACAATACCTTAAATAGGAAAGGCAAACGGTGAAATCTATCTGAAACTTTTTTTCCCAGATATTTTTCCGGATCACTGGCTATTAATTCATTTAAGGCAATGGGTTTTCCGCTTTCAGGATTGGTTACAAATGAACTGCTTTTAGGATGGGCGCCCATCCATAATTCAGCCATTGGCAGATTATCTGGATTTTCAACACCATAAATATCGGTCAGGGCGGTTTTACTTCCCCATGAATAGTGCTGGATCTGATTTATCATCTTCAACATGGCCGTTACTCTCTTTTTAAAAAAATCAATCTATTTCCTTTCTACCACAATACGATAAATACGACTTGGTTGGCATAATCAGGAACTAATATGTGGCATGATAACAGAATGTTAATCAGTTTATCTGCAAAGACTGATTATGCATATTCGATTATTCTGTGTGTTAAGGAGAGATAGTAATGGCAGCCACTCGCATTGAAAAAGACTCAATGGGGCCTATCGAAGTACCTGCTGACCAATTGTGGGGAGCGCAAACTCAGCGCTCACTTGAGCATTTCCGCATTTCGCAGGAGAAAATGCCGGTTGCATTAATTCATGCTCTGGCATTGACCAAACAGGCTGCGGCCAGTGTCAATATGGATTTGGGCCTTCTGCCGCAAGAACGTGGCGAAGCAATTATTGCTGCTGCGAAAGAGGTGCTGGAAGGTAAACATCCGACAGAATTTCCGCTTGCTATCTGGCAGACCGGTTCTGGAACACAAAGTAACATGAACATGAACGAAGTGTTGGCGAACCGTGGTAGCGAGATCCTTGGCGGGGTGAGGGGTAACGAACGCCTTATCCATCCTAACGATGATGTAAATAAAAGTCAGAGTTCTAATGACGTTTTCCCAACAGCAATGCATGTTGCCGCTGTTATCGCGTTGCGTGAACACCTTATCCCTGAGCTGAAAATATTACAAAAAACATTAGCTGATAAAGCTGAAGCTTATAAGGATATCGTTAAGATTGGTCGTACCCACCTGCAAGATGCGACGCCACTGACTCTTGGTCAGGAAATTTCTGGCTGGGTAGCAATGTTAGCGCATAACCTGAAACACATTGAAGACAGTATTCCCCATGTTTGTGAACTGGCGCTAGGGGGAACTGCGGTTGGCACCGGTTTAAATACTCATCCTGAATATGCTGTTCGTGTTGCGAAGAAATTGGCTGAACTGACCAGCCATCCGTTTGTTACTGCGCCAAATAAATTTGAAGCGCTGGCGACTTGTGATGCTCTGGTTCATTCTCATGGCGCATTAAAAGGTCTGGCTGCATCCATGATGAAGATTGCAAACGATGTTCGTTGGCTGGCTTCCGGTCCTCGCTGTGGCATCGGTGAAATTTCAATTCCTGAAAATGAACCAGGTAGCTCAATCATGCCAGGTAAAGTTAACCCAACTCAGTGTGAAGCGGTGACTATGCTTTGTGCTCAGGTTATGGGTAATGATGTTGCTATTAATATTGGTGGTGCATCGGGCAACTTTGAGCTAAACGTGTTCCGTCCAATGGTGATTAATAACTTTTTGCAATCTGTTCGCTTGTTGGCTGATGGTATGCGTAGCTTCAATGAACATTGTGCAGTTGGTATTGAACCTAATCGCGATCGCATTACTCAATTGCTGAATGAATCTCTGATGCTGGTAACGGCGTTGAATACACATATCGGTTATGACAAAGCCGCTGAAATTGCCAAGAAAGCCCATAAAGAAGGGCTGACATTGAAACAGTCGGCGATGAAACTGGGTTATCTGACAGAAGCCGAGTTTGATGAGTGGGTTCGTCCAGAAGATATGGTTGGCAGTTTGAAATAATTGTTGTTTAGCCATAAAAAACTGACCGGAGACGAGTGCTCCGGTTTTTTATTTAAACGGGAATACGTGGGATTAGGTTTATGGTTTCCACCGCTACTGGCAGTGGGTCTGCTACGCTTCTGGGATAAAAAGTTATATATTTATTTAACTTTTTAGTGTTGCCGCCTGGTTTATTTCCCTGTTGGATGTTATATTTATATATAACTTTTATGGAGGTGAAATATGCATACCACTCGTCTGAAGAGAGTCGGCGGCTCCGTTATGCTGACCGTTCCGCCGGCGCTGCTGAACGCACTGTCTCTGGGAGCAGATAATGAAGTCGGCATGGTCATTGATAATGGCCGGCTGATAGTGGAGCCGCACAAGCGCCCACAATATTCGCTTGCTGAACTGCTGGCACAGTGCGATCCGGATGCCGAAATCAGTGCAGAAGATCGTGAATGGCTGGACGCGCCAGCTGCAGGCCGGGAGGCAATCTGATATGGAGAGAGGGGAAATCTGGCTTGTCTCACTCGACCCTACCGCAGGCCATGAGCAGCAGGGAACGCGGCCGGTGCTGATTGTCACGCCAGCGGCCCTTAACCGCGTGACCCGCCTGCCTGTAGTGGTACCCGTTACCAGCGGTGGTAATTTTGCCCGTACCGCTGGCTTTGCAGTATCACTGGACGGTGCCGGTACACGTACAACCGGCGTTGTGCGCTGCGATCAGCCGCGCACAATTGACATGGGCGCACGGGGCGGAAAGCGGCTTGAGCGTGTGCCTGCAAAAATCATGGATGACGTTCTGGCCCGACTGACCGTAATTCTTAGTTGAATCAATAACGTGAATATGTTGCTTGGTGTAAAAACTTGCATAAGCACCTCCTCGGTCTTTGTCACTATTATAATAGACAATTGACTATGCTTGGTCAAATAAGCAACATGCACTAAATCTCACGATATAAATGTAGCCTTGGAATAATCAATTCCAAGGGTTTGGCTTTGGGTTTATAGCGATGCACTATGGCACTGGCATCGTAGTGAGTAAGTCTACCTATCTTTGGTTGGTTATCTCCATAGTTAACATAAAATGCAATGATCGGCAGGGGACAAGCATATTGCACTTGTTTTTGTTGTTCCGCATACCAGACTCGTGCAATAGGTTGTACTTTTACGGGACGTTTGATTTTTAACACCACATCATCAGGCAATTTTTTTATATCGATAATTTCTTTGGCGACTAATGCTGCCCATTGTTCACGAGAATAGGGAGAAACAGCACGCCCAGAGTTATAACTCTTTTCTAAACGTTGCAGAATTTGATCTTTTGTAACTTTATTGATGATATTTTTATTTGCCCAACCAAAACGAACTGAATCAGGATTGAGAAGGGGAGTGATGGCTCTGTAAGCGTTTAAAGTTATCAAACCATGTAACTGACTGTGAACAAACTCAAACCGTTGTTCTTTATCCACCCCTGATTGCACAGTTACGATATGTTCAAGTTCTGCTTTCAACTTATTAATTTCTTCAATCAAAAGTAAAGCAGAGCGATATTGTGGTTGATTTACAGAAAAACATAATACACCGGGAAGACGAACGGCAGCTTTACTACTGATATTTTGATTGTTGTGATAGATAAATAGCTTCTGGTAATGACTTAATCCTAGATTTAGAGCGTCATTACCAGTCATTTCATTAACAATGATTTCTGTTACAGGGTCATGTTCACTTCCTTTCTCTACTTCTGGCAAAACGAACACGTGAGCGGCTAAAAGGGAATAGTTATGTAGTTGTTCGTACAGTTGTTTTAACTTGCTCTCTTGTTGTTGGAAACAACGATTCAAATCTTCAATTGATAAGTATTTATTCATTTCAATAACAAAATTAGTTACAACATACATTTATTATAAAACAGAAAAGGTGCAAACATCAAACTCACCAGTAGCATTCAAAAGCAAAGCATGAAATTCACATATGTCGGATGCGCGTTCAACCGCCTGGAACGTTACAGTGAACAAGATTGTTTAGTGGAAATGTCCATTTCAGCAGCTGCACAACAATGCCCGAAGTTGGGGAAATAGAGACAGGTTTTAGTGAATTAGTTAGCCATAACTGGAGGTGTCGCAATACTACCAACAAGGATAAATTTCATCGCTGTATTAAATCTGATTGAATCCCAAGTCCATATTGTGAATTAGATACCAAAGTACGGTTACAAAAAATAAAAAGCGCCGTTCTTTCTATGAAGGAGAGTTTTTACTGTCACTTTTGCGCGATACGCCACACAAATTCCTTGAATATTAAAATAAACAATAAAAGTTATAATATCTTTGTATAGAAATTCATGATTGGATTGTCGATGTCATTTATTATGATGTTTTATAGATATTTATATATCAAGATGCTGATGTTTATTATTAATATTACGCTTCATTAAAAATGACACAATAATTAAAATATCTATCTAAATGAATGTGAATACAATGAATACCACATAAACTAACGAAGAATGACTACGGGAATAATGATTATGGGAATACTCACAGGCAACGATATTCCTATCCCAGGAAAATCCTATATTATTCATCCGTATCCAGCGGGTGATTACGCAACTGCTGTAACGGTGGCTAGTATATTTCATGCAGTGCCGGGGAGCGTTTCATTGGCAATATGGGAGAGCAATACACTACACCAAAAATTTGAGTGCGTCTGGCATGGGGGCTACCTTGGCTTTATTTGCCGGGCATCCCCTGTAAGTGATCAAGGGGCTTACCTTGGCTACGACGCTCACGAGACACTTATCTGTAAAGCTCAGTACCAGCAAAAATGGGAAGATATGGTTGTGATTAAGCGTCCGTCTGGAGGATTCGAGTGGTGTATGAGGAAGGATGACCATCTTGCATTTGTTGGAGTTCAGGGCCACATACAGCTAAAGATATTTAAAGACTTTACCGGGACATGGGGCTTCACCGAGTGGCTCTGACCTCAAAATCCAGCAGTTAAACGTGGGTTCTTTGATGAGTATTGTTTTTGGTATAGTACGCGAATAATGACTATTTTTATCGATTATTTCTATTGACCAAACATAATGTTAATTTTGTTTTCATAAACATCTTTGTTTACATCGAAATTAACTTAGTTCAATGGATGGAAAAAGAAACCCGATAAACAGGAACAGCATGATGCTGTTCCTGATAATAGTTGTTTTATAATCAAGCAGGGCTAATTGTTGTATCAATCACTTGGTAAAATGCATTGAGGGTATCTGAAATTGTCCAAACACCCAATATAATGTGATAACCTTGATAACCATCTGGTAAAGTACATTTATTAATAACTCTGCTGCCCGGCATTTTTTCCTGATAATCCTCAAAACAGAAAGGTGTGCTATTAAATTGCTCTCTGGTTAAAGGTTTATTGGGATCCCAATCAGGTTTGGTAATAAAATATTCCCAACTTGAGGTTTTGTGTTGAATCATAATTTCCCACTGGAACTCAATATCACCGGCAGTAATAGGGATTTTTTTCCAACGATCTTCGGTTTGAATATCCAATTCGCCAAAATGACCAATGCCAGCGCTAGCGATATGGCCATCTTCTGGACCCGCTTGTGGAAATCCTTTCTTCGCTTCAAGAGATTGAGGCTCATACTTGACCAATCCACAATCCGTATTTTGTTCATTTCCCTGTGCAGAACAAAGGAATGCACGACTTCCTGGGCTGTCAATATAACCATGAGCCCATGCGCCATTAAATAAAGCAGTAATTATCGTCGTGGCTAAAGTCATCACTTTCACTTTATGTTTATACATAATAGTGTCCTCCACTTTACAGGATAATTTATCTATGACAAATAAAGCCCCAGGACTTAACTATCAATTCTAGATAAATATAATATGATTATCCATTTCATAAATTGATTAATAATCTAATTATATTAAGTTATTGAAATTTTGTTTGAAATATGCCTGTTATTATTTTTTGTAATATAAAAGGATATGATTTTCTTAATTTATTTCACATAGTTCATACAATAGTCAATTAATGCGTTTCAGGTAACGTCAGCTATCTCAAAAACACTTATTTATGGTTATGGTGATGTATCTTCGTCAGTCTATTCTTATGCAGATAATTCAAATAAAGAAATTATCGATAAAGGTAATGAAAACCGATTCGTGAGTTAATTTAATGTAGAAGGAAATGATAATGAAGCGAAATACAGGGTTTTTCTTTGATGAATATTGTTTTTGGCATACCACCGGCATGTATATAACGACTCTGCCTGTCGGTGGTTGGGTTCAGCCTTCTTCTGGAACTGCACATGCCGAATCGCCGGAAACAAAAAGGCGGTTGAAAAATTTGATAGATGTATCAGGCTTGAGCCGCTCTTTGCACCTTTCTTCGGCATCGCCTATTGATGAGCAAACACTACGAAAAATCCATCCAGAAGAGTATTTGAAGCGATTTAAGCAAGTCAGTGATAATGGTGGAGGAATGCTTGGTATAGAAGCCCCTCTGGGACCGGGAAGCTATGAAATTGCTAAGCTTTCAGCTGGCCTTGCTTGTGCTGCGGTGAAAGCCGTGCTTAGCGGTGAGCTTGATAATGCTTACAGCCTTTCTCGACCGCCAGGTCATCACTGCTTGCCTGATAAGCCAATGGGATTTTGTTTCCTAGCAAATATCCCATTGGCCATTGAACAGGCAAAAGCATGTTTTGATTTAAAACGAGTTGCGGTCATTGATTGGGATGTTCATCACGGTAATGGCACTCAGCATATTTATTGGGATCGTTCTGATGTTTTGACCATCTCGCTACATCAGGATGGTTGTTTCCCTAACGGATACAGCGGTGAAGATGATATCGGGGAAGGCGAGGGGACAGGTTATAACATGAATATCCCATTACTTGCTGGGGCCGGACATAATAGCTATATCTATGCAATGACACAGATAGTACTTCCTGCGCTTGAACGCTTTAAACCGGAACTGATTATTGTCGCCTGTGGCTATGATGCCAATGCGGTGGACCCTCTGGCAAGAATGCAGCTCCATAGTGAAAGTTTTCGGGAGATGACCCAACTAGTGCAACAGGCAGCAGATAATTTATGCGACGGAAAACTCGTTGTTGTTCATGAAGGCGGGTATGCGGAGTCCTATGTCCCATTCTGTGGATTGGCTGTACTTGAACAGATGAGCGGCATTCGTACGGAAGTCAAAGATCCAATGTTAGATTCTATACGCTTGCAGCAGCCAAGAGCTGAGTTTGAGCTATTTCAACAACAGCAGCTTGATAAACTTAAAGAAAAATTCGGTCTTTAAACTTTGTTACGTAGGTTTGCTCCACATAGTTTGGGAGCAAACCTATAAAGCTAAAATCTGTTCAAAACCGTAATATCGACTTAAATGCTACAATAATATTATATTAATGCTTAATAACATAAAGATCTTTTGTCGACACAAAACCCAACGGACTCATATAATACCCGCCAATATAAGGCTTAACTAATCTGACGCCAATATAGTAATAAACAGGAATTGCCGGTACATCTTTTGCCAGAATATCTTCTGCTTGCTGAAAATACTTCCGGTCATTTGTTGCTTTAGCTTTATTTATCAAATCATCATAAGCATGATTGCTATATAAGAATGTATTATTAGAACTATCAGTAACAAAGTTATTTAAAAACGAGGCAGGATTATCATAATCAGCAATCCGCGCATATCTCACCATCTCAAAATTACCTTGACGAATAACATCCAACATAGCTTTTCGTTCTTGGTTCTGCAAAACAATATCTACATCCAGACTTTTTTTCCACATTGACGTCGCCGCAATAGCAATCCGTTTATGCTCTTCTGATGTATTATAAAGAAGTTTAAATTTCAATGGGTTATCTTTATTATAACCCGCTTCATTTAGCAATTGCCTGGCTTTCTCAACTCTTTCTTGCTGTGTCCATAATGCATAATCAGGTTGCCCTAAATCCATTCCTCCGGTATTGGGAGGGGTATGATTATAAGCGGGTTCTTGGCCTTGCCCTAAAACTTTATTCGCTATGATCTCTTTATCTAAAGCCAGATTTAATGCCTGCCTGACCCTGACATCATTAAAAGGCGCTTTTTGATTATTAAAATCATAATAATAAACACCTAATGCTGGCGTAATATGAACCTGATTATCTAATTTGGCTTTTAAAGATTTAAATAAAACCGATGGAATATTCTTGGTGATATCAATTTCATCGGCCAGATAACGATTTATATCTGCCGTTTCTGATGCTATTGGAAGATAAGTGACTTGATTAATAACAGTATGGGCATTATCCCAATATTGTGAGTTCCTGACTCCAACCACTTTTTCATTAACAACCCATTTGGCCAACTTAAATGGCCCGCTACTGACAAATACATCGGAATGAGTCCATTTTTCGCCATATTTTTCAACCGCTTTTTGGCTTATGGGTACCATGACAGGATACGCCAACATCTGTAAAAAATAGGATACCGGTTGTTCTAGCGTCACTTCCAAAGTCAAATTATCCAAGGCTTTTACACCTAATTCATCGATTTTCTTCTTACCAGAAACAATATCTTTAGCATTGACTACATGCATGTTGCCAAGATAACTGCCATACGGAGACGCAATTTTGGGATCAACTAAACGCCGCCAGCTAAAAACCACATCATGGGCAGTAATAGGGGAGCCATCAGACCACTTTATTCCTTTTCTTAGATGAAATAACCACACTTTATTATCTTTGGTTTCCCAACTAACCGCTAAATCAGGATTGATTTTTCCATCGCTGCCCGCTCTGACTAATCCACTGAAAAAATCATGAATAATATTGAATTCAACATCATTTTCAACTTTATGAACATCAAGAGATACAGGTTCTGAACCATTATTGCGGGTGATATCTTGATTAACTGACAATAATGTACCTGCTGGAATAATTGCGGCATGGGATAATGCCAGATTGCCAAATATAATGCCTGTGAATAAGGATATATTCCTTAATGTTTTATTCATCGTTTGTTCTCCAAGGAAATTTCATTTGAGGTATCCATTTCAGGAAAATCAATCATTTGATAACTAAGGTTTTTATGCAATTTTGCAAAAAAACTTCAGAATGTTTATGACTATTTCAGATGTTTAGTTAAGATTATATGATGCTATTGAATACCCTATTTTGAATGCGAGAGGTATAACTCTCATTAAGTATTAGTATAAAATAATCAGCACTACTCCATCAATATCATGAAATTTAAGTAATAAATTTATATACACCTTGAAATATTCACTCGTGATATAAATTATTTTGAAATATTCATTTCAGTATCAATTTTTTAGCCATATTTAGCAAAACTTTTCAAGAAAATGTGATCTAAATTGTATTAATCCTTGATCGCTATCAACATTTAAACCGTTTTTTCTAAATAACATCCAGCGAATAAGATGCAATGTGGAGGCTAATATGAAATATAGAAAAATAAATCATGAAGCCAATGAACAGAATGATGACCTGACAGTCAGCCGTCGTCGTTCTATTCAAGCAAGTGCAGCGCTTATATCTATTCCTTTTGTTTCTGCCCGCCAAGCAATCGCCGAAAAGAAAACAAGCCAAGGCTTGCTACCGATTCATATTATTGATGCGGGTGAAACAAAAGTCATACCCACCTGTAGTACGTTTGATTGCGGAGGAAGATGCGATATCCGAGCTCATGTCCGAGAAGGTGTTGTCACCCGCATCACCACCAGACCTGATCATGAACTCGATGAAGCAATGCCGATCATGCAAGCTTGCATACGCGGCAGGGGCTATCGCAAATTTGTTTATCATCCTGATCGTTTAAAATATCCGATGAAACGAGTTGGCAAGCGGGGAGAGGGGAGATTTGAACGAATTTCCTGGGATGAAGCGACAACCATTATTGCGGATAAGCTAAAAAGTATTACTGAAAAATATGGCCCGGCTTGCCGCTACGTTAGCGTTAATACTGCGGTAATCGGCGGTGTATCATCAGGTGATAAAATGTTGCGTCGTTTACTCAATATTACCGGCGGACATTTACAATTCTACCATTCCGTGAGTATGGGCAATACAGCGGCAGCGACACCCTATACCTATGGCGTAGCAACTTCGGGTAGCACATTGGATACCTTGGAAGATACCCCTTTGGTGATCCTTTGGGGCCACAATCCGGCTGAAACTATTTTTGGTCACTCCAACCACTATTTCCAGAAGATGAAAAAGAACGGCACCAAATTTATTGTTGTCGATCCCCGTTATTCTGATTCTGCTTCCTCGTTGGCTGACCAATGGATTCCTTTGCTGCCAACAACTGATAACGCATTAATGGATGCAATGATGTATGTGATTGTCAGTGAAAACCTGCACGATAAAGAATTTATCAATCGTTATACGATTGGTTTTGATGAAGACAATATGCCGGATGGCGTTCCCGCCAATGAATCTCTGGTTGCTTACCTGACAGGCGCTAAAGATAGCATTGTGAAAACAGCGGAATGGGCTGAAAAAATCACTAAAGTGCCGGCGAATATCATTCGTCAGCTTGCCCGTGAATATGCCCACACTAAACCCGCAGCCCTAATTCAAGGATGGGGTCCACAACGTCACATCTGTGGTGAACGTGTTGCACGTGGTGCAACAATTTTAGCCACAATAACCGGTAATGTGGGTAAAAAAGGGGGATGGGCAGCAGGTTTCAGTGGTGTCGCTGGTAACAAATCCCTCTATGGACTCGATCTGGGTCAAAACCCAGTAAAAGAAAAAATCTCCGTGATGAACTGGGTCCAGGCAGCCGATGATGCCAGTAAAGTTACCCCGGCAGACGGTTTAGTGGGCGCTGATAAGCTGAATACCAATATTCGTATATTATTCTCGTTGGCCGGTAATTACCTTGCAAATCAAAACCCTGATATCAATCAGACAGTAAAAATATTGGCAGATGAATCTAAAATTGAATTCATTGTCTCCAGTGATCTTTATCTAACACCAAGCGCCCGATATGCCGATATTTTATTGCCGGAAACCAGTTTTATGGAACGTTGGAACATTGGCTTTCCTTGGGGCGCCGGCAGTTATTTCATTCTGTCATCAAAATTGATCGAACCTGAATTTGAACGGCGCTCTGATTATGAATGGATACGCGAAGTTGCAGCAAAACTGGGCGTTGAACAGGAATTCAGCCAAGGTCGTGACGAAAAAGCGTGGATAGCCCATATTATGGAATCTAACCGTCAGGCTATGCCAAAAGAAAATTTGCCCACTTTTGAGGAATTACAACGGACACACAAACATCTTTTCAAAATACCGCCTTATGTCGCTTTTGAAGAAAATATTCGTGACCCAGAAAATCATCCATTTCCCACACCTTCAGGAAAAATAGAGATATTTTCTAAACGTCTGTATGACATGCAACATCCTGAAATCCCTGCGTTGTCACATTATGTACCAGCATTTGAAGGGCCGGAGGATAAATTAACTGAAAAATACCCTCTGCAATTAATTACCTGGAAAGGGAAAAACCGCTCCAATTCAACCCAATATTCAAATTTAAAAGAGGTGCAAACCCAGAAGTTGTGGATTAATCCGCTGGATGCGCAGAAACGTAAAATTAAACAAGGGGATTTGGTTCGGGTATTTAACGATCGCGGAGTTTCTATGATCCCGGCGGAGGTAACTCAACGTATTATCCCCGGCGTGGTAGCAATGCCGACCGGCGCATGGTGGCAACCGGATAAAAATGGCGTTGATTGGGGCGGTTGCGTCAATGTGCTGACATCATCCCGTAAAACTCCCCTTGCACACGGAAATTCTCATCAAACATTACTGGTCGAGGTCAATAAAGCCTGATTGAATTTATAGAATATGCTCCGGTAAGCAACCGACAATTAGGCTTTTTTATTGATTCACCCTGTTGTTCAGGATGTGTAGAATCAGACCGTTTTTATATGTTCGCTACTCATGGACGCATGGGCTTTAATGGTGAATGCCTGCGTCAATTAATCTACTAAAGAAGTCGTGACTAATATCAAATTCAACATCACTTTCAACTTTATAGACATTAAGAGACACAGGCTCTGAACCATTATGACGAACAATATTCTGGTTAGTTGCCAGTTGTGTACCAAGTGGAATAATTTCCGTATGAAATAATATCAATCCTCCAAATATAATTCCCGCGAATAAAGATATATTTTTTTATTGTCTTTTTAATTGTCATTTCCCCAATAAAACTTCGTTTTTTAATATTAATATTGCAAATTGAGCAATCTCTGATATTGACTCGATTGTAAATAATCTTGCCAAGGAATAGTCCCCAAATCTTTTCTTCCAGTCAAAAAACTCCTCGATCCTGCTCACAGATCAGCATATTTTCCTGAACAGGAGAGTTGAACGTTATATCTATGTATCTAATTACTCTTTTATTTTTATTTTTTAGTTAAAAAATTAACATCCACATAACAATTGAACATATTAAGTTATAGGTTATATTTTATGTTATCCAATCCATCAGGAGGTAACTATGGCGGTACCAACGCTCAGACATTTCATTAATAGTAAATATGTTGAATCTAAAGGTTCCGAATATTTTGACCTGGTAAGCCCGGTCACTGGTGAAATCTATGCGCGTTCTCCTAACGCGACTATAGCGGATGTTGATGAAGCTTATGCATCGGCTAAAGAGGCATTCAAGATCTGGGGACGCAGTACACCGTCAGCGCGTCAGCAAGCGTTGCTGGCATTAGCCGATGCGGTGGAAAAAAACGCTGAACGCCTGATCGAAGCGCAAAGCCGCAATACAGGGCAGCTCAAGCATCTGATTGCCTCTGAGGAAGTTGCGACGTCAGTGGATCATATCCGTTTCTTCGCTGGCGCCGCCCGTTTTCTGGAGGGCAAAGCGACTGCTGAATATCTTCCTGATATGACGACCAGCATTCGGCGCGAGCCACTAGGCGTGGTGGGGCAAGTTACGCCGTGGAACTACCCGCTGATGATGGCAGTATGGAAGATAGCGCCTGCGCTGGCAGCGGGTAATACTGTGGTACTCAAACCGAGCGATACCACGCCGGAAAGTACTCTGTTGCTGGCTGAACTGGCCGCTCCGTTCTTCCCTATAGGCGCATTCAATGTGGTGTTGGGTAATGCCAGCGCGGGTGCTCTGGTCGTTTCACACAAAACGCCAGCTATGGTTTCCATCACAGGTTCCGTGCGCGCAGGTTTGCAGGTTGCCTCTTCGGCGGCGGCTAATCTCACCAGAGCGCATTTGGAGCTAGGCGGCAAAGCGCCAGTGGTTGTTTTCGCCGATGCAGATATGGATAAAGCGGTGGAAACCATCGCGACCGCGGGGTATTTCAATGCGGGTCAAGATTGTACGGCAGCCTCGCGTGTGCTGGTGCATGAATCTGTTTACGATACCTTTGTCGCCAAACTGGCGGCGGCGGCTAAAGCTACCCGCTTTGGCTATCCAGAAGATGAAGAGGCTTTGTATGGGCCGCTCAATAATGCTCGTCAGCTGGAGCAAGTCAAAGGGTTCATTGCGCGTTTGCCCGCTCATGCCTGTATCGAAACAGGAGGCCGTCAGGCCGAACGCTCGGGTTATTACTTTGAACCCACGGTAATTACCGGTCTGGAACAGCACGACGAAGCAATTCAGACTGAGATTTTCGGCCCGGTTATCACGGTGCAGAAATTCCGCGATGAACAGGATGCCATAGAGAAAGCTAACGACGTGAAATACGGACTGGCATCCAGTGTCTGGACCCGCGATCATGGCCGCGCGGTGCGCCTATCACGTGAACTCGATTTCGGTACCGTCTGGATTAACACCCATATTCCGCTTACGGCAGAAGCGCCGCACGGCGGCTTCAAAAGCTCTGGGTATGGTAAAGATCTGTCGGCTTATGGCTTCGATGAATATACGCGTATCAAACATGTGATGAGTTCCAACGACTGACACAGGACATCCGTAATGATTCAGAATAGATCTCCGCGCGACTTGGTGTCGCGTGCGCACCACGAGCTGTTTACTGACCGTGATGTAGGGGCGCTTGAGCGTTATTTTGCGCCGCATTTCATCGAACATTCGCCGTTGGTCAAAGATGGTATTGCCGGATTGCGTGAGCTGGTCTGGGCACATCCTGAACTGCGCCACGAAACGTATCGTGTACTGCAAGATGGTGATCTGGTCGCCATCCACGGTCGTTTTACGGGATTAGACGACTGGCCGTTGGTCGGTTTCAATCTGTATCGGGTTGCCGACGGCTTAATCGTAGAGCACTGGGACGGCCTGGTGCCGCAGGCGGCACCCAACGTCAGTGGTCGGACTCAGTTAGACGGCCCGACTGAAGCAGGCGATGGCCATGACCGAGAGAAGAATCGTGAGCTGGTAGTCAACTTTTTTACACATACCCTGATCGAAGGTCACTACGAAGAGTTTGGAAACTACACTAATGGTGAATTGTTTCGCCAGCACAGCCCCGATATCCCTGATGGTACGGCGGCAGTCATCTCGTTTCTTAAACAACTCAGAAATGAGGGGCAGGGGCTGCATTACACTAAAATTCACCGTACGGTAGCCGATGGGCAGTTTGTTCTGACCCATTCAGAGGGGAGTATCGCCGGAGCGCGTCACAGCTACTTCGAGCTATGGCGCATTGAGGACGGCAAAGTGGCTGAACTTTGGGATGCTATCACCCCGGTACCGGAGGATGCGAAAGCGCTGCATCGCCACGGTATTTTTTAGCGTTGATCGATACCCGGCGCGAAGCTTGCGGTCGCGCCGCAACCGGATGCCCATACACAGGCAGATATACGCTCATCGACGGTCCCTCTGTGGATTATGTCGGCAACGGAACCTACACGATTACAATAGCCCGCTTCATCATCGTTGGATGCGGCGGCGGATATGCTAGCTTTGACGCTGGATCAGTTACTTCTACCAGCTCTGGGCGCTATATCGCATCGCGCGTCTGTCTGTTGAAGCTCGCTTATTTCAGATTGCTGAGGAGTTTTCATTTATGACTGGATCTATATTAGCCAAAAGACACAGCGAGGCTATTGCAAAAGGCGTGAGCGTGGCCACACAAGTTTATGTGGAGCGTGCGGAAAATGCTGAAATTTGGGACGTTCAGGGACAACGTTACATCGATTTTGCCGCCGGTATCGCCGTGGTGAACACCGGCCACCGCCATCCGCGCGTCATCGCGGCCGCCAAAGAACAAATGGAACAGTTTACCCACACTTGTCATCAGGTAGCGCCCTACGAAAATTATGTGGCGCTGGCCGAACGTCTGAACCGCCTGGCGCCCGGTAATTTTGCGAAGAAAACCGTCTTTGTCACTACCGGGGCCGAGGCGGTGGAAAATGCCGTGAAGATCGCACGTGCCGCTACCGGTCGCAGCGGCGTGGTCGCTTTCAGCGGCGCTTTCCACGGCCGTACCTTCCTCGGTATGTCATTAACCGGCAAAGTTGCACCGTACAAAATGGGGTTCGGCCCGTTGGTTAGCGACGTTTACCGTATTCCGTTTCCGATCGGGCTGCATGGCATTAGTGTGGAACAAACGCTGAATGCGCTGGAAAATCTCTTTAAAACCGACATTGAGCCAACACGCGTCGCTGCCATCATCATCGAACCGGTACAGGGCGAAGGCGGTTTCTATCCGGCGCCTCCCGAACTGCTTAAAGCTCTGCGTGAGATTGCCGATTACCACGGCATTGTACTTATCGCCGATGAGATCCAGACCGGTTTCGCGCGTACGGGCAAACTGTTTGCTATGGAGCATCATGAGGTGGTTGCCGATCTGACCACTATGGCGAAAAGTCTGGCGGGCGGTTTGCCGCTGGCAGCTGTAACGGGACGTGCCGAGTTGATGGACGCTGTAGTGCCTGGTGGTCTGGGGGGAACTTATGGCGGCAACCCGGTGGCGATTGCGGCCGCCCATGCGGTGCTGGATGTGATCGAAGAAGAAAAGTTGAATGCGCGAGCGACGCAGTTGGGAGACCAGCTGAAACAGCGTCTGCATGAACTGCGACCACGTGTCCCGCAGATCGCCGATGTACGTGGGCTAGGGCTGATGATTGCGGTGGAATTTAACCATGCGGACAGTCAGGAACCCAATGCCAGCTTTACCAACGCGGTACGTCAGAAAGCGCTGGAGCGTGGTCTGATCCTGCTGACATGCGGTGTACACGGCAACGTGATCCGTTTCCTTCCGCCACTGACCATACAAAATAACGTTTTTAATGAAGCGCTCAACATTCTGGAGTCTGTACTGCTCGATCTGGCTGAACAGTAGATAGAATCTGCTGCATCACAAGAGGGGATAACAATGCACTGGTATTTAAATGTATTAAAGAACTATGCATGCTTCAAGGGGCGAGCCAGGCGTAAGGAGTTCTGGTATTTTGTTCTGTTCCAGATCTTGGCTGTATTTATTATCTCTTTCCTTGAGCGCTACTTTGCCGTTGCCAATCCTGAGGTTTATATGGGCTGGTTCAGCGCTGTCTATCTGCTGCTCACGCTTTTGCCCACGCTAGCAGTGAATGCCCGCCGCCTGCACGACATCAACTGTAGCGCTTGGTGGTTACTGCTGCATCTCATACCGTTTATCGGCACTGTTATCCTGCTGATTCTCGCCGGTCTGAAAGGGAACTCGGGCAGCAATAAATACAGCTCGGATAGCCGGACTCACTCATAGAGAAACTCTCCAGACCAGGCCAGCGGGTGATTTCAAAATCATGACAGGAGTGTTGAAATGACAATGAATAGAAGAGACTTTATCTCTACCGTCGCGACGCTCGCGGGGGCGGGAGTGCTTTCATCCGTACTTCCCAACTTATCCCTGCTCGCCCGGACCTTAACTACGGCCGATGATCTGGCCGTCAATATTGATAAGCTACGACCAACACTGTTGGAGGATGCGCAGCATAGAGTCAGCCGGTTGGGGCTGGATTCGCGTATCTGGAGCTGGCATAAAGATGCTGCTGACGCCATGCCAGCCAACTATTATGAAGCTTCTTTGGCTGACTGTCCGGCTTTTGGAAGTCTGCCTGGAGACCAGAACTGCGAGGTTGTGGTTATCGGCGGTGGGTTGCTGGGCGCTTCCACGGCATTACATCTTGCTGAAGCGGGAGTGGACGTGATTCTGGTTGAAAAGGATAACATTGGTTCAGGAGCTTCTGGCCGCAACGGGGGACAGATAACCCCTGGGCTCGCACGCTGGGAAGCTAAAACCATACTGGAAAAACTTTCATTCGATGAGGCTAAACGCTTATGGCGTTTTGCATCTGTTGAAGCGATGAATCTCGTGGATGAACTCCGTGAGCGTTATAGTTTCGAATGTGACCGCAAATATGGTCATATCACTGTTGCGGTGCACGCAGGCCACATGGGGCCGCTGGTGGCTAATGCCGATGCCCGGCGCCAGTTGGGAGATACGGCGATGAGGGTTATCGGACCGCACGAACTACAGGAAAAATATGTGCGTTCGGACATCTACCACGGAGCGAATATCGACAGTATCGGTGGGCAGGTCCAACCTCTGGCGCTATTGCGTGGCTTGGTTTATGGTTTCGCCAGACTGGGTGGGCGAATCTATGACAGCACGAAAGTGAAGGGCATCAGGCAGGATACTGGCGGCACAGTCGTAGAAACTGAGCGGGGGATTATCAGGGCAAGTAAAGCCGTGGTGTTGGGTGTGCATGCCTCCACGGGGGAGTTTATCTCCGGCCTTTCCACCACGATGCCTTTTTTCTCCTACGTGGCGGTAACTCCTCCGTTGCCAGTGGATGTCAAAGAGCTGATCCCGTCAGATTTGCCAGTCTACGATACACAGTTACAGGTCGACTACTATCGTGCGGTACGCAACAACCGCCTGCTGTTCGGTGGACAGGGTACTGGCAATTCCTGGTCGCCGCGTGATGTGAACAATTATCTGCTTAAGCGTATCAGAACCGTGTTCCCGCAGTTGGAAAAAGCCGAACTAGAATATTCTTGGGGCGGGATCAGCGATCTGACCCTGAACGGCGCCACCGATGCCCGCAAGAGCGACGACAGAGTACCCGTGTATATGGTACATGGCTGGAATGGTCATGGAGTAGCGCAAACGGTGCGCATTGGTAAAGCTATCAGCGACGATCTTACCGGACGCAACGACGACTTTACCATGCTTACCCGCATTGACCACGCGAGTATCCCGCTGGGTTCCTATCTCTCTCCGGTAGCTATTCCGTTGGCTAAGGGTATTCTGGGTGTGATCAGCACGCTTAATCCGGCAGATATGGTTTCGTTTTGAACATTCAGGGTCTGACCCCTATTACAGAGAGAATATATACCCGTCATCTTTCAAGTTGCCTCTTTGTTGGCTGCACTCGCTCACCCCGGTCACATAGTTACCTATGCTCCCGGGGATTCGCTCCCTTGCCGTCGCGATGCATCTTGAAATCCATAGGGTATAAACCATTTATGGTGCCTTTAAACTCTCAAGGAAGAGGGAAACCCAACCGTTAAAATTTAATATTCGGATACCATAATAAACGAGCATGACCTTTTTTTACCGGGATACTGGCTGGAGGTCATTAAGTAAAAGTCAGCTTGAATTCACCATTGATCGTGATTAGTACACGCCATATCAATATGTTATTAAAAAGAATAATCAATATCTTGCAGAGATAAAAGATAGCAGACCATTTGATGGCATCGCCAATTTAAATGAAAATGGCTTAGTGTAAAAGTTTTCCATCACTTTATTTTAGATGATTTGGTTGAAATTGAAGTCAGGTTTGCTGGAGAGAAATACATTATTTACAATATTAAGGTTTATGATTTTAAATTATCATATTGGTAAAGTTGTCCAACTATATTATTCAATTATCTATATATTAAGGATGAATTAATGTCTGGTTTCTTCAAAAAAATAATTATTACCCTGTGGTTATTAGCGTCTATTAATAGTTATGCCCAATCTAATACAAAACAATCACTATGCTCTAATGAGGCTGATATCAATTTCGCCAATGTACTTCCCTGCTATCGAGAGGAATTAGCAGTCCAGCCCCTTAAATATTCGCTTTTAAGTAAAGAAAAATTACCTCAGATTGAACTACGTCACTATCAATTAACATCACAATTCTGGTCTCCAGGAAACGTTATTCTACCTGCAAAATGGCAACACAATGTTGATATATTTATTCCTGATCATCCGCTTTCACCACGTGCACTTGTCGTTGTGAATAATGGAACTAACTATAATAGTGGATCTGAGGCGCCAATTTTGCCGACAGATTTCAGCGTGACAACCTTGGCGACTATTGCGCGGGCAACAAATACGATAATTATCTCGATCAGTAATATTCCTAATCAATATCTCATGTACCGGGACGATGGAACACCCCGAAAAGAAGATGATAGCATTGCTCACAGTTGGACATTATTCATGAACGAGCCAAAGCAGCTGTCGTTGATACCTTTGCATATTCCTATGGCGACTTCTGTTTCTCAAGCAATGACTTTGGCACAGCGGGAATTAACACCGTGGAATATTAATAACTTTATTGTTTCTGGCGCCTCGAAACGAGGCTGGACAACCTGGTTATCGGCAATAGCAGATACACGGGTTGATGCAATTGTGCCTTTTATTATCGACATACTTAACACACATGCAGCATTTAAACATGTATATGAATCTTACGGAAAAAACTGGCCGATTGCTTTTTATCCGTATTATCAGGAACATGTCGATGAAAAAGTCAATACGCCTGCATTTGCTAAATTAATGCAGATAGAAGATCCTCTGCAATATTTGGGATCAATTTATGAGTCTCGGCTTGCCATTCCTAAATACATCGTCAATGCCAGTGGGGATGATTATTTCGCGCCTGATAATGCAAGACTCTATTATGATATTCTGCCTGGAGACAAATCTTTACGAGTAGCTCCCAATTCTGATCATCGTGGTATTCTGAACTTTACTGAACAGTCATTAATTACATTTATTAATCGGTTACAGCAATCTATTCCTTTGCCAAAGCTTAATACAACTCTGCATGTACAGCATAATTCGCAAATATTAACCGTCAACTTTTCAGAAAAACCTGAAAAAGTGATACGTTGGACTGCTGCCAATCCAATATCACGAGATTTTCGTTATGCATGTGGTATCCGATATAAAGCATCACCACTCGATATTAATACACTGCAACAAGTTGAAATTTCGTTAGGTTCTCCAAACATGGGATGGGAAGCGACTTATATTGAAGCAACTTTCAGTGATGGATATGTGGCGACAACGCGAGTTTACATTACCCCTGATGACAAATATCCAGTAGTCGCGCCTTTATCAAGTGGGTCAACATGCCAAACATTGCCAGGTCGCGGGCTAGGCTCGAAATAAGATAATAATGATAAAGTCTGAATAAACTATTTATGAAATAAACTATTTGCGAAACATTGGACCTCCGGTATTTTCTGACGGTAACCGGAGGTCTGAATATGTCAAACATTTAGGAAAAATGGGACATAATTCATAAAATCAACATTACCTCACCGATATACCTTATATAAGCACTTCTGGAGTAATTCTTTATAGGTATTCTGTGTTTCACTGGATCAATAAATATCTCAAATAGCGCCTGTGATAGCGCGATACAATAAGGAACATCAAATGGACCGTATGCTAGAAGGTAAGGTTGTCATTGTCACTGGCGGCGCAAGCGGCATCGGAGCCGGTATTGCTTTAGCCGCGGCGCGTCATGGCGCAGCAACCGTAATTATTGGCGACATCACGGATCAACCCCGAGAGGGTGGTGCGCCGGTGCTCCAGCGTCTTCATTCGCTTGGTACAAAAGCCATATTCCACCGATGTGATGTCACTTCGCGGAGCGAGATGGATACATTAGTCGACGTCGCGACACCGTTCGGCGGTGTTGATTTGATGGCTTGCAATGCCGGAATTGCATTAGATCGGATCTCGCATCGTTTGTAACCGGCGTATCACTGCTAGTGGATGGCGGACAAACGGTAGTACTGTGAGAACAAGCACTTTTTGGCAGTTGATATATTTCGAAGGAGAGTAGGGTTAAATGGCTGTTTTCAATTACATACTGGAATTCTTTACATAGAATCTACAGAACCGAATATTTTCGCCAGCCTTACCAATTGAGCGATGTCATCATTGGAGGCGCCATTTCTGAGGATATCCAGAACCGTCGAGTATTCAGCCAGATCGATGCCAAAATTAAGTGCTTTGATTTTACGGATGAAAAAATTACACTTTTTCACGCCACTGACTGGGCCTAAATTAGCCAATATTTCTGGAACACCTTTTAAGTACCCTTTATTGCTCGTTTTTTTATTTATCGAAAACTGGAATACAGGATATAAATTCTCTACTCCCCAATTTAATACAATGAGTTTATGATTTTCACCATATTTATTTACTGTCGGGCGGGTTACTCCTAATATATCAGCAACCTTACTGGACTTATAAACGCCACCGTATTCCCCAAGATGGGCCAGAAAAGCGTTTCTCGTTTCGATAAATTCCTCGTGTTCTTTCTTTTCCGGTGTGATATTCGACACTATTTCAATATAGTTGGCTCGTCCTTTGACTTCTGTCCAAAATTCATCATCAGACAGGGTTAACAATAGGGAAATACTCTCTGAATCTTTGTTTTTAAGCACATTAATAAAATGATCAGCAAGATTGATGATGCGTGCTTTGACCAATTCAGACGGATCAAATCCGCTTTTCGGTTTTACTGTCGGGTCATTGGGTTGTTTTGCTGTTGTTCCCATAGCTACCTCAACTATTTTGTCATTTCAAAGAATCAGCATACATGAAATGGTAGTATGTGGAAGTTCTGTCACCAGTTTCTTTTTGCATGTACTAAGAATTGATTAATAACAGATAGGTATATTAGAATCAACGCAGTGAAAACTGT
This sequence comes from Photorhabdus hainanensis, assembly GCF_018448965.1. Classification (NCBI taxonomy): domain Bacteria; kingdom Pseudomonadati; phylum Pseudomonadota; class Gammaproteobacteria; order Enterobacterales; family Morganellaceae; genus Photorhabdus; species Photorhabdus hainanensis. Next base: position 108,659 of record NZ_RCWD01000006.1, on the reverse strand, counting down.
TATGTTCACTGGAAATGAAGACCACAAGGTCGGTGATACCGTCTTGTTACTCAATTTTCATCCTGCCGCTTTTTGGCGCCTATGGTCTTAGTCATTCGTGAAGGAATTTCAGCCAAACGCCTTAGTACATAACAGAGATTCTTGCATTATTCCTCAGCACTCTTTCCACAAATCAGAATAAATAATATTATCATCTAAACTTAGACTAAATTCATAAAAAGGATCGTCAAAAGAAATAAGAGGTATATATGCATAGCCAAATTAATTCATTGCCCCAATATATGTTAGCGATCAGTATCATTAAGCCCGGAGGCCCGGAGAAATTGCATCTGGTTCAGGTTCCGTTACCACGGCCAGGAAAAGGCTACTTATTAGTAAAAGTGGCTGCGGCGGGTGTTAATCGGCCTGATATATTTCAGAGAATGGGGTCCTATCCACCACCACCGGATGCATCGCCATTGCCGGGTTTGGAGATTGCAGGAGAGGTGGTTGCCAAAGGTGAAGGTTGTGAACGCTGGAATCTTGGCGATAAAGTTTGCGCTCTTGTTGCCGGCGGCGGTTATGCCGAATATTGCCTGGTACATGACTCCGTTGCCTTACCCATCTATGGTTTGGATTTTGTTCAGGCAGCCGCATTGCCAGAAAACTTTTTTACCGTCTGGGCTAATGTTTTTCAGACTGGCAAGTTGAAACAAGGAGAAAATTTGCTGATTCACGGTGGTACTTCTGGGATAGGCAGCGTCACTATTATGTTAGCAAAAGCCTTTGGCGCCAGAGTCATTGCTACCGTCGGCTCTGATGAGAAAGCTAAAGTCGCACACAGTTTAGGCGCTGACTTTGTTATTAATTACCGTAAAGAAGATTTCGTTGATCGGGTATTGAAAATCACGGGTAATCATGGCGTTGATATGGTTGTTGACTTAATCGGCGGTGATTATGTCAATAAAAACTATAAGGTTGCTGCTAAATTCGGGAGAATTATTCAGATTGGCATGATGAAAGGAAGCCCTGAAAATCTTAATCTGATGCCCTTAATGCTAAAACGTCTGACTCACACGGGTTCTACATTACGTTCTCGCAGTGTAGAGGAAAAAGCAGAGATAGCTCGGGAATTGGAAAAACATGTCTGGCCATTATTGAAATCAGGAAAAGTCAGCCCATTAATTTGTAAAGTTTTTGATCTAAAAGATGCTGCTGATGCACATCGAATGATGGAAGCCGGTGATGTTATCGGCAAGGTTATGTTGGTAAATGTATCATCTTAATAGTACTTTTGCTTAAATCAGGGCTATTTTAATTTGTAGCCCTGTATTCTATCTGCTAACCACTTCACGTTAAAAAATCCTTATAATTAATAAGGTTAACAACAAATAATCCCCTATCTTCCTCTGTTTTTTGATTTGTTTTTATTCGTTCTTTGTCCTCGCGCACAAAATCAGAATTTATATTCAATGTCATTGTTAATATTTTAACAAATATAGTCTATATCTATTAACAAATGATCGTTTATAGATATGTTAATGATCAATCTATTCCACCTGATAGATTTTTCTGAATATCTATAATTATGAGGTATTACCAGCTATTGGTAAGTTAGGTGGCATATAATTTTCTGTCTGACCATCAGAGAATGATAGTGATTTCATTAATAAGTAAAGAATTTCAGAATCTCTCTGTTGTTGACAGCCGTTTTTGTTAGTTGAAAGGGTAATATAATTATGACCAAGCAGTTTACTTCGCACTTAAACATTGATGCGTTGTTTTTAGGCCCTAAATCAGAAAATACGGTTTTTTTTAGAGAAATGATGGAATATGCCGTAAGTGAGCACATGCACTGGCGCTCTGATTTTCACCCAGAAGATCCCGCCTTAGTCACCTCGGTTGATCGTTATGCACCTGATTATAGGGAAACGCTTTATAGGACAGAGGGTATTCTAAACCAGTTATCCGCTAAGCTGAAAAACACCTCTATTCCCTGGTTTTCTCCTCGCTATATGGGGCATATGAATGCCGACACCCTGATGGTTTCCAATCTCGCTTATGTCATGGCGATGATGTACAACCCGAACAATTGCGCCCACGAGTCATCACCGACAACAACGGAGCTAGAAATTGAAGCGGGGCTGGATCTATGCCGGATGTTTGGTTACGACCCTCGCCGAGCCTGGGGACATATTACATCAGGAGGAACCGTCGCCAATTATGAAGGGTTATGGGTTGCGCGTAATTTAAAAACCATGCCTCTTGCCATTGCACAACATCCACAATCCGGCGATCTGGTCGCAAATAAATCAGAACAACAACTGTTGAATATGTCGCCATCAGATATTCTGGATTTGACGGATGAATTAAAAAAACGTGGCATTTTCGAAGAAGTTCGTGAACTTTCTTGCCGTGGCGCCGGGATAAAGCAGGGGATGTTTGGCAAAGTCCTGGTTCCACAGTCGAAACATTATTCATGGATGAAAGCAATGGATGTTCTGGGAATCGGTCAACAGCATATCGTGCCATTGCCGGTCGATGCGAATTATCGTACCGATGTTGAAAAAATGCGTGAAATTACATTCGGTCTGATAGAGCAGGGGGAGCCTATTCTGGCTATGGTAACTGTAGTTGGAACGACGGAAGTGGGAGCCATTGACCGAGTTGATGAAGTTATTGCGTTGCGCAAAGAGTGTGAGGAGCGTTATGGCGTCTCATTTTATGTGCATATTGATGCTGCTTATGCAGGTTATGCCAGCGCAATGTTCCTTAACGAACAGGGAGAGTTTATGGAATATGATGAACTTATCCGTCGTTATCGTGAATTGGCGATTATTCCCGAAGATATTATTTGGCCTAAACCTGAAATTTACCAAAGCTTCCGGGCCATGTGTCAGGCTGATTCAATCACCGTAGATCCTCACAAAGTTGGATTTATTCAATATGCCGCCGGTGCGGTATGTATGAAAGATAAGCGTATTGTTGACTTAATTTCCTACCGGGCGGCTTATGTTTTCGAAGATGTTGATACTCAACCAGAGCAAGCCATTGACCGGCATGTCGTACTCGGCGCCTCGATTATGGAGGGATCTAAAGCCGGAGCTATCGCCGCTGCCATTTGGGCCGCGCACCGATTGGTTCCACTTAATATCAGTGGTTACGGAAAAGTGATTGCCGCCGGTATTGTGACGGCTAATTGGATGATTAAAAAACTTTTAACTACAGAACCATTGGTTGTTGGCAAACGCCGGTTTGAAATTCATACCATGCCGAATCCTGATTTCCATATGGTCAATTTCACTTTTAAAGAGCAAGGAAATAATGATTTAAGTCACCACAACCGTCTTAATAAACGGATGTACGAGCTTTGTTCATATACTTCTGGACGTAGTTATACCAATGATTTTTTGACTTCTTCCACCTCCCTTGGTTATGGAGAGTATGGTGATACGCCTTGGTATTACGTTGAAAGTTGCGGTTTTGACCAAGAAGAATGGCAGAAAGTCCACAGTTTATATGTCCTACGTGCTGCTGTGATGACTCATTGTTTACGTAATGCTGACGATTTTGACGAGTATTGGGAAAGGCTCCAGAAAATTTTTATTCACAAACTGACTCAGATTGTTGATGAAGAAGAAAAAAAGAAAGTGGCCTGATTTTCTATTATTAAATATTTGTTGTTAATTCGAAGGGAAAAAAACGTGAAAAACCGTACTTTTGGCAGTACTTTTATTATCGCCGGAACCACCATCGGTGCTGGTATGTTAGCCATGCCATTAGCCACCGCCGGTGTAGGATTTGGTGTAAGTTTGATTATGTTGGTTGGCTTGTGGGTTTTGATGAGTTACACCGCATTATTACTGGTTGAAGCTTATCAATATGAGTCTCCTGATACGGGATTAGGGACACTTGCTCAACGTTATCTTGGCAGCGGCGGCAAAATATTAACGGGTTTCAGCATGATGTTTCTGATGTATGCGTTAACATCAGCCTATATTAGTGGTGCCGGGGAATTACTGACAGTCAGCCTCAATAAATGGCTTAATTTGTCCCTTCCTGCTTCCGTGGGCGTTATTCTGTTTACGGTAATTGCCGGAGGAATCGTTTGCATTGGCACCAGTTCAGTAGATATGGTTAACCGAGTTATTTTCAGTGCAAAAATTATTTTCCTGGTATTGATGTTGGGGCTGATGATGCCGCATGTTCAGCATGTTAACCTACTGACACTACCATTAGAACAAGGGTTAATATTATCTTCAATTCCGGTGATATTCACATCGTTTGGTTTTCACGGCAGTGTTCCCAGTATTGTGAAATATATGAACGGCGATGTACGTCGGCTCCGTTGGGTGTTTATTATCGGCAGTGCAATTCCGTTAATTACTTATATTTTCTGGCAATTGGCGACATTAGGGAGTATCAATTCCAACACGTTTGTCGATATCTTAGCTGAAAACGCCGGGTTGAATGGCTTATTACACAGCATTCGTGAAGTTGTTGCTTCACCGAAAACTGAACTCGCAGTACAAATGTTTGCTAATCTAGCGCTCGCAACCTCATTCCTCGGTGTCGCACTTGGCCTGTTTGATTTTCTAGGTGATCTATTTAAACGCAAAGATAATGTAACCGGGCGTATACAAACTGGTTTGCTGACTTTCGTTCCACCATTGATTTTCGCGCTATTTTACCCAAAAGGTTTTGTGATGGCGTTGGGATATGCCGCGGTCGCGCTGTCAATTTTAGCGTTATTATTACCTAGCCTCCTGGCATATAAATCCCGTCAACAAAATGAACGTCGATATCGGGTACCTGGTGGTAAACCCGTACTATTGCTGGTATTTGCCTGCGGTGTTGCAGTAATAGCAATCCAAATTGGCATCGTAAGTGGAATGTTGCCGGCAGTAGGCTGAATACTGAGTTATCGAAGATAAGTTCTTTTTTGACCTAAAGCGTATTCTCTGACAGACTGCTAGCATAATAGACCTATTAGCGGAGGCAATTATGAATCATACCCGTTACGAAACTGATGTGGTCGCTTGGGCAAATGAACAGGCAGCGTTATTACGTGCCGGTAAATTCTCTGAGATTGATATAACCAATATTGCTGAGGAGATCGAAGACGTGGGCAAGAGCGAACAGCGTGAGTTGGCTAGCCGCATGGCAGTATTAATTGCTCACTTATTAAAATGGAAATACCAACCAAGCCATAGAGGAGCAAGTTGGGAAAGAACAATTAAAGCGCAAAGAAAAGAGATTCTTTATGGTTTAAAAGAATCTCCTAGTTTAAAGACAAAGTTAGATGATCCAGACTGGGTTGATGTTGTCTGGTCTAAAGCCGTCGCCTCAGCAATGAACGAAACCGGATTAGATGCGTTTCCCGATGTATGCATTTGGGGTATGTCCCAGATACTGTCCTCTGAGTTTTATCCTGATTAGCAAAATTCTGTTTGCCCCGGTGAAAAACTAATATTAATTTTAAGGAGTTGGATCATGGCGAAAGAACTATTTACTACCTCAGTAAAATCTGTAGCTGGATTGAAAGTTGAATGTACATCAAGAGATTTCTCCTTTTATTTAGATGAACCACGTAATTTAGGCGGCACCGATCAGGGGATGAATCCAGTTGAAGCTCTACTTTGTTCTCTCGGGGCTTGTAAATGTATCGTAGCAAAGGCTTTTGCTAAACTACACAAAATTAACTTAATTGATATTCACGTTGATCTAGAAGGTGAACTTGATACTGATGGTTTCACTGGTAGAAATAAACAAGCGAAATTAGGTTTCTCTAAAATAGTGACAAAATTTCATATTAAAGCTGATAATAGTGAAGAAGAAATTCATGCTTTTGTCGACTTTATTAATAGAACCTGCCCGGTTCACGACACCATTGAGAATGCACCAAGTTTTGTCACTGAAATATATTGTGAATAAATGGATGTTACACTGAGATAATTTCACAAAGAAAATGTTGTTTAAATTAATTTAAAAAATCCTCTACGATGCAGTAGAGGATTTTATTATAGAGTTAGGTAAATCAATGTTTATCTATCTTTTTTTTCCATTAATAATGGCATAAGAAACAATTACTATTGTTTAATAACGTAAACTGTAGTTATATTACAACTCGCATTTTCTATACCAACTTTAATATTTAAACCCTGTGCATAAGCTTGACTTAATAGCCTATTAACGTTTTCAGCGCTTGATCCTGACCAAATATAACCAGGTCTCCCACAGTTACCAGCTAAATTTCCGCTAAATGTATAAAAATAATGTGCAGGATTATCCCAATCAGCTTTAATTTCTGCGACTTTAACAATGCCACTATTGGTTTCCGCTGAGAATGCAGGGGCGCTAATCATACCAATTAAAATAAATAACATAGATATCAATTTTTTCATAATTTACTCCTGATTAATAATATAAATAAGGTCTGACGTTTTGCAGTGTAAATTATGAAAATAATCTTTGCACCAAATTCATATTAATATAATAAGTGACTCTCCTGATAAATAATGCCAAAAGTTTTTCCATTGAAATAAATAATTAATAAAAACAACATGGTGGTTTTTATCAAAAAAAGTAAAAATTCTTATCGTCAAATTCAGTATTATGTTGCAGATTAATTTTCTTTCTCTGATAATTGATAAGTTATTTCTTTATCAAGCTGATTACCACCATCTGGTACTATAATCATCAAACACTAAGATTCATAACCAATTCACTAACTGGTTATATTAAAACAACAAAAATCTAACCTTATAGCAAACTGTTCATTTTAACGATGAAGATAAAATGATTAATCGCCTATTTTAAAGAGATAACGAAGATAAATTATTTATTTGATAAACATGTTTTAATATGGTTTTCTCTACTGGGCTATAAGAAGGAAAATTTTTAACAGGTCACTTTTATATAATAAAATTTTTTAAATTAGAGGTATATATTTCTGATGTATCCCATGACACTATTAAATAGCTAATATACATATTATTCTAGGAAAGGCTTCATCTATATGAATAAATCATTGTGCAATTCGGAATCAAAATTAAGGTCTTATTTAGGTATAGGAAACAGGGTAATATCTGATAACCTTTTAGTCATACTTAAAAGCACTTGTGATAATCACCCGTCGTCAATAAAAAAATTCATAGGGCTGCTTAAATATATTCAAAATAATAATATTCCTACAAAATCATTTAATGAATTAGTTGCTCTTCATGAACTTGTAGCCCCACATGACTGCGCTGTAGTTTCTATGCTATCAATTCATTTTAATTTAGCTATAGGCACTATCGCTAACTTAGGAGCACAAACTCCATATGTGGAAGATCTTTACCGAAAACTTTGCTCAGGTCGTGCCATTGGAGTATATCTGGCAACTGAGCTGGCTCACGGAAATAATCTCATCGCGATCGAAACACAAGCTAATTATCTCCCGGAAAAAGGCGTATTCATATTGAATTCACCTAGACAAAATGCATATAAATTTATGCCTAATACTACAACTTGTGAACTACCCAAAGTGGCTGTAATTTTAGCTCAGTTAAATGTATCAGGAAGGAAATATGGTATTTTCCCATTTATTCTCTCTCTGTCCGTAAATGGCAAATTAACTCCTGGAGTTAAAATTACTCCACTTGGCGATAAGCCAGGATTTTATTTAGATAACGCAATAACTTCATTTAATAATGTCGAAGTCCCTTTTGAAGGACTCCTTGCTGGCAATATGATAACCCTGACTAGGGAGGGTAAAATATCATTGCATACTAAAGAATTAACAGAAAGGTTTTCGTTAATTACAAATAGAATACATTCAGGGAAATTATGCATGGCAGTGATCTCAGTTACAGGAGCCAAATCAGCTCTTCATATAACGAGTACATATGGAAATAAACGACAAACATTCGGCTATTCAGGTACTATGCCAATAATTAATTATTCCCATTTCAAAGAGGGTGTTGCCTGGGATACTTTGAGCACAATCACTCACGCGTTATATTTAAAAGAGTTAACAAGAAAAGTCTCAATTATATTATCAGAATCAGTTAAAAACTTTAAGTTTCCGGATGAGTTACTTATTGAAATCATTACTACTAAGTCCTTGTGCACATGGCGTACACAAGAAATATTAATTAATTGCCGTGAACGCTGTGGCGCACAGGGCTTATTTACTGTTAACAAAATATCCAATTATTTGATATCTAATTTTGGTGCGATTACTTCGGAAGGAGATAATCTTGTATTATCACTAAAAGCCGGAAGGATGATCATTCTCAATAAGATCAAAGAAATAAACAAAGCATCTTTCCAGCATAACCTATTTTCCATCTTAAATGATTATATGAAATTTTTATATAAAAAACTAAATGGATTAATGACGAGTAACAATAAAAAAATAAACTTAGATATGCTTAATAAGTATAGTGGGGATTTTCTAGAACTAAGCCAAACATATGCCGTTTTATCCGTGGTAACGACAACTATTGATACATACCACAACAATAAGGATGATGATTTTTATATGATAATTGAAGGTTATCTTCTCGACTGGACTCATCGTACCATGAGCAACCTCCTGAGAAGTGAAGTAATCAATTTACAGGAATCTCAAAAAATAGGTGAGAGACGCATTGAGTATATACGTAAGCATGCAGACAAAATAAATGATTATATTTCCAGTTTTGGCGTAGATAAAATTGGAGTCGAGACGCCAATATCAAGTGATGATTATATCTCCTGGTATGCAGATAATCACCATCAGTTAAAAAACAACTAATCATAAAACAGCTCGAAATGAGAGGCACTGTTGTGAATATATAGAAAAATTCGGTGACCAATTAAAAGGTCACCGCTAATGAAATGGCGATTACCTATACTATTTTCCTTTTAATGCAACAATATACTGTAATAATCGTGGAAAAAATCGATTAAGATATACACCAATGACTTCTCTATTACCTCCGGGGTATATCTCTCTTTTTTCTCTAATGATTGCCTTAACAATTTTTCTGGCGCATAAATCGACTGGAATACCGTGTTCCAGTTCACTATCAATACGTTGATAAGGCTCCCCATTTCCAGTGAGGGATCTCATAGTAATATCAGTATTAATAAAACCGGGGCAAACAAGCGTAACATTAATATTGTCTTTCGTATGTTCAGCACGCAGAGACTCAAAAAAACCATGTAATGCATTCTTCGATGCTGCATAGCCAGAGCGATTTGGAGTACCAAATTTACCGGCCACACTGGAGAGAACGACAAAATGTCCGCTCTTTTTCTCAATCATCGAAGGAAGTACATTTAATGCTATGTTAACAATAGATAAGAAATTTAAATTCATCAATTTGTCATAAACAAAGAGCTGTGTGTCTGTGATTAAAGAGCGTTGACTGACGCCAGCAGTAAAAATGATACAGTCAATATTCCCCATCAGTTGAAGCACTCTATGCACCGCTTCTTTCGCTTCATCATGATTTGTAATGTCGAAAGGGATAACATTTTCCTCCGGAAGATTAATTTCCGTCGCCAATTTTTTCAGCAAATCTTCTTTTCGGCTAGAAATGACCAAGTTTGTCGTATAAGAGTCAAGCTCCTTAACTAAAGCATTCCCAATCCCCATAGATGCGCCAATTACCCAGATGTTTTTTCCTGCCAAATTCATTTTATACCCTCTGATTATCAGACAGACACCGCCAAACACCATTAACACCCTTCACAGGTCTGATAGTGATACCTGCTTTTAGTTCCGGATATCCCTGATAACTCGTTTCGAAAAATCCTCTTTTACAAAACTCACCGATAATAATCGGTAAAACCATGCGAGCATAATTCATACCCAGACATATCCTGGGACCGGCGCCAAAAGGAATAAAAGTACGGTTAAGCTTATGGCTGTATAGTTCGCCTAACCAACGCATAGGGATAAAGTCGTCAGCTTTTTCCCAGTAGTCTGGATGTCTCTGCAAACAATAAGGGGAAACAACCACCATTTTTCCTGCGGCGATCTTATATTCACCTATAGTGACATTTTCTTTAGCCGTCCGGGAAAAAGACCATACCGGAGGCAGAAGACGCATGCTTTCGTTAATAACCGCATTGGTATATTTTAATTCAAAAATATCGTTGGTTTTTTCCAATACAGCTTGTGTATATTCATCTTTAATAATTTTATGCCAGCGTTTATAGCGGGAAATGAAATAAAACGTCCAAGTGGCTGCGGATGCAATCGTTTCGTAAGACGTTAAAAAAAAGGTAAGTAATTGATTCTTTATCTCATCATGATCAGTTTCATTTTCCAAGATCATGTTTAACAGACAGTCTTTCCCGCTATGATTGTCATGATTTTTAATCATTTCAACAATTTGCCTGTCAAGTACGGATTTTTCCTTCCTGAATTTTAATGCAGAAAACGTAGGGATGTTAGGCGGCAGTTTAATAATCGCCTCAAGACGTTTAATGACATAATCAGAAGCATTTTCAAGCGCTATTGAAACGCTGTGTCTGTTGATATCACTACTACTTTGTCCAAAGAGCGTTTTCAAGGCAATATTCATAGAAAGATCAAGCATATCTTTGAATATGTCACGTCGATGACCATCTAAAACAGTATTATGAGAAAAATTCGTGACGATATCTTTTATCGGAGCGATCAACGTGTTTAAACTAGATATAGTAAAAGCATGCCTGGCATTATCGCGTTGTTTTTTCCATACCTCGCCTTCTGTAGTGACCATTCCCTGGCCAAGCAATAACTCCAATTCGCGATAACTGGGACTTTTAACAAAAAAATCCATCTTTTTTGCCAATATTTCTGCCACCCAGTCTGGGTTGTTAATAAAAATTATACTTTCCGGCCCCATTCTCATTGTGCAAATATCCCCATTCTCTCTTGCTGCATTAATGAATAGTGATAAAGCATCCGATTTATAATCCAGTATTGAGCCAAGTAAAGGCAAACCTTTTACTTCCTTAATTTCTTTATAGTTCACTCTTTTGCACTCCTTTTATATTTTATCAAAAGTTGCCGACAATAAGAAAAGGCTTACGGATACCCGCTTTTTCAGCTTTCCTGCACTGATAATCGAAGTCGTGATATACATGTTGCATCCGCTGAACTGTAGAATAACCATGAATGTTGAAAGAGGTGTTGATTAACGCTACATAGCCAGTTTCATTTTCAACTTTCTGTAGCATTTCGACATCAACATCTGACTTGACCACAAGCGGCCTGCCAGTGGTTCTACCATCATGCATTTTATGCATCACTCCCTCATATTTTTCTTCCGGTATATTATCGTTATAACTTAACGCAATAACCATGCCATGAAGTGAACCTGTTACTCTGTTTACTTCTTTAATGTTAAAGAGAACCGGCAAATTCTCTGATCTTAATACAGGGGCCATTGGCATATGGTCATCCCGGCCATTAAGAAGGTTAATTTCTTGCTTCAATTCACCAGTCGGTAAACACAGCGTAGAGTTTGACATAAGTGCTCTGGGACCTAATTCCCCCCAGTTTTTTACTGTATTGACAATATATCCCTTACTCACATAGTGAGCTGTATTTTCAATAAAATCAGCTTGATTATCTGTATAAATGATATTCTTTGCATACTTACCGTTGTACGGCAAAGATAAATCACGTTTTAGCAATAATAGATTTACGCTTCTATTAGATAATGTATTATCAAGAATAACAGCGCCTGTCAGTGCATGCACAATATCACCAGCAAGGGGAGAGCAGCAGATATCTCCCTTTATGCTGTTCAGTAAAACATTATTGAGTTTGACATTGAAATGAACGCCACCACCAACAATCAGGTTTTCAACTTTTTCACTAGCGATAAGTTTTACCAAGTAAGTTTCTAAAAATTTGTTAGCAATATAGGAAGAAATAACACGGACCTCATATTGACTTAATCCATTTAAGTACCTCAGCAACCACAACGGCATTCTCACATGCTTCACGGCCATTTCCTGCATATATTTAACAGAAAAGCCATGTGAAAAATGCTGATGCTCACTTTTTTCTAAAAGAATTTCTGACGGAGACTTTTTTATCCCCAATAGGGTAACAGGCTTACGAGAACCGCTCCATTCAAGCTGGATTTTATCCCGTTCGTGGTAATACGCCTTCTTTTTAGAAAAGTTTTCATCATTAACGCCAGGTAGGAAAGATTTGATATCACTTCTAATGGCTGACATCAAACCACATTTCTTATTTGACAGAAAACCATCAGATAACTTTATTATAATTCGGTTGAGTTTATTAAGTTTATTATCGTCTAACAGGCGTATTATTTCCGTTTCGTAACCAAGTGATTTATATTCGTCTTTTAACGGAGAAAAACCTGTATCGGCGTTGCATACTACTCGGGCAAATAGTATTCCGCATGAAAGATCTGCCGCGGAAATTCTTTTTACCCGCTGTAGTGTCTTTATGCAATCTGCCAATGCTTTGTTTTTATCGATTATTACGGTGTAGAGAGATGTCGATTCATAATCGTCTCCCGTACCATCAGTAATCAATATATGATACTTTTTAGGTAACTTATTTTCTTTATGATGTTCCCAGGCTTCAATGATGCCATTTATCGCATGGGTAGCATGATGGTTTATTTTCAACTCATACAGATTTACTCTTTTTATGAATTGCTCAAATATTTCTCTATCGTTGCCACATAACGCTTTTATAGTATGGTTATAATCAACCTCGCCAAGAAAATTAATGACATTCAATTCATCAATGTCATATTTCATTAATTTCAATATTGTGTGGATGGGGACATATTCTCCACCTTTTGAGCGACTCTCTTTTTCATCTTCAATGGCAAACATATCATCGGCATTATTCCATATGACCGCTGAAGCATTATGCCCTAAAAAGAGACATGCGTTCTTATAATGCTCTCTTTTTTTCATCATCGTGCTCATTGTTGGTTTCCATTATATTGAAAGTTAATTAAATGTACTCTTTTATGATATTAAGAACTTTATTGATGTCCTCAACCGTGTGTCCATAATTAATGAAAAAACGTAAACGAGCTTTATTCTCAGGTACAGCTGGATGCAAGATAGGTTGCACATTGATTAAATTCTCCCTCAACTTTTGATAAATATAGATACATTTATTCTCGTCGCCTATCATAAGAGGGATAACTGGGGTATCTTTACTGAACCCTGTATCTAAGCCAAGCGCATTCGCTGTATTAACGAAATATTTTGATAATTCCTGTACTTCATGAACTCTGTATTTTTCCTTTTGTATCACTTTAATGGCGGCAAGCGCCGATGCGGCAACGGCCGGCGGCATGCCTGTGGTATAAACAAAACCCGGCGTTGTATATCGTAGATAAGTTATAAAGGATCGCTTGCCGGCGATATAACCACCACAGCTTGCAAAACTTTTACTAATTCCACCCATGCAAATATCTATTTCAGACGGTATGACATCGCAATGTTCACAAACACCTCGTCCACTTTCTCCTACAACCCCAATGGAAAGACATTCATCTACCATCAACAATGCTTTATATTTTTTCTTTATTTCAACAAATTTCTTCAAATCAGGAATATCGCCATCCATGCTATAAGCACCTTCTATAAAGAGCATGACTTTTCTGTAATGTTTCCTTTTCTTATTAAGAATTTCATCGGCCATTTGCCAATTATTATGCGCAAATGGCAACATGTCCGCTTGAGACAATTTTCCGCCCTGGAGAAGGCTGTCATGGCTATATTCATCGTATAAAATGAGGTCACCACGCTGCATTAAATGGCCAATAACGGTCACGTTGCAAAAATTGCTGCTTATAAAAGTAATAGCGTCCTCATGACCGGTAAACTTCGCTATCTCTGCTTCCAGATTAACATGAACAGGGCGTTGACCCGCCACAATCCTTGCCGCAGAAGGGCTAGTGCCATATTGATTGATGGCTTCTATGGAGGCTGATTTAACCTCAGGATGTTGAGCCAAGCCAAGATAATTATGGTTAGAAAAATTGAGGTAGTTTTCCTCATTCATTACTGTATGAGAACCATTCACTCCTTCATGGGTTGTAAAGAAGGGGAGACTGGCACCTTTCATTGATTCGAGACGAGCCTCAATTTCTTTTACGCCTTTCAAATGTACAGGATTAAAGAACTCTTCGGGTATAGCGTTAATATCTTCAAATGCCTGATGATCACCTTCATTTTCTAGCTGACTCGTAATTTGCGTGCGCAACTCAGGCGATAGTTGGTTGTATCCGCTGATAAAATTATAAATGGCTTCCAATTCATTTAAAAAAGACCCTAGATATTCATGGCGCTCGAAGATATCTGAAGGTAATTGGTGAGAGGTCAAATCTGAAAAATCGGCAAGCAAAGTAGCTTTCTGGAGTGAATCAATCCCAAGGTTATAGAGATGAATTTCTCCAGCCGTCATATCAGGCAGCGCTTCTCCTGTTTCTCGAATCAACCAGTTGTCAAACCAGTTTATGACGAAGGATCTATTCGTATCCTGACGGTTATTTTGCTGATCACGACTTGCAGACTGGGCATTCCATTCATCGATTACAGTTAACTTGCCAGAGAGAAGCAATTCCTGCATGGCTTTGCGACGTACTTTACCACTTGATGTCTTAAGTATTCCGCCAGGCCGGATAAGAATAACTTTACTAACAGAAACTTCATGGTTATTAGTAATATTAACTCTTATTTTCTTCATTATTTCTTTGACATCGATTTTCTTAATGTCGCTTCTTTTTACTTCTTGTATGACGATAACCCCTTTTTCATCCGCAAAGGCGACACATCCCCCTGAAATAAGCGCAGCGTCAGACATCTGTGACGTATTTTCTATATCCTGGGGATAGTGATTTTTTCCTCTGATAATAATGACGTCTTTGATCCTGCCACTAATGTATAGCTCTCCATCAAATAAAAATCCCAGATCGCCTGTTCGCAAATAAGGGCCTTTATTATCTGATGTATACTGACTGAACGCGCCGCTGGTAGCATTCTCATTATTCCAGTAACCGTAAGTTACGGAAGGTCCCTGCAACCAAATTTCGCCAACTTTACCTTCAGGCAATACATCTGCCGTATCAGTTTTGCAGATAATAATCTCTTGATTTTCGTATGGTTTGCCATGACTGACCAATGTGGTGTTGCCATTCACGTTATTGGCTTTAATAACGTTTCCTTCACTCAATGCTTTCGAATTAAAATTCTCTACTTTCATTCCGAGGTTATTAGTTACGGGTCCCGAAACATACAGGGTACTCTCTGCCAACCCATAACAGGGATAAAGAGCGTCCTTGTTAAAACCGTAAGAACTAAAACGTTCGGAAAAACGTTGAAGGATATCCGCTCTGACTGGTTCTGCTCCACTAAACGCATTCTTCCAATTTGAAAGATCAATAGACTCCAAATCCTTATCACTTATTCTTTCAACACTTTGCTCATATATAAAGTTAGGTCCGCCGGAAATGGTCGCTTTATATTTTGAAATGGCTTTTAACCACAGCGCTGGTTGCTGAATCACTGAGGTAGGCGGCATCAGTACAACCGGAACGCCGCTATAGAAAGGCTGGAGTATACCGCCTAATAAGCCCATATCATGGTAGGGTGGAAGCCAAATGACGCCACAGCCCTCTTCTGAGCATGCAAACCTATTTTTTATTGCCTCCAGATTATTGATTAAATTTTCATAGCTAACCATGACACCTTTAGGCTCACCGGTTGAACCTGAGGTATATTGAAGAAATGCCAGATTTGATCCACCCCGGTAAGATGCATCTTCTGGGGCCTCTATCAATTCATTTGCTGATATTACCTTTACTTCATTAAAGCCGCTCTCTTTTGCAAATACTTCTTTTATTTTCTCACCCTGTTTTGAGGTCGTGATAACTAATCGGGCACCACTATCTATTATGATTTTCAGAATAGTATCCCAACCTCTTCCTTCAGGCCGGGCGCTATTCACTGGTACAGCGACCACACTTGAGTATAAGCACGCGGCCATTGTCTGAACAAAGAGCAGGCCGGAAGGCAACATAATTATTACTCGATCGCCAGGCTGACAGTATTGCTGTAAATAATAAGCAATGTTTTTTTGACCCTGGTGTAAATTCTTCCAGCTCAATTGTTCTTCTTCTCTTTCGCCGTCAGAAAGGAATCTGAAAATTAACTCACGAGCATTTTCCGCTGCTCTTTT
This sequence comes from Photorhabdus hainanensis, assembly GCF_018448965.1. Lineage (NCBI taxonomy): Bacteria > Pseudomonadati > Pseudomonadota > Gammaproteobacteria > Enterobacterales > Morganellaceae > Photorhabdus > Photorhabdus hainanensis. The sequence continues at coordinate 92,473 of NZ_RCWD01000006.1, read as the reverse complement.
TTCAATCATTTGACAAATGGTGTTCATTGATTAACCCTGTAGTGAAACCCGCGTTGATGATTCAATGCTCTTTAATTTAGAATAACACTTAAGAATATGTAAAGTGTTGTACATATTTAAGCGCTCAAATGGTTTGAGGACCAATGGAACGAAAACGATACGCTAAAATCGTCAGAACACTTTACATTAACGGCTTGACTGAATGGTCATAGCCCTGTCCAGACAGCGTAAGTGCTACGCCTTATAATAGAAGAGGAGATTTCGGTAATAGATATTCCTATTTTAAATATATAAATAACAGTTATATTACCGCGATAACACAGTTGGTTACGATGTATACCTTATGGATTTCAAGATGCATCGCGGCGGCAAGGGAGTAAATCCCCGGGAGCATAGTAATAACTATGTGACCGGGGTGAGCGAGTACAACCAACAAAGAGGCAACTTGAAAGATGATGGGTATATAATGCATTTATTGAGTTACTGGCTTATACAATGATTAAGATAATTGAAATCAAAATTCAGTAAGGAGGAAATGATTTTTTGCTCACGATTTTAATGCCAGTAATGTCTATTCATTTTATTACGATTAGCTTCATAATATATAAAAATGAAAAAATATTTTCATTAATCTAATTCGACAACTATTTTCAGGCGTTTTTTTAATTAAAATATCTAAATTGTAGATTTTCTATGTTTAAAAATACTCATTTCATTATGTATATAATCACTATACTTTCTCAATAATTATCTTCTTTAATTGCCTATTGTTGGCGCACTTCTAATTTCTTCAAAATAGTAGCTATACCCAATGGATTTCAAGATGGATCGTGACGGTAAGGGAGCAAATATCCGGGGCATAGATAACTATGTGACCGGGGTGAGTGAATGCAGCCACCAAAGAAGCAATTTGAAAGATAACAGGTATATACTTAAGAATAATAATGTCACTCCATTTCACACATTAAATATCTCTTAAATAACTTAAATTAATATGGTGAGAAATAAATATGAATAACAACGGTAATAATATCGATGAAAAATCAAAAATTGATCATCAAACCGAGCGCTCACTGTCAATATGGACTCCTAATGCTTGGATGGGACATTTGCATGATGATAATCGACTTTTGAGCCATATCACTATTCCGGGAACACATGAAAGTTGCGCCCACAGGAACATATCGGGACTTGTTCAATGCCAGAGTTTGTCAATATCGGACCAATTGCAGCTAGGAATTCGCTATTTGGATATCCGATGCCATGCAAAAACCAATGATAGGGGATTTATCATTGATGGCTATGAGGACAGATGGATTTTTGACATGCATCACGGGATCATCAATGAATACATCGTATTCGATAAGGTAGTCAATGACTGCCGGAATTTTCTTAAAGCTAATCCATCAGAAACGATTTTGATGAGTATCAAACAAGAGCAATCAAAGGAACCCGACGAACTATTCAACGCTATTTTCAAGCACTACAAGGACAAATACTTTCCGCTCTTTCATGACGATCGCCAAATTCCAAAGCTTGGTGATGTCAGAGGAAAGATTGTTATCATTTCAAGGAATAAAGGGTTGTCTGGGATCGCCTGGACATCAATGGATATTGAAGATCACTATGATAATCCTGGGAAGAAAGAAAAATATCATCTTGTTGTTAATCATCTCGAAAAGGCATTGGAAGATAGCGGGGATACTCTATATCTGACTAACACGAGTGCATACAGCGGCCCTGATTTCACTCTCGATTATGCTTTTTATATGTACAAAAACCTTAAGGATTGGCTTATTCATACCTACCAACCTGAACACCCGGGCCACGATAAACCAACTCTCGGAATCGTAGCAATGGACTTTGTTGGCCGATGGAATAACGGCGATGTGGTTTCCCTACTTTATGAAGGCTGCAATTCCGACAAAATGTCTGATCGTCTAGGTTCCAACTAGGTTCGCAGTGCTTTTAAAAGTGATAGTAGATAGCAATGTAGGAGTAAAGCTGCGAATTCAGTTCAAAAAGGTCAAATGTCGTACTTTGCAGCTTCGCTCCTATTGGACTAGGTTGTAGTCACGGAGCTAGTAATTGCCTCAGTCGTTCTTGCCCACCTGCTCCTTAAGCTCTTTGGAACGGTTCTGGAAATTCTTGATAGAGACCAGATACTGGTTAGTGCCAATGTAAAGATCACCATTTCTGTTGAAGTAAATGCCGCCGTACTCATGACAATAGTTCGTACCTCTACCGAGGGGAATCTGCCAGATCACCCGGCCGTTGAAGGAGTCGATGGCGCTAATGTAGTACATTCCTCCCTTTGACGCTGAGATATCATCGGACCAGCTACAGGTATGCGCAAAGATGATACCGCTGCCGCGACAGAGCATGTTCATCGCGTAAAAGTGAACGTCTGGAATAGACCATCTCTTTTCATCGGGTTGTTCAGTATTCTCAGGATTGATGCGGATCATCTCCATGCCGGGACCATTCGGAACTAGCTGCGAGAATGGCCACGTCGGATAGTGACCGAAATTATTTTCGACCACAAAGGTATCACCAACGCCGATCAACGAAGCTTCGTCGGCGCTCCTCATTTCCAAAAAGCAAGGGGTCTCGGAGATAATACTGCCATCCGAGCGGTTACAAACCAACACGTTCAGACGTGGATCGGCATTGTCGGTGATTCCCACCAGTTCAGTCCCGTCCTCCATTTTGGTAAGCGTCGGCGTAGTTCCCGAACCGATATTCGTCTGACCCGGCTTCCGGTATCCGGCATTCTTGTAAGGCGTCTTCCAGCGAATGGTGATCTCATTCCCCTCCAGACCGAACGCCCAGAGATACCCTTTCGTACACAAGCCCTTGCTGTCGATACCATTGGTGACGATGTAAGCCCCATTCTCATCAACAGAGAATGTATTGTTGTTCCACTGTTTTTCCAGCTTCTTCGCGCCAATCAGTGTTGTGCTGCCATCATTCGGATCAATTTGCACAACTGCTATCCATGCAGGAGAGCTAAGTGTACTCTCCGGGTAGTTCTGGTAGTTATAATCACCGGCAATCAGGCACCAGTAGAGATTCGGACGTTCCTCATCCCAAACAGGCAGCGACGAGTAAAGGGAATTGCCCTCCGCTGAACCAGTGACCACTTCGATGATATCGGCGCTCTGCCAGTTCGATGTGAGCGCATAAATCTCGCCCTCTCTTGGCTGCACATCCGCTGTCGGATAACTGACAATCTGGTTGTCCTGTACGACTATCGTGTTGTCGTTGTTGTCCAAATAAAAGTAGCCGCCGCCGAAGGTACTATTGCCGGAAAGTGTACCCGCCTGTGTGGCTGAAATAATGTTGCAGTTCTCGTCAAATACCACCACCCAGAACTGAGATGCGGAGTAGTCCAACGAGACGCCCACCATTTGATTCTGGCTATTACACACCATGTTCGGTGTGTATCCGAAAGGGTTGTACTGCTCGATAAGCAGAAGATTGTCATTAACAGGACCGTTGAGCGACACGGACTCAGAACACCAGCTGTCTTGGTGCGGACTCCCGAAGTCGTTCGGAGCCATCCACGGGTGTTGCGGAATATCGGCATCGGCAAAACGGTTCAGCGCACTCTTCGCAGCGGGGACATGGTGTAGTTCTTCTTTTCGCATAGGGACAACATGATCGAATGGATTCATAGTTAGACCTGTATTTTTATATTAGATTATAAATTCCCAATTCCGATATTCAGTATTGGAATGTTCAGGTTTTAGATTAGACACTCATAATGATGTATAAAGACTAGAAGTTCGTTATGGAATGTCAAGAATCGTTGGATGGTATTAGAAAAATATATTTTTATTTCCATTATAAAGTTATTAAACGCATGATTAATTATAATTATTTTTGATTAGATGAATTTAATCGGGTATGTTCTGTTTTTTTCAAAAATAATTATCCCATTTAATAATCCACTTGGTAAAGAGTAATCACATTGTATGTTGAAATAATGACACAAGGAAAAGATTACATAAATAAACTCCTATCTTTAAATAATTACAACTCTTTTTTTAGTAATTTTATAGAGAGAATTATATTCAAAAAATAGAAATATTAAAAACATTAATTTCACCTAAGGTACATATAGAAAAATTGATAACAATCAGACTCCAAATAAAAGGGAATAATCGTTAATTGAAGGAATTATCAATTCTTACAAGTCTGGTTACTATGGCAAATAAAAATATTAGGTAGTCAACAGTGACATTAATTGCGAGATAATTATTTCCGTGTTTATCAACTGATTACTTAGCCATTATTTTTATGTTGTTTATATACTGTTTAAGATATTCATCTCTGTTCGTTGTCTGATGACTAATACAATAGTTAGGATTCATCCCCCTACAAACAAAATTGTAGGCGGCGTAGAAGTTTTTGCGATACTTTTATCTTCGTCATTACATCCGGCACCAACAAGAAAGGAGAATTATAATGGATAAACCAAAGGAGAATAATATGAAAATTAATGTGGCATCTATAAGACAAGCGACATTTCTCTCTGAGTTTTCTCTTGATAGAGAAAGCGGACAGAGCATACAAGATTACTTGGCGAAAGAAATAGAACGTAGAATTGACTTGGTGAGAGAAAATATTCTTCTTGCATCAGAAAATAAAGAAAAAAACACCCCATTGTTTTTTTCTTTACCTGAATTTTTTTGGAACATAAAATGGAATACGCTCAAAAACAAAGATGAATTATATCAACTAACTGATTACATGATGCATTATTTATCAGATGCACAGGAAAGTTTGATGAATTCCTTGCCCGAAAGCGAAGTGGGTAAAATCGTTCTGTTGGCAGGAACGGTGGCAGTCTTGGTAGAAACTAGCAATGACGGGGTATTTGAACCTTTAAATTACTGTTTAATAAGTAATAACTTTAAAAAGAAAAACGATGGTCGATTTGAAAGGTCAATGTGGCCAAAGCGTACAACTTCACATATTGATTTCGGTCTTAGAGATAAAGTGACTAATAATGGGTTTATATTTACCTTTACAGATGGATTAACTGTCGAAATTCTAAACAAGACTCAGCATGTTGGTGAGCATGATAATAACATGAACTATGGTTTTTCCATTGATAACAATATAATTGACGACTGCCCGTTTAGTATTAACTTATGCCTTGATTATGGGAGAGTTAAGCCAGGTGAACGCAATGATGAGCTTATTGAATCATCATCGAAAATTGATTTCCTGTTGGCTTGCGGTATGTCTCTAAGTCCAAATTACAAATATCCGCCCAGCGTACGATTTGCTGTAAGGAATGACGGCATGAGAAGTGGAAAGGTTGAGTGCTTCTCAATCAAAGATAGACATTTATTTCAACAAGTTCCACAAAAAGAATTAAATACCCGTCTATCGATGGTGGAGCTGACTCTTTAAATAGATAATATAACTGCTCTTCCCTTACTACGAGTGGGAGAAGAGTACATGTCAGGTATGATTAACCGTTGCTGCCCCAATCTTAGGTGGGCAGCATATTGCCATCACATCAAATTTATTTGAAATCTTTTCGGCCCAAGGCTTTACATCCGCCCACGACCTCATGGATTCCTACAGACTGGTCGCCAAGCGCTTCTGAGAGCGTTTTCCAGCCAGTTTCGATCCACTCAAGGAAAATGGATAATCACCGAAATAATATGTTGTACATTGGTTGCGGGTCTTCTAGAGATATTATAACTTTGACAATGCGTGGCGATGACTAACTGATAAGACAGAGAAACGGATTGTGGCAAAGAAAGAAAAACAACGGCCTCACCATGACGCATTATTTAAACATTTTTTAACGCGGCCCGAAACGGCCAGGGAATTTCTATCCCTTTATCTGCCCGAAGAGATCCAGTCGTTGTGTGATTTAGCCACATTGAAACTGGAACCCGGCAGTTTTGTGGACCGGCATTTACGTCAACTGCACAGTGATGTGCTCTACTCGGTTGAAACGGCGCGGGGACAGGGCTATATCTATTGCCTGATTGAGCATCAGTCCACCCCTGACCCGTTGATGGCCTGGCGGCTGATGTATTATGACATGTTAGCAATGGCGGCCCACCTGAAAAAAGGCCATACTGAACTCCCTTTGGTCGCGCCGCTGCTGTTTTATCATGGTGAGGTTCAACCGTATCCTTACTCAAACCGGTGGCTGGATTGTTTTACACTTCCCGAACAGGCTGCCCGCTTATACCGTCAGGCGTTTCCGTTGGTGGACGTCAGTGCGCTCAGCGATGAAGAGATCCTGACGCATAAAGGGGTTGCCCTGATGGAGCTGGTGCAAAAACACATCCGCTGCCGGGACATGCTGGAATGGGTCCCCCAATTGGTGGAACTCTTGAATAGAGGGTATAATACAACCGAGCAGCGCAATGTGGTGTTACGCTATATTTTACTGAATGGGCATACGCTGGATCTCTCCCAATTTGTCCATCAACTGATTGAACAATCTCCGGAGCATGAAACGATGTTGATGACTATTGCAGAACAGCTTGAACAAAAAGGGCTTGAGCGGGGTATTGAGCTAGGCCGAGAGAAAGGTAAAGTGGAAACGGCTCGCGCCTTATTACGACATGGCGTGAGTTTGGACATTATTGTCACCAGTACCGGACTGAGCCGGGATAAAATTGAAGCGTTAAAGCATTAAATTAATCTTCTCTTTCACAGTAAAATGCCGATACTCAAGATCGGCATTTTTGTTATTAAACTCAGATGGTCAGTAATTCAATATTATGTTTCAGATCCATTTTTTTCTTTAGCTAATCTATCCACCACTTCTTTAGCAAACTAATTGTCACTATCGGCATTTTTTAGCACCTGATAGATAACTTGTTTATGATAACCAATCCGTATTTCTGTTATGAATGTGTACGACTAAAGGGTCGTAAAAGAGGTTGATATCGTATTATTTATATGAGACAACTTTATCTGAGATCCAACCGCAGTGACGAAATTCATTTTCACTATTCGGTCAGCGATTCTCATACGGACATAATTTGCATGAGATCAGGATGATGACTCGTCATACAGACCAAGCTGCCAATAAAAGTAAAAGGCTCACTGTCTCAACGGATGCGAAGCAATTCTCTCTGAATACGCTTCCTGATTTTGATAAATGCCTACAGTTGGAATTTTTGTCGCTGCCAATAAGTGAATTGGATCTTGGCGCAGAATTGTTTGAATATTCTCTATGGTCTGAGAAATTCCGGCAGCAATTCTCACAACGGCCTCTTGCTGAATTTTTATTTTTAGAAGGATGAAAGTGAATGTCTTATATTCAATCGCATTTGAAGGAAGGGTGTTGGTTTACCCTCGGTGACAGTATAACTGAAAGAGGGTGGTATCAACCAATAGTGACTAAAAATTTAGGTCTAAAAGAATGGAAAAACTACGGAATAGGGGGAACATGCATAGCCCAAAAAGATAAAAATGATAATTCAGCCATTTGTTTAAGATATGAAAAAATGGGAAGCAATCCAGATATTATTACAATATGGGGCGGGGTAAATGATTTTGGATTTGACTTTGGTTCCTATGGAGGGGTGGAAATAGGTGATTATAAAGACAAAACCCCATTGACATTTATTGGAGGTATGAAGTTATTAATGACCGGAGTTACCAAAAAATACCCATTAGCAAGAATAGGGTTTATTATAACAACGCCAATATCAGAACAAAGAGGTATGAACAGTAAAAACGCCAAAGGATACTATTTATCTGACTATTGCAACGTTTGTCGGGAAATTTGCGAAAAAAACTCCATCCCATATCTGGATTTGTTAAAACAATCTGGATTCAATGAAGGAAATATCGATATTATGACCAGCAATAGTTTGGGCACAGTGTCCGATGGTTTACATCCATCTAAAATAGGTATGACCAGGCTTGCCCCTAAAATTTCAAACTTCATTTTATCTATTTAAGAGACAAAGAATGAGAATATTAACCATAGATTTATTAAAGATCGTTTCTATATTTTTCGTTGTAATTTCTCACGTTACTTTATTTTTCTTGTTGCGCGATGATAATGACGTGGTTTTGTATTTTTTTAGGCAAATCGGTCAGTTGGGGGTCTCGTTGTTTTTTATGTGCAGTGGCTATTTCTTACTAAACAACAAGCATGAAAAGCAGGTGGATTACATCATTAATAAAGCCAAAGGGATATTAGCTGTATTGTTGTTTTGGCTTATCTTTTATTATCTGTACGATACATATTTTATCAGTAAATTTACAACAGTGCCTACTACTAGTTTTTTGAATTATATTAATGTTAGTAGAACCACATCAGATGCTACCCATTTATGGTTTATATTTGCAATTGTCTCTCTATATATATTAACACCACTAATGCGTAACGCATTTAACGAAACAAATGCAAAGGGGATTATGAAAATACTTGTCATAATGCTTATAATTTCTAATCTTACATTGCTGAATGCGCTAACAGATTACAAATTCTCTTTTTCACTAATACCATTCAATATTTTGATTCCGTTCCAAGCTGAGGGTTTGATTAGTTTCTTGATAGGTGGATATCTAGGGCTAACGAAACCTCAAATAAAGACTTTTTCCTTTAAGCACATAATGCTGCTGGTATTTTTTATTATATCATTGATATCTTTATCAATCATTTCATCCAGGACAGGAATGGTCTTCTTTTATGGGAAGTTTTATAATATATTCCTTCAGGTTTCTTCGGTGTGCCTGTTTTTATTCTTGGTTAATTTGAACATTAACGAAATATCATCATTAACAGATAACATTAGCAAGAATATATTAGGGATATATCTTGTTCACAATATTTTTGTTATTGAAATACATAACGAATTTGTCCATAATTTATTTTTGGAAAAATTTAATTACATAAATACATATGTTTACATAATAGCTTATTCTTTGCTGGCTTTTATCCTGTCATATATATTATGCGTTTTGTTGCGTAAATCAAAAATAACATCAAAAATTATAACTATCTAACGCTATGGACGGGGAGAGCCAATATCTTTTTGGCAGTAAAGTGTATTGGCTAAAGGAAGGCGTTTTACAATTATCACAGACCACACAGTGGTTTGAAAAGTAAAACGCCTTATGAGACTCCTGTTGAAAAAATGAGAGCTTAAAAATGCTCTATCAATCGAAGCCAGAGATCACACATCATATATTTTTATAATGAGTTCCAACACTATGAATCGTGATTGTATTTTCAGTATTATTTTGAGTGAAGGTTACTCTGTCTTTTTGACTTAGCCTTACACTAAATAAATTATTTGGCAATTTTTCCAAGTTACTGCCGCTTGCTGTGCCAATACTTTTTGCTGCTGTAAGTGGATCGTTACCCTTTTGCACCTCTTTTACAAATGAACTATACTTTTGTTTTGCAGCGCCGTCCATATTAGCAAATCCATTCCTGGCTCTGTTCTTTTTAAGTTCTTGGAAACTAACTCTCCATTTAGGTGGTTCAGTTGGACCGGCCAAATAACCGATTCTGCCATCAGGTAACTTCTGAGGTGGTCTAAAGAAAGGTTTAGAAAGCTTTTTTCTCTCAATATAATTCTCTAATGATTTAGATTCTAACCCATTGTAAAAGTTTTTTGAAAAAATCCTCCTTCCCAGTGAAGTTACAGCAGATAAGATAAATAAGAAATCAATTAATTTAAAAAATCTTGCGGCATTTGATTGTTGATTTTCCTCCAGTGGAATTTCCTGTGCCGCAAAAAAATAGAGTGCCAATAATTTATCGTCATCTAAATAATCACTCAATGGTTTATTTTCAAGACCAGGAATATTCCAGATGTTTTGAGGATATTCACCTTCAAAATCCAGTTCATTCTTGTAAAAACCATCTGCCATATCTTTAGAAATTTGATCGCCATTTTCACCTAATAATGCAGATGAAAGATTAGACATATATTCTTGATAAATTCCCTCGGCAGTCTCTTTATTTTTATAATAGTCACCAGGAAGTTGAGACACATCATGAATACCACTTACAGCTAAAGCGTATGCTAATATTATTTTCTTAGCCCGATATTCAATTCCATGTGATGCTGTATACCCCTCATCTGTTTGCTTAAAGTTTAGTACACGTATTATCTCTCCTGCTATTTGCTTTTCAACGGGTTGATATCCACTTCTATCATCAGGTGTTAATTTTATATCCATTATATTTCTCCATTATGTTAGTGTTTATTGAGCTATGAATCTTCTGGCAGAGAACGCCTAAATTTATCGCGACTAATATAAATTTCAGTTTTAAATATAGGGTTTTCTCTGGCTTTCTAATCGTTAATTTCAATATAAAACTACTTTACATGAGAATTATTAGCAAGCTTTTATCTTGCCATTTTTTGTTGATTTTTTTCCAATTAAATCATTACGTTAAGATTAGTTAAACAAATAATAAAATGAGCGAAAGAAAAAAGAGAAGGCACCAAAGCCAAAAGAACTTGGAGAATAGGATAACTTGATGTTAACAGAACGTTTTTAAATGGTCTCAGCAGGTTATATAAATGTAAAGCAGTCATTAAACATGACAGAAAATAAGGAATTTATTCTTTTAATCCCTGTCTGACCTAATTACCGATAAAAAGGTGTTATCCGATGTTAAATAAAGCCCCGTGTAAACGAGGCTATTTCTGATATACAAAGTTATACAGGTTCCTTCAATACACCACTGTGTAATATCTCAAGTCCTACGGCGTGATATAACTAGCTTATCCTTAGGACGATTCACCCAATCGGAAGGTTTATTGTTGAAATTATCCGCAAGCAGATAAGACGGAGTTTTAGCTAACCAATCAGAGAGTGAAATATCTTGATAAACACCGTTATCTAGTACAATCAGCACTTGAAGATCATCATCGCCAATATTTTCGATATAGTGACCAAATCCCAGTGGCACGTAACCAACGTCGGTTGGCCCATATTTTGCGGTTTGTGCGTGTCCGTGGGAACTAAATACAGTCATACGTCCTTTACCTGAAATGTAGTATTGCCACTCGTTGGCATTAGGGTGCCAATGTAGTTCACGTATTGCGCCAGGTTTGATGGTCTCTATAAGGCCGGTGATCGTTGTAGAAATAGGAAATTCCTTCGATGATGCTCGATAAACACTCCCTGCGTCGTTCTCGAAGAAGGGTTTGCTCTTCAAGAGTTCATAACGGTGGGTGAGTGGGGCATCGTTCAATCCGCCATCGTCAGCAGGTAGGGGAAGTTTGGGCGGAATAGCGCCCCCAACGATGTAAGCTTCACCCTGTTTAATTTTAGAAAAAACGGATGCCGGCATGTTGACACTTTTCTCAAGCACCTCTTTCGGCATATGGGTTATCCAATCAGTGATGCTGAAAGTGCCAAATTCTGAAAAATGCCCATTATCAAAAGCCAGAATAAAATGTGCGCCATCCCCAAGCGCCTGAATAGAATGACCATGACCTTTGGGAAAATACCATACATCGCCGGGGCCAAAATCAGCTACTTCACTTTTGCCCTCCGGATCGATAATGGTAATACGTGCATGACCTTCAAGCATATATGCCCATTCAGCGGCAACAGCATGCCAATGAAGTTCACGTACGCCACCCGGCTCAAGTAACATATCAACACCGGCAATCCCTTCAGATATCGGGAATTGTTCTACCGTGGCTTCCCGCGCCCATCCATTTTCCAATATCCGTTTTTTGCTATCAGTGAATTTATATTTATACAAACTTTTGGCATTTATTGGCGGTCTATCCTTGCCAGCAGTGACTGTATCGTGCTGTTCATCAGCAACAGCGGCTTTAATCATACCGCCCATGCTAGCGGCGGCTGCGCCAATTGCGGACGCCTTCAAGATATCACGACGAGAGAACATATTTATTGCCTCCAAGTAAAATGGGTACCAGCAGGAATAGTTGCAAGCTGATATCTATTTGTTTGGTTTTTTTAAGTTAATGGTTGTCACGGAAGGAAAAATTAGAAGTGACTGATTAAGCATAGTAGAAAATGAGTCGCCTAGGAGTTAGCTTAGAAATCGGGTAGAGTCGAGATGTAGCGCGGCAACTTAAATCCGGTAACAAAGGTTGACACCAAAATCATTTTGGGGAACGCCTGATAGCCCTCAAGACCACGCGAAAGACATAATCTCATTAGTCGATAAATGCAAATAATATCAAGGCCGTCAAACTGCGGCCTTTTTATCGAAGTCTCACATCTCAATCATAGGAAAGTAGATATGAGAAAATACAGTTTTAGCATTGTGGTAGGCGGAAAAAAAATCACTATTGACGATGATTTGTTTGATATATCAGATGCTTTGTATGAGGCAGGATGCAGCGATGCCCACCCTGCTGCATACAATGGTACATTGTACGTTAATTTTACCCGCAACAGCGAAAATTACGCAAAAGCCGTCATGTCTGCAATAGCTGACATTGAATCGGTTTCGGGTTTAATGTGTCTATCTGTAGATATTGGTGATGTAGTTAGCTTAAGTGATGCGGCTGAACTGGCAGGAACCACCAAAGCAGCTTTATCTCGATACAGTAAAGGTAGCCGTGGAGCAGGTGATTTCCCTACGCCTCTTCTGCGCGTGGATAGCAGTCGCCCGTTATGGTCCTGGACGGATATTGCTGAATGGCTCGCAAAAAACAAGATCATCGACAATGAGTTGGTAGAACAAGCCCGTATTACCGGTTCCATTAACACAGCTCTATCCATCCGAAACACTAATTCAATGGATGTCATAGTTCAATTTATGAACGCATTAAACAATAACTTAAAGGCAATAACTGCATAGTTAATAACATGCCTTTAAAACGATGAGTCTCACTATTATTGGCCATCTTAATGATGGCTCAGACCGCTGACAAACCTCGTTGAAAATAACGAGGCTTGTTCCTTAGAAACCTGAGTTCTAGAGAAAACCAGAAACAATTCTGGTTTTCCCGGGGCTTGGAAGAAAAAGTGTTATGACTTCATTTACTCTTTTTTGCCGGCGTAACGGCGAACGTATTTCATAATGCAGTCAAGTTTTTCACAGGTTTCCTGCCATTCTCTTTCTGGTTTGGAATCTCTGACCAATCCTGCGCCAGCCTGGAGCCAACAGCGCCCTTGATGCTGATAGAGAGAACGCAATACCAGCGCCGCGTCCAGTTTACCTGAGCTATCTAATAACATGACACAACCGCTATAAAGTCGGCGTGGTTCACCTTCGTAACGTGAAATTGCTTGTAAAGAAGGTTTTTTGGGTATCCCCGAAGCGGTTACTGCCGGGAATAGGGCGATAAATGCATCCCAACGATTTTTATCTGTTTGTAGTAATCCTTTTACCCGTGATGCTAAATGTTGTACCGAACCCCGTTTACGAATCGCCATAAACTCTGATACACAAAGTGTGTCAGCCTGACAAATCGGCGCCAGCTCTTCTAATGCCAATTTGGCCGAAACAGCATGCTCGGAGATCTCTTTCGGGTCAGAAAGCAAATCTGCTCTCAACCGTTGATCCTGATCTTTATCATGTGTCAAGGCTCTAGTTCCAGCCAATGGTTGTGTGCTGACCCAACCTGAACCATCTGCTTCAACCACGGTTTCCGGGCTGAAACCATAAACAGAGAAATCTTCATCCCGTAAGAAGAAGGAGCGGGCAGGTGTGTTAGCCTGACGGCCTAACCAGTAACTGTGCGGCATATCAATGCCTGAGCCAAGTTCAACCCGACGTGACAGGATCACTTTCTGATAGTGGCTCGCGGCAATATCCTTAACCGCATTGGCGACGTTATCCTGATAATGTTTCGCCGCGTCTGGCTTATTAATGATTTCCATATCTTCTGTACATGAGAAAACCGGTGTGCCTAATTGATCAGCCTGGCGAACTTTCTCACTCAATATGGCGAGTTGACCTTCTTCGAGCGTTCGTATCAGAACCTGTCCTTGAGTTATGCGTAATTCATGCTGTGGAATAGTGATTTTTATTAACGCTTCGTTTTGTTGTTCTAATGGCAGCCCATACGTCATATGGGAGAATTCAAATAAAGTTCTTCCGTAAGCCCGCCAATCCTGAATGGGGAGAGCATTAAGCGCCTGTTCAAGTTTCTGGCTCAATGTGCTGATATCGTATGGATGACGATTACCTTGTGAATCAATCAGTTGTCCTGATGCATCCGCACTGATGGTCGCTGCGCAGCCTATCCCCAACGACCATTCACCTTTCACTTCATAGAGCATATAAGGTTGTGCCTCATTGTCTGAAAGCAAATGCGTAATCAAATCTAGCGGAGTACTGGTAATAACAACCGTTTGTTCATGATATTGCCGCATTGGACAGCCATGTTCCGCTTGTGCCATCTGTACCAAACGGCGTTTATCAATTTTTCCCACTGTAGTTAACGGCCAATAGGCGACAAACAACCATTGGTCAGGAATTTTATGACGCTGAACCCCTTTCTGTTGTAGAAACGCCTCTATCTGCGCCGGTTCCGGTTGATTGCCGTTGTTAGGTAAACAGGCACAGATTCGTTCACCCAACAGCTCATCGGGCACAGAAATGACAACGGCATCATCAATGTCAGGGTGTTGCAGCAACAAGGTTTCAACTTCCTGGGTCGAAATTTTCTCACCACTGCGGTTAACCTGTTCTTTAATTCGGCCCTCAACGATCAGATTGCCATCTGAGGTCATACGAACCAGATCGCCGGTACGATAGAACCCATCGGTGGTGAAAGCCACGGTATTATGCTGCTCTGCACGGTAATATCCCGTAATGGTGTAAGGACCTCGTGTAATAAGCTCTCCTACCTCGCCAGGTGCTACAGGTTGCAAATTGGCATCAACAATTTTGATCTCATCTTCTTCTGATAACGGACGACCTTGGGTATTAATGATGACCTCATAGGAATCATCTAATCGGGTATAACAGAGTAATCCTTCCGCTGTACCAAACACCTGCTGCAAAGGCCCAAGGCGTGCTATTACCTGTTCCGCCAGTTCTGGCGTCAACCTGCCGCCTCCCACTTGCAAACAGCGTAGGGATGAAAGATCGCTTTGTTCCCAGTCGCGGGCCTGTTCCCAAAGCCGTGCCAGAGCCGGTACTAATGCCAGATGGGTCACTTTGTGTTGTTCAATTAGCGGCATAGCTTCATCACAACTGGCGGTATCGCTCAGAAGGACACTTCCGCCTTGGGAAAGGGC
The DNA here is from genome assembly GCF_018448965.1 of Photorhabdus hainanensis. Taxonomy (NCBI): domain Bacteria; kingdom Pseudomonadati; phylum Pseudomonadota; class Gammaproteobacteria; order Enterobacterales; family Morganellaceae; genus Photorhabdus; species Photorhabdus hainanensis. The sequence continues at coordinate 77,278 of NZ_RCWD01000006.1, read as the reverse complement.
GCCCAAAATACCGGGACTGCCTAACGTGAAGTTATGTGCGACAGGCAGTACAGCCAAATAAATACTTTCCGTACTTACCGCACACAGACGGGCTGAGAGCACAAAATCATAGGTATAGGCGTCGTGAGTACGGGGAATTAATTTCGGTGTACCGGTCGTTCCCCCTGAAAGCAATAAAACAGCAATATCACCATAGCTTGGACCAGGAATATTTACCGGTTCATCATCAATGGATGCCAACGCGGTAAATTCTTCCGCTTCTCCGTCAACAATAATCTGTTTCAGATCGGGGCAAGACGCCGCAATTTCTCGAGCCATTTCCCGATAGTCAAAATCATGGATGCAATCGGGAATAATGTAAGCAACCGGGCGGGCAATCTGGCAAAGGGCATGAACGTCATGTGTCCTCTGTGTCGGCATTAATAACACCGGGTGAGCGCCTAACCTAAACAGGGCAAAGCAGGTAACGACAAAGGAGATACGGTTAGGTAGTTGTACCATAACGTTATCCCCACGACGTATCCCTCGACGAAATAGTCCGCTGGCTAATCTCTCTGCGGATTGGTGCAATTCACGGTAAGTTAGTTGTTGTTCCTGATAGATCAGCGCTGTTTTATCGCCCCAGATACCAGCCCACCCGGCAAGTTGTTGGTCTAGCGTTTTGCCATTCCAAAGATAGTCTGGCGTCAGAGTAAGTGTTTTCCCTGGAATAGAAAAAGGTGCCATTATGCAAACTCCTGTACATATTGTATAAATTGTGTAATGTGACGAATAAAACTTTCAGGTTCTTGAGTAATATAAAAATGGTCGCCTACAACCTCCTTGTAGCGATATGAAGGATGTTGCTCTCCATCTGCAAGCCATTGCCGCCACTGCTGAACTTCTATCGCAGAAGCCTCTTTGTCTTCACTGCCATAAAGCAGCAATGTTGGCGTTTGCAGTTTTACAGCGTCAGTCTGAATGGGCCGGTAATAATGTTCGGTAGCAAGAAAATCGGCCCGTAGCATCGGTAAGAACAGCTCAAGCAAGCCGGGATCTTCTCGCAAAATCGGGCTACAACCGCCGATATCAATCAATTGTTCAAGAAACTCATGATCAGGCAACCCGCTCAGTTGGCGGCGAGATCGAAGATGAGGCGCATGGCACCCCGAAAGTACCAGCGCCTTGGGTGAACAGTTTTGTTGCTCAAGGCGTTGGCAAGTTTCAAAAGCAACTTGTGCTCCCATACTGTGACCGACAAGTATCAGGTTCTCTCTTTGTGCGGGGGTGAATGACGCCACCAAGTCAGAAAGTGATTGCGCCAATGGCGCGATACTGGCAGTAGCCTTTTCCGCCATGCGGCTGTCACGTCCGGGATAAATCACCAGTGAAACCGCTATATCTAAATTTTTCAGTGTGGACCAGTGGCGGAATGCACTGGTACTGCCCCCGGCAAAGGGGCAGATTAACAGCATGTATTTGGGTTTGCCGTGAGTCGTCAGACACGGACGAATCATCGGATGTGTAGGGAGTGCCCACGTCATCAACATGCTTCCTCAGTTAACATCAATTTTGCTGGCTCAATCCAAACAGGGGACGGTAAATCCTGAGTAATAGGCTCTCCCATAATGCGCAAAATTTGTTGCCATAAACCTGCTAACCGCAGTTGGTAATCGTAAGCAAAAGCAGGCGGGCAGGGAGAGCCATTCAATACAGAACTCAAGGTGTTGAGTAAAAATGCCACACCTTTAGCGCCATCACATTCAAATGCCGTCATCCAGTTTTTGGTTGCCGGACAAAGAATTTGTGATGTTGTTTGGTGCAAATAGTTACCATCCGGTTGACTGGCATTCAGATAGAGGCTTTGTTCACTATTCAGATGGTCAGGAGCATGAAGGACGGGTGTCCAAATGACCGGCCCGTAACTGGCTTCTTGCGTAAGGTAACCCGCAGACCAAATCAACGTCATTTTATGCATCACCAGATTGTGCATATCGGGATCTCTCGGGTCCAGATAAGATTGCACGTTCAACGTTACGGTTGTCCCTGCGAAGCTAAGTTCAAAGCAATGAAATGCACTGCTTCGCTGACCAACATAGACTATCTCCATCTGTTCCGGACAGTGACACGCCTGTAACAACAGATCGAGCGCGGAAAATAGCAATTGGCGACTGGTTGTCAAATAACCACTTACCGGACGCTGCTGTGATAAATGACTAATTTGCCGCGCCGCATGTAACCAACTTCTTCCAGCACGGCATTGGCTATAAAAGCTATTTACCCAAAACACTGCATTATGTTTTTTGGCGGTTAATTGATGTCTTTTGATGGCCTCTGCATCAAGGGGATGTTCCTGAATGACTGAAATTCCACGAGCCAAAAGTGTCTGAGTGAGCTGATCGCCTTTGCCGCCAATCACCTCTGCCCGAATGACTACACAGGCAATATCAATATCATCTGGTAGCTCATCCAATGAGCGGAATAGCGGCACATTAAAATCACGAGCAAGTTGCTGCGAGCGAGTACTGCCCTGAGCCAAAATGCCAGCCAGTTCCAGACCAGACTGAGGTTGTAAGAATGCATTAAGATATAATTCGCCAAATTTCGAACCGACAATCAGAACCCGCCGTGGCTTTATCATATGTTCTCCTTAACAAAATTAGTGGTTGGTGCTGAATTCAAGATATCTTTCAGACAAGTAGCCAGTGAGCCAACATGTTCGTGTTGGAACAAGGTGTAATGATCGCCCGCAAGTTGTGTCACATTGACCGGACCAAAAGCCTGCCAGCCCAGATCGCTTGAGGCGATGGTGGTTGGATTAAGATAATCCATAAAATCCGGTAATGCCTGTGCTGCCCGAATAAGCCAGAAAGGCTGTGAAGTCTGCGGTGGACAGTAGTTAAGCAACGCATTCAAGTTATGGCGCCACACGTCATAAAGTGCGGTCAGCGAGCTATCAATCTGTGCAGATTGCGGCAAGACATCGTGCAATGCATTAAGGAAAGTCTTAGTATCGGCAGCGATAACATGATCATCCAGAGTCAGACTTGGGAATTGTCCCTGCAAGTCGAGCAGGAAATGACGATGACAGAATGTTTCATCCAGCGTCAGATCAGTGCGGACATTTGGCGCAAAGCTGTCAATTAGGATGCATTGAGAAACACGTTCATCCATCGCTCGTAGTTGATGAGCCATTTCATAGGCCACCAATCCACCAAAAGACCATCCTGCCAAAGCATAAGGGCCGTGCGGCTGGAAGGCACGAATTTGACTGATATAGTCAGCCGCCAACGCTGCCACGGAAGGGGTATCTGTATTTAAATTATCCGGGGAAAACGCCAGCCCAATCAGGCGTTGGTCGCCGAAATCGGCCGCCAAATGGCGATACCCCAACAGATGTCCGCCAATAGGATGCACAATAAATAGTGCCGGTTGCTCAACACTTCCCTTGTTCAATATCACCCCCTGGCAAGAGCTTTCTGGCTGATATTCAATAAATTCGGCCAAAGAGTGTACGGTATCGTAAGTTTGTAGCAAACTGAGAGGGTATTGACGGTTAAACGTCTGATTAATTTTCACCATTAACCGCACCGCCGCCAGAGAATCACCGCCTAGCGTAAAGAAACTCTCATGCACACTAATAGCTTGTTGCTCCAATACCGCTTGCCAAAGGTCCAACACAGCTTGTGCTGTCACACTGAGAGCAACGGATGACGTTGGATTGACTTCCTGAACTTCCTCAACCAAGGCAGCTAATGCGCGTCTGTCAATTTTACCGTTGTCGGATACAGGTACCGTATCGAGAATGATAAAGCGCTGTGGACACATCCAAGCAGGCAAGGTCTGTTGCAACCAATGAGGCAGAACCGGTAAAAGTTCTGTAGATAGCGGTGCCTCATCAGATAAACGCACACCCGCGACGAGTTGCAATGCGCCTGTTGACGTAGTATGTGCAAACGCTAACGCTTGTTGTATATCCGGATGCTCGCATAAGCGGTGTTCAATCTCGCCTAACTCAATCCGGTAGCCACGAACTTTAATCTGGTGATCGTTGCGCCCCAAGAATTCAATATTACCGTCTGGCCGCCAGCGCCCTAAGTCACCGGTGCGGTACAACCGTGCACCGGTTTGAGGATGAGTAATAAAGGCTTGGGCGGTTTTTTCCAAATCAGCCCAGTAGCCTAGTGCTAACCCTTGTCCTCCAATGTAGAGTTCTCCCGTCACCCAGACCGGGCAGGGTGAAAGCGTTGCATTGAGCACATAGAAAGTCTGATTAGCCAGTGGTTTTCCATATGGAATGCTGCGCCAGTTTGGATCAACTTGAGTAATAGGATAGGCAATAGACCAGATTGATGCTTCGGTTGCACCACCCAAACTGAGAAGATTCAACGCAGGGTGAAGGGCAGATAATCTTTCCGGCAAATTGGTTGGTATCCAATCACCGCTCATCAATACCCAACGCAGGCTATCCAAAGAATGTGGATAATCTCTGGCGTACTCCTCAAGCAGTTGCACAAATGCTGGAACAGAGTTCCAAACAGTGACTGATTCTTGCTGTAACCACGTCAATAATTTGTCGGGTTGTCGGCTGTCACCGGGAGAAGGAATAACCAGTTTGGCCCCACAACTTAAAGTACCGAACAGATCATAAACTGAAAGATCGAATGTCAATTCTGAGATTGCCAGCACGCTATCATGTTCATTGAGGGCAATACGTTGGTTAATATCAAGGATGGTATTAACGGCTCCTTGGTGATCTATCATCACGCCTTTCGGTTTGCCAGTAGAGCCTGATGTGAAGATCACATAAGCTAAATCCTCAGGGCAGGCAGACAAGCGCTGCTCACCAGTATTTTTCGGCAAGCAGTTAAGTAATGTTTCATCCAGTGCGATAACCTGTACACCATCAGGCCAACTCATCTGTTGAGCAAACTTAGGTTGAGTTAATACAGTCTCAACTTCTCCTGATGCCAATAGCTGATGAATGCGCTGTTGCGGGTAGCTGGCATCAATAGGCAGATAAGCCCGTCCCGCCAATAAAATCGCTATAACCGCGACAACCTGTTCCCAACCCTTTTCCATCACTACGCCAATCAGAGACGAATGCTGATTTTCTTGCGCTAGTAAATGGTCAGCTAATGCCAGACTTTGTGACCACAAAGTGCGGTAATCGATTTGACGGTAAGCATCGACTACAGCGGTACGTTGTGGGTAGCGGCTTACCGCCTGTTCGATTAACGAACAAAGCGTATGTGGCGGAAAAACATTCTTTGTCGCATTACTGTTTTGGCACAAAATCCGATCATTTACCGGGAGCCACTCTGGAAGTGGAGCGTTCCATTGGTAATCGGCTTCAAGCAGGGCAGCGACGCTAGCCTGATAATGAGCAAACATGTTTTCTGCAACTTGTGGCTGGAACAGTTGCGGCAAAATTGCCCACTGAATGATAACGCCGCCATCTGAGCTGGAAATCAGCATACAGTCGAGATAAACATGCGGTGTTTGCGCACCGAAAAGATTCAGCGTTCCCAACCCTGACGGCCCTTGACCCGCAGTACCGGTTGTATCGTTGAACACGATCGGCATACCGGCGTTCAGATTGTGACGGTGCTGATTTTTCTCTCTGAGTACTAATTGACCATCAAATAGAGCATGTTGCAGATCAGCTAACCACTGTTTCTGTATCCGACTTACTGCGTCACTGAATCCTGTGCTGTTGCGTAAATCCACTTCCAACAATGACGTGGTGGACAAATTCCCCACCAACGTATCGCAATGTTGTGGCATAAGCAGCCGGTTGCCATGTAGAACATTGATGGTGAAATGCTCGCTGTTGCTCCATACCGCCAGAACATGAGTGAATAACGTCAACATAACCTGTGATGGGGACACTCGGTATTCTGCTGCGCGTTGTTGCAAACGCTGCCACTGTTGCGGGCTAACAAATCCCGTCAGACATTGTTGATTAAGTTCTTGTGACTGATGATCTTTTAACGGCAACTCCGGAGCATCAGGCAGATAAGGTAAGCGATTAAGCCAATATTGTCTGCTTTGTTGCCAGGCTTCCCCTGTTTTCTCATCCTCCAGTGCTTGAATATAGTCACTAATAGTCGCGGCCGGTGGTTCTGGCTGCCAATTGGGTTCCTGATATCCACGTTGCAAATCACTTAGAATTAACGTCAAACTTTTACCATCAGCGACTAACAGATCGATAGTCAAATGCAATAGATGTGCCCGGTCATCAATATGATACAGCGTAAAATCAAACAGCGGCCAATTATCGCTAGGAACGCCTTTAGTGCGCAGGGTATCGCGGGCATCAGCGAGTTTTGTTTCGCATTGAGCTGGTATCATGTCACGGCAGTCGATTACCGTCGGGGTATAGCAGGGAACTTCCGACAGGATATGATATTGCCCATCCTTCACATAGCCGCGCAATTGCGCATGATGGTTGATTACACGGTTCCAAGCCGTGGTGAAACGAGGCAGATCAAGATTATTGATAGCCAATTCAGCATAGAAATGAGCGATACCGTTACCAAATTGGAACAGTTGGCTTTCACCCAACCAATAAGCATATTGTAACGCAGTCAGTGGCAGCGTCTGTTCCGATGCTGGTTTAGTTTCCAGTGGAATAACCTGTGTAGCGGGTGTTGTTTCAACTGTCCGCAAAGTACGACAAAACTCGCTCAATTTGGGATGTTCAAACAGTTGTTGCAGATTTGCCTGTTCATAGCCCTGACGGCGCAATTGCACCACCATCCGGGTAGCAATTAAGCTGTCACCACCACTCTGGAAAAAGTCACTGTGACGCTGTATTGGCTGAGGAAGCAGTGAACACCAGAGCGCGATAACCTGCTGTTCTATATCATAGAGCTGGTCATCCGCCGTTTCCGGTTGCTCTGTTTCCGAAGTTGATGACTGTGCCACGCTCTCTTTAGCGGTCACGATTAATGGTAATTGTTCTTGCTGTTGAACATGCAATGAGTAAGGCAAAGTAGAAAATTGCGCCGCTACTTCACTAACATTGAGCCGCGCTTGCCGCTCAGCACGCGCCAGAATCAGTTGTTGATGCAGTTCTGGTCCATCTTGTCCCGGCCATTCCAATGAAATCCGATAGCCGGATTTTTCCAAGCACTTACGCCAATCCGCAAGCGCCATCAATGCACTGGCGCCGCGATCATCACTCCAGGCATTAATACCTTCAATAAATCCAACACTAGCGAGTTGCATAGCGCTTTCATGTTTCGTTGATTCAATAATCAGCAACCATCCACCGGTTTTCAGTAATCGTGACAGACGTTGTAGGGTGTTTTGCAGATGGATTGCATCATGCAACACGTTAACCGCCATAATCAGGTCGTAACCGGATTCTGGATGCAGGCTAAAATCAATACGCTGATTAATATCGAACAGAGCAAATTTCACGGTTTCGCCATAATGATTGAGCAACTGACGTGCATCATCCAAGAATAGCGGCGAAACATCGGTAAAGTGGTAGCTTTCAATCGATTGTGCATTACGCTCAAGTACCTTCGCTGAAGTTGCACCAGTTCCCGCGCCAACTTCCAGCATGGTGAAATGTTCAGATACCCGACTCAATTGCCGGATAATTTCAGCGGCAGTTTGGTTCAGGCACCGTAACGCTGGATTCTCGCTATAGAGGCTGGCCGTGGTCTGTTTATCGGCAAACAACAGTTCCAACGCATTACCTCGCCCGGCAATCAAGGCGTCATGTTGCTCGATACATGTCGCGACATAACGGCTAATGGTTTGACACCACACTGCGTCGTCCAGCTTTGCCGTAGGAGCAGGAACATGATTCAGCGGTTGCAAACAGCGGTATCCACCAGCGGTTTTTTCAATAAATCCCTGGTTGTTTAATAACATCAACCATTGGGTAAGAAGACGCTGATACTGTGGCGCAAGTTGTAAACGTTGTTCAATCTCCTCACGGGAGTGACATTGCTGAGGATAAGTGAACAGGTTTTGGCGCAGTAACGTTTGGCTCAAGCCGAGTAATGCTTGCTGTTCAATGTATTGCCAAGAGCGCTCAAACGCTTGTTGTTCGGTTAACTCAGGCAGAGGTAACAGATCGGTGTTTATCGCCTGTGGTTCTGATAACTGTAATGGCAGATTATTTTCCGCCACCAGCCATACATTATAACCTTGCGTGTCGTCCTGACGTGGTTGAATTTCTGCCAGTCGGATTTCAGGTTTAGCACGCAGATATTGCTCGGCCTGACGCAATTCAGATTGTTGCGGCCAGAAATCATAACGTGCATGACCAGAAGGTGGTGTATGAAGATCATAATGTTCTATACGGTCAGGCTGACGGCAAATTTGCACTAACAGCGCGTTATAAGCGGCAAACAGTGCTTCAATAACTCCCGACGCCAATACGTCATCCATGCAGTACCAGTTAAACAGTAGATCACCATCCACTTCCATGACCTGATGATCCAGCCAGACTTGCGGGGTTTGACTCAGCACAAAGACCGGATCGCCCAGTAACTGGGTGATGGATTGTTTGATAGCGACGCCTTCTTGCGCCATTCCTAACATGCTGGTGAAAACCACCGGCGTCAGCGGTTGTCTGTTATGGGCTTCACCATTTTGTTGGCGACCAAGTTCTCGCAACACCTCAACACCATTGACATAGTTATGGCTCAGTCGTTGCCATAACAAAGCTTGGGTTTTCTCCATGCTGGCACGCAGGGAAGTTGTCTTGCGTAAGTCAAAATCCATCAACATGACGGAGGTAAAATCACCAATCAGATCTTGAACCTCTGGATGGAAAGGTTGCCGGTTAAAGAATGTCAGATTGAGGGTAAACAACGGATGGCGGCTGTACCATTCCAAAGTATGAGCAAACAGCGTCAACAGACCGGCAGAAGGAGTCACGCCCCATTGTTGCCAGCGTTGTTTAAGCATTTGCCAATCAGATTGTGTTAATCGACCTTCATAAGTCGTGAATTGTGGCTGACTACGCTGAGGCAATTGTGGATTCAGCGGCAATCTTGGCGCCGGAGGCAACGAAGGTAATTGTTCCTGCCAGTATGACCATGATGTCAGCCACTCTTTACTTGCCCGTTGAGCCTGTTCCGCCATTACATAATCGCGGAAAGTAAATGTTTGTGGAGCCAATGGTTGCTGGTGATAAGCACGTTGCAAATCGTCCATCATGATTCGGAAACTCTGTACGTCAAACTGCAACAGATCCAGATTCATATGTAAACGACAGTGCGCATTCGGTAACAGAGAAACAGAAACCTCAAACAATGGCCACTGTTCTGCGGGGGGAACTTGGTAAGAAAGCGTATGACGACGCTGAACCAGCGCCTGCTGGCAAGCTGTTTCATCCAACATACGCAAATCATCTTGCGATAAAACATACCAAGGCGTTTCAGGCAGAATTCTTTGTTGTCCATCTTCATCCACTACCATGCGCAACATGCCATGACGCTGAATTAAAGCATTCCATGCTTTCTCAAAACGCGAAATATCAAAACTATCTTTATCAAAACCATCCAGTGCCAGATCCCATTCAAATAAGACGTGGCACGCGACACCGCCAAAATCAATGGCCTGAGTACGACCAATCCAGTAAGCATGCTGAATTGGCGTCAAAGGGAATGGAGCATGATGCTGGGAACTGTCAATGATAATCTCAGGCTGAGAAGGGGCTACCGGCTGTTCAGGTAATGCGTCGCCAATAAGCCGATTAAGCCCCGCCAAAGTCATATTCTGATAAGCCGATTCGGCAGTTAGTCTGAAACCAAATTGCTGGTGGATCGCTGCATTTAACTCCAGGAACAATAGGGAATCCAAACCAAATTGCAGTAAATCCTGTTGCGGCTCCAAACGTTCAGGCTGTTCCAACCGTAACAACGCGGCGATACGTTGACGCAACCAATGGAGCCGTTCTTCTTCATCCTGATACCGCGTGTTATCGACAATGTGCGAAGAAGTCAGCGTTGTAGTTGTAATGTCAGACTGTAAACGCCGCGAAATATCGGGATGATGTTCATCTAACCGTATTGCCAGATAGCAAGGAGACGCACTGCGCAGAGATTGATCAAAATGCCAGATACCTTCATTGACGCTGAACGGCAACATGCCATCTTGTGCCAGTTTTTCTACTAATCGCCGGTCGCGGGCCATACCAACGCCGCCCCAAACACCCCAGACCAGCGCTTTTACCATCAACGAATCCGGTGCTGTCAGCGCCAAAGATTCCAGGTAAGCATTGGCAACGGCATAAGCGCCTTGTCCTTGGGCGCCTAACATTGACGCGGCAGAAGAATGAAGCAACAGATAGTGCGCATTATGTTGCTTAAGAGCAGTTTGCAACGCCGATGCACTCAGGGCTTTTACCGATAACATCTGTGACAGACGTTGAGATTCAAGTTCTGCCAACCGGGTGTGATCAGCGATACCCGCCGCATGAATTGCTCCGGCGATACTATCCTCTTGCGCCAGCGTCCGCACTGCGTTTAACATGGCTGGCGTATCAGTAACATCAACTTTAATCCAGCGTATCTCACATTCAGTATTCAGTGATAACTCTTGAACAAAAGCGTCCCAATCCGCATGTTGACGACGGGCGAATACCGCAATTCTACGTGCGCCTTGGGCCAACAACCAACGGATGGAAATCTGGCCAACTCCGCCCATTCCCCCGGTCACGATATGCCAACCCTGATGGGGAATCGACATCGACTGTTGGGAAAGCAGTAAGGATTGGCGTTGTAAAACCGGCGTCGAGACTTGATTGTCGCGTACTCTTAGCCAACGGTTACGTTCACTCAAATAGCCAAGCGCTAATGACAAAGCCTCAGCATCGTTGATATCAGCAATATCAATCGCTTGAATACGACGATGGGGATATTCTTCAACTGCGACACGTAACAATGCCCAGACAGCGTATTGAGCTGGGTTGATATTCTCTGGTGATAAGGTGGTTTCCGGTTGAGCGCAACAGGTGACAACGGTTAGTGATGTCGCTTCATCACGTTTTAATTCGGTAATAACCTGATCGCATAATTCAAGTACATCATTGCCGGTAAGCAGTAATAAGATGTTTCCGCTTTCTGGCTGTAAATGAATACCCGCCTGACGCCAATGATTAACAATCTCGTCATTCGCTGTTGAAGAACGGAGAGTATATGCCGTTGAAGATCTTGGGATATCTACGGTGTTTATTGTACGCCAATGTAGGGCATAGTGAGTGTCAGGGCACGGTTGTGGCGCCGGAAGCCATGAGTTAGTCGCGGCTTGTGTTGCGACTAACTGGCGCGGCAAATCGCAACGAGCGCTCAACAGGGCAAACAGACGCTCGCCGGCATAAATCAAAGCCGGGAAAGCAGTGAGTAAATTTGCCTCTAATAATCTACGTTTGGCATATGGCAGAGGACGATCAGGACGATACATTTTACTCGTCGTTGGCCCAGAAATTTCCCGGTAATAACCTTGCTGAACGCAATAGGTTAATAATTGTTCCAACAAAGGACGCCAACAAGGTTGCAGTCGGCCAGCCCGGATCGTATCGATGGCACCGAAACCTTGTTCAGCATCACGCCCATGACATTGATATACCAATGCATCGGTATACAACACGCGTAGTGTTACAGCATCGGGGTTTTGCTCAATGGCAGGATCGAGAAGAGCATTCACATCAAGTCCAGCATTGATATTGGTTGTAGGCTGTACAAATTTGGTAGCAGGGAAGTGGTAATACTGTTCGTCAAATGGATAGAGCGGGGCGTGGCATTTTTCCCCAGCGAGTGGGAAAAGGTGCGGCCAGTCAAGATGCACACCGGCACAGTAAAGTTGCATAAGCGCCGTTTGCGGAGCTGTCTCTGGAGAGCTTTGACGCTGTACGCCAGCAATCCAGCTTTCCTGTGGCAGACTGATACGACGCCCGATACCGGTTAATTGCGCATCAGCCCCCATCTCCATAAATAATGCCACCCCTTGCTGGCGGGCAAATTCAACAGCCGGGTAATAGCGCACGGTCTGACGCATATGGTTACGCCAGTAGTCCGGTGAAGCCAATTGTTCAGTCGTTGCAATCTTAGCTGTCAGGGTAGAAATCAGCGGAATTTCCCCCAATGCAGGTTGCAACTGGCTACAACGCAGAGAAAATGCCTCCAGTACGCCATCAAGCATGGCTGAATGTGCTGCGCAGGCAACATTAAGACGCTGGCAGCGAATCTGCTGTTGCTCCAGACGTTGCGCCAAAGTAGCAATTTCCGTCTCTGTACCGGCCCAAACCCAGTGTTGAGGACCATTACAAGCCGCCAGATCTAATGCCAGTGAACGAACGAACGGAAGCACATCTTCTTCATTGGCAAAAACCGCCAGCATCGCCCCTCCTCGGGAACAACTTTGCATCAGTTTGCCTCTTACCGCGACTAACGGCATCACCTGTTCAGGTGTGAAAATCCCGGCAACAACGGCAGCGGCAAACTCGCCAACCGAGTGCCCCAGAACATAATCAGGCTTCAATCCAAGCGCCAGCCAATGTGCCGCCAGTGCAATTTGATGCGCCGCAATTGCCGGTTGTGCGTATTCGGTAGTGGCTAATGCGGCATCATGTTCTCCGAACATGACTGCTTTTAATGGCAGTGCCAACTCTGATGTACAGGCAGCACAGCAACGATCCAACATAGCGGAAAAAATAGGAGAGCTGGCATACATGGCTTTCCCCATTCCAGACCATTGACACCCCTGACCACTAAATTGCCAAAGTTGCTTACCTTCGCTATTGACTTGGCCACTGAAAATATTTGGTGTTGGATTTTTGTTGGCAAAAGCGGATAAATTTTCAGCGCCTTGTGGCGTTAGCGTCAATGCTAAACGCCAGGGTAATGAGAGATCACGCCCCTGTAACGCGGTCCATGTCAAATCCGCATGATGCTCTGGTGCATCATTGAGGGCAGTCGCATAACGTTGTGCCAATTGACGTAATGAAGATTCAGAAGCAGCAGAGAGTAGCAAAGGCGAGGTCTGCGCATGATAGGTGCGATGACGACGTAATTCTTCCGGCAATGATTGCACTACAACATGACAGTTGGTGCCGCCAATACCGAACGAAGAGACGCCTGCGGTTCGTAATGTTTGTGTCCAGCGCTGCCCTTGTGTTGCCAGCCTGAACGGACTTTGTTCCAACCGTAACGCCGGGTTGGGTTGCTGAACATTGATCGTCGGTGGAATATAACCATACCAAACAGACAGGACTGCTTTAATTAGGCTGGCAATACCAGCGGCCGTATCGAGATGGCCCATATTGCTTTTTACTGAGCCAAGATAACAAGGCGGCACCGCTACACTACGGTCAGAAAACACGCTACGCAACGCGTCAACTTCTATCGGATCGCCAAGCGGCGTGCCTGTACCATGTGCCTCAATCATGCCAACATCATCAATGCTGACATCAGCCAGTTGGAGAGCTTCGGTAATAACGCTGCGCTGACCGTTAACCGAAGGGGCAGTAAAGCCAACTTTCTCATTGCCATCATTATTAATTGCACTGCCACGCAGCACAGCCATGATGGGATCGCCATCGTGCAGCGCGTCACTCAAGCGTTTCAATGTGACCACGCCAACACCGTTGCCACCATAGGTACCATTTGCCTGACTATCAAAGGGGCGGCAATGTCCATCAGGCGAAAAGATCATTCCCGGCTGATACAAGTAACCACTTTCTTGAGGGAAAGAAACCGCCACACCACCAGCTAACGCCATATCACACTCACCGGCACGCAAATTTTCACAAGCCATATGCACGGCAACCAGTGAACTTGAACATGCTGTTTGTACCGTCAGTGCCGGACCTTTCAGGTTTAATTTATAAGCGGTACGTGTCGCAAGATAATCTTTATCGTTGCTGATTAACGTTTGAAGCCCTTTAACTTTACCGACATCGGTCATGGAAAATTGTGACCATGAAGGCCAAGTACTGACCCGGCTACTACCAAAAACACCGGTTTTCAGGGGTACATGACGTGGCGCATAACCGGCATGTTCAAGGGCATGCCAGGCGGTCTGGAGAAAAAGACGCTGTTGAGGATCAAGCATCTCCGCTTCCTGACGTGAATAACCAAACAGCGAGGCGTCAAATTGTTCCGCCTTCTCTAATATCGCTGCCCGATTGACAAAATTTTCATTCTCAATGACTTCAGGAGGAATACCTGCATCTAATAATGTTTGACGGGCGAGTGGCGCAGTACACTCAATCCCGTGTTGCAGGTTATGCCAGAAAGCATCACTATCTGGCGCCTGCGGAAAGCGGCAAGCAAGGCCAATCACTGCGATAGGATCGCAATTATCGTAGTGAGGCGTTAAATCAGTCATTATGCAGCTCCTTTGTGACGTTTTTCCCGTTGTTGCAGACGCTTTTGTTGTTGACGCTGACGAGGAGTGATCGACAAGCGATTTCCATCGTGAGAATCCTTCCGGCAGCGTAAACTGAGCGTCTCTGGTGTTGGATAAGCAAATAAATCAGTCACGGCAAGATGATGAAAACCCGCATGTTGTAATTTGCTATGCAATTGAATGAGTTGTAGCGAGCTGGCTCCTGCCTCAAAAAAGTTTTGTTGTACGTTAATAGGACGATTTGTTATGGATAAAAATAGATGTTGAATTTCGCCGCATATTTTTGGGTCGTATCCCTCTGAATGCAGTGATGGCGCAATGGCAACAGCAGTATTTTCAACCATCACAGATTGCTGGCGCGGCATCAGTTGTTCCAGTGCCGCATGCCAACTTTCTGGCTGTGCCGCAAGGGTGCGCAATAGCGCCATGTAACTATTGAACATGTTTTGCAACTGATGTGGTTCAAACAATTCTTCGACAGCATCCCAATTCAGGCAAAGTTCATTGTCAGATTCATAAACCTGATGATCCAACCAAATTTGTGGCGTTTGGGAAATACCCCAAACGGGTTTCATCCATGATGAATGCGAAAGGAATTGCCCTTGATGTGTCCCCAATGCACTGGTGAAAACAACCGGCATAATGGCAGCATCAGGGCCGCGGCTCTGCGCCAGTTCACGCATCACTCTGATTGCTGAAATGTGACGATGATCCAAATCTTGCCAGAGCTGTTGTTGCAATCCACGGGCGCTTGATAACCAATTTTTCTCCGGGCGCCATGCCAGTAATGACAGCGAAGTGAAATCACCCAGAATGTGATTAATATCTTCATGCCAATGCGGACGATCGAAAAGGGTAAGGTTGAGCGTTAGCTCCGGTTTAGTACTGAACGCAGAAAGAACCGCTGCATAAGCGGCAATTAATAGCGCGGAAGGGGTTATCTGATAAGGAGCGGCATGTTGTTTTAACTGGCTCCATTCATATGCGGATAACCGATCGCTATAGCGAACAAAACGTGGCGATTGAACACTTTCCGGGGCAATGCGCAGGGGCAATTGTGGTGCCAGTGGTAATGTTTTCACTTGCTCCTGCCAATATTGCAGCGAACTCTGATGTGTTGGCGCCTGTTGCTGACGTAGTACACAATCCCGGAATGTCACTTTCAATGGTGGCAATTCATGTTGCTCGTCGAGATAGAGCTGCTCTAACTCGGCCAGCAATATCTGCATGCTCAACCCGTCTAATAGCAGATTATCCAGACTGACAAATAGCCGGGAAACAATCCCATCGTCTTGCGCAAGCTGGAAATCGAACACCGGCCAGCTACTGGCATCTAATACCTGATGTGAAAGCTGTTCACGTAATGTATCTGCCTGCGTAATGTCGGTAAATTGACGTTGTTTGACAGAAAACTGCGGGACATTTTCTAATACCTGTTGCTGCCCATTGACAACCACGGTTCTGAGCATTGGATGACGCTGGATCAGACGATTTAACACCCGATTTAAACGTTGAACATCTAACTGTTCTATCCGGTATTCAATAAAGAAATGCGCACCAACACCACTTAAAGCGAAACCCGGATGGCGTCCGACCAAATAAGCCTGTTGAACTTCCGTGAGTGGGAAAGGCTGGTATTCATTTTGCTCTTTCGGCAGAGCGCACTCTGGTGATGAAATTTCAGCCAAAGGAACCAGTGTAGCCGCAAACGTAGCCAATTGTGGGTTACGGAAAAGATGGCCCAGTTCACCCTTGAAGCCTTGTTGTGTCAGTTCACCAACCAAACGTGTAGCCAGAAGACTGTCTCCGCCAAGTTGGAAAAAGTCACTGTCACGACCCAGTTGCTCTGTATTGAGCAGACATTGCCAAATGCTGGCAACGGTTTGTTCCACCGCATTCAACAAAGCCATTTCATTCTGGCGTGGCGCTGTCTCGGTTTTTGTCGCGGACTGTAGTTCTTGCGACAACGCTTTACGATCAATTTTGCCGTTAGGTGTCAGCGGCAGGCGAGGAATGATATGCAAACGCTGTGGGATCATATATCCCGGCAGATGTTGCGCCAGCACCGATTTAATCTTTTCACGATCGGGAATAGTGACGCTGTAACTTGCTTGCATCAATAACACACTAAGGTTGCCGATGGTAATTGGCGTTTCGGTCTGTAGTGGTAATAATTGTGGCAATAGCGATAACCACTGTGATGCAGAGCGTAATTGAATACCTTGAGGTGAAAGCAACTCAGTCGTAATCAGGGAGAAAGGCGATGCTTGTTGCAACTCCATTGCTAATATCAACGCGCCAGGTTGCGCAAACGGTAGCAATTCCTTGACGCAACGTGCGGGATCTTCTTCCCGATGTAAAACATTATTTAGCAGAATAATATCAGCCTGATATTGCAGCGACTCAGGCACTTGTTCAGGCCGACTTTGTTTAGACCAACCTTGTACTTTAGGCCAACATTGTACTGATGCGTGAGCATAGCCGCTTAACCGTGTTTGCGCCTGATTGACCAGTGCCTGAGAACGTTCAAAGCCGAGATAACAGAGATGCTGATCAGTAATATGCTCTGCCAACCACTGCGCACAGAGACCGCTACGAGCATCAAACTCCATCAAAGTCACGGGGCGTTGTAATCGCAGAGAGAGGGCAGTGATTACCTGTTGCAATCCGACCAACCATTGCCGGGTTTCCGGCAACACAAACAACTGTTGTTCCGGTGCGAATTGTGGATCATCAAGCAATGTTACCGCTGACTGTTGCCCGGTAAGAATACTACGTAGCATAGAATGCCAGCGTTCAGGGATATTTGCTTCATTATTAATAGAGGATGATAATCCGGCTTGATATACATGCGGTGTAGATTCAGTCAGTACTTTACATTGGCAAAGATATGCCAACATACGGCCAAACCAATCATGGTATTCCGGTTGGGGCTGATAGCGCTGCAAGCAATCTGTCAGTGATAATGGTGAAGTAAAGGTAATACCGTGACGAGATAAGTGTTCCAACAAGAACATTGCAACTTGAGGTTCACTGCTATCCGCAGTTATTGCATGCACTGCGGGGAACAGCTCGCGATAGCCAACGGGTAACTGCGGCGCACGATTTATCCGTTGGCATAAAGAATCACCTTCCAATTCAAGGAACGCCACCAGAGATTTCTCTTTTTCGCCACTGGCGAGCGCCACTCCTTTGCTGATTCCGGTTACTTGATTAAGGGCAGCGTCAATTTCCCCCAACTCAATGCGATAACCACCAATTTTTACCTGACTATCACGACGTCCCAGAAATTCAAGCCAGCCTTCAGGATGGTAACAACCCAGATCACCGGTGCGGTACCAACGTTCCCCTTGATCGACAACAAATTGCGCAGAAGTGCGTTCTTCATCATTAAAGTAGCCTAATGCGACACCTGCGCCACCAATCCAAAGCTCACCGACAACCCAATCAGGGCAATCACGGCCATCTTCACCTACCACACGATAACGCTGGTTAGCCAAGGGATAGCCATACGGAATAGAGCGCCACTGTGCTGCAACTTCTCTGACGATATATTCGTTTGACCAAACAGCCGCTTCTGTCGCACCGCCCATCGCACTCAACACACCATCAGGATTGAATGCCCGGTAACGTTCAGGCAGTGATAAACCAATCCAGTCCCCGGACAACATCACGGTACGAAGTACTTTCGGTGCATCCACTTCCATCCCTTCACAATAGGTCAGTAACATGTCGAACAGTGCCGGTACGCTGTTCCATATCGTTACGTTGTAACGAGAAATCAACATTTCCCAGGTTGATGGATCACGACGCTGTGCTTCATTAATTAATACCAACGCGCCTCCCGCCGTGAGAATACCGAAAATGTCATAAACGGAGAGGTCGAAATGTAGGGCAGAGAGTGCCAATAATCGGTCGTTACTTTGAACCTGATGACGGCGATTAATATCCAGACAGGTATTAAGTGCGCTTTGGTGGCTGATAACCACCCCTTTTGGCATACCGGTTGAACCAGAGGTATAGATGATATAAGCCGGATCAGTCACCGCTCGTTTAGCCATGTTTGCCAAAGGCGGCCATTGCTCATCCTGATGCCAGGAAACACAGTGTACATCTTGCGACCAATCATCATGCTGTTGTTCAGGAGCAATGATAACGACACGAATTCCAGCACTTTCGCAAATAGCACGACGTCGGTTTACTGGCTGATCAACCGGGACCGGTACATAAACGCCGCCGACATAAAGTATCGCCAATACCGCGACAATTTGTCCGACGCCTTTTTCCATGCTAATGGCAACCCGATCTCCCGGTATAACCGACATTTTTTGCAACACGGCAGCCAACCGGCGAGCGGCCAAACTCAATTCACCATAACTAATTTCCTTATCATTAGTCACCAAAGCAACAATATTAGGTGTACGTTCTGCCTGTAAGAACACACCTTCATGCAGAAGGGCGTTCGGCAAAGGTTCAGTTGTGTCATTGATCTGATGCCGAAGCTGGTATTGCGATTCAGGCATCAGATCCGGTAATTCTTCACTCCACTGTGCAGCGTTTTCCGTTAGGTTCTCAATGAACCCCTGATAGGCGGTAAACAAGGTACCCATTAACCCATCCGGGAAGAGCTCGTCGTTACTATCCCACTGAATATTCAGTGTATTTTCATGTTCAAATGCAACGAAATCCAACCATACCTGAGGGGTTTGCGATATTCCCCAACCTGGTTTTCCCAGAACATCACGGGTATTTTCTCCATATAAAGGTCGGCCTAAATTGCTGGTAAACACAATTGGCGCACCATGTGGATGGCTGCCGCATTTTTTAAGTTCACGCAAAACTTCTACACCAGACCAATGGCGGTGTTCGTAGGCTTCGGCAAATGTCGCCTGCGCGTCTTGAGCCAGTTGGCAGAATGGCAAATTATCAGCGGGAATATCTAACAGCAGAATATTAGTAAAGTCGGCCAGCAGGCCATCAACCGCAGCGTGCAATGGCGCTCTATCAAACAACGTCAGGTTAAACAACAGACGGGGCGCATGGTTCCAGCGACATAATAAACCGGCAAATGCGGTCGCCAATGCCATCGTTGGCGTAACACCATTTTGTTGAGCAAGTTGTTTAAAACGTTGCCAATGTTCAGGAGCCAAACGGAAACATCTGCGCTGAATGCGGACATTTTTTATTAGCGAAGGTTCCTTAGCCAGCGGAAGCTGCGGGGCGGGGGGAAGGGTATCTAACCGGTTACGCCAGAATACCTCTGCTTCTTGTCGAGCCTGCGCAAATTGCGCCTGATATTGCGCCAAGTAGCTGCAAAAATCGTAATCAGAAGGGATAGCCGGCAGGTTACGTTTGACAATTAATGCCGCCAGTTCAGTAAAGAACAGGCTAAAACTGGCGGCATCCATGATCAGCAAATCAATATTCGCGTGCAACCGATGCTGATTCTCACCAAACAGACTGAGTTGAATATCGAACGTTTCCCCTTGTTCAACCTGTAATACCCGATGGCTTAGTTGTTCACGTACATTGTTCAGCGCTTGTTGCTGTTCGTCCGCTGTCAAGTCGCGCAGATCATGAACCGTTAGTTTTTTCCAATAAGCGTCGGTCATACCTTGCTGGCGACCATCTGGCAAAAACCGTACTCGTAACATCGGATGTCGCTGAATCAACCTATGGATTGCCGCTTCCAGTCGTTCAGGTTCCAGCCCGACACCGTCAAATTCTTGATATAAATGGCAACCGACTCCTCCCAACGTCTGTTCCGGCGAACGCCCAACAAAATAAGCATGTTGTACTGCGGTCAGTGGGAACGGACGCGCATCTGCAATCAGTGGTTGCGCCGCATCAGATTTAGGAGCTGTGTGAGTAACAGGCGCATGACGTTGCAGAAGTTGGCTCCAGGCATACAGTGTGGGTTTTTGATAAAGTTCACGAAGAGTGACGCGATATCCCTGACGTCTCAACTGGTTTAACAATGCCATCATTTGCATTGAATCCAGCCCCTTGCGAATTAAATCATCGTTATCATCCACCAGTGTATTTTTTGGAGTAAACAGGTCAGATATGATCTGACGCAGTGAATCTGGAGAGACAAGATCCGTGTGCATGAAGATATCCTATAAATAATGACGGTTACGAAGCGATGGGGGGTTACACCTTATTCGGCTTATTTGGATGTAGATGCCAGTACTCTTCTGAGCCGAGATGGTTTTCCCAAAGAGATTGATAAAGTGAACAACGTCCTAACAATTCGTCGTGGGTGCCGCTATCACAAAGAGTTCCATGATCCATCACCAATATTTGGTCAGCGCGGGTTATGGTGCTTAGCCGATGAGCGATAACAAAGACTGTTTTATTCTGGGTAAGAGAATCAAACGCCTGTTGTATCAACTGTTCGTTTTCGGGATCGAGAGAAGCCGTCGCTTCGTCGAGGAATAAAACCGGAGATTGCTTTAAGATAGCACGGGCAATGGCAAGACGTTGACGCTCGCCACCAGACAACGTACCGCCATCCACGCCTAGCGGTGTATCGTACCCTTGTGGCAATGCCATAATCGTATCGTGAATATTGGCAAGGCGAGCAGCCTGCTCCAGTTCTAACTGGGTCGCATTGGGATCACCTAACCGGAGATTGTTAGCGACGGTATCCTGAAATAGTGCGGTTTCCTGAAATACCATAGTCACGGTGTCATACAGTGCCTGAGTTTGGTAATGATGGATATCATTTCCACCCAGACGGATTTCCCCCTTATCCAGTTGATAGAAAGAGAGCAATAGATAAGCCAGTGTGGATTTCCCACTGCCACTGGGACCGACAATGGCGGTCATACTGCCTTGCGGCGCATAAAACGACACATTTTGAATAGCGGGTTGATTCGTACCTGGATAACTAAATGAGATGTTATTCACTTCAACATCATATTTGTCTGGCGCGGTTAATGGCCCGGAAGCTTGCGTGGCAACAGCTTCTATTTCTGCAATATGGGTTTCACCTACTTGCGTTAAAGCCGTGATATTGAGTAGGGGGATAATCCCACGTAGGGGGGTAATGGTGGCAAACAACAGCAGAATCGTGATAAGCATTTCCGAGAGTGTTAATGCTTCTGGTGAATTAAAGCGCAGGGCGCCAGCCAGAATACCAACAACCACGCTGGTATCAATGATGATGTAAAACAAGCTCAGTAGCGGAATACTTCTGAATACTCCACGGCGGAACGCGACCCGTAATTGGTCGATTTCGCGATCAAAACGCTGTTCTACCGTAGTGGTCGCCGCCGCGGCACGAATAAAGGACATACCTTGGGCGTACTCAACGATAGCTTCGGATACATCAGCCATCATAGCGGCACGCAAGCGCAATATTTCATTCAGTTTTTTACGGATAGCCCCCAGGATGAACATCCCAGCCATCAGCACCAATAATGCACTGCCGCCAACCACCCAATCGAACCAGAATAAAGCCAGATAGATAAGAGTCAGCATCATCACCTGACAGGCGATTTGCGGTGTGGTATAGGCTGATTGATTTTCCTGCCATTGCACATCTTCAGATAATGTCAGCGCTATTTTTCCGGCACTCAATCCTCGAATCGTGGCGACAGACATACTAACAAGGCGTTGTAGCAGAGCGCGACGGATTTCTATACCCAAACCATAGGCGGCAATGGTGAGTTTACGTAATGCGCGTGCCATAAAAGTAAATCGCAGCAACAGCAGAATAACCAGTAACCCCAAAGTGATAAGCGGCAGCATAGCATTGTCGCTTTCCCCCAGATGGGTAATAGCCCAGGCAGCAATAGCAAGTTGAGCCATAATCGCAACGGTATCAAGCTGTTTATATAGCAACCCCTTGAACCAAACTCTTTGCAGTTTTGGTGATAGATGTTGCTGGAGACGATTAAATAGCCCCATGATAATTTGCTCCTGTCCCGGTTTTTTCTCCCCGCCAGGCTGCCCACTGTCTGGCGTATGCACCTTGCTGTGCGACCAGCTCCTCATGGGCGCCTTGTTCGATAATCTGTCCTTTATCTAAAACCAGTATTCGATCAAGATGACGGATTGTCGGTAGGCGATGAGCAATGACAATCACTGTCTTATTGCGGCATAAGGCATTGAGCGCCTGTTGCATCTCTTTTTCACATTCTGGATCGGCATAGGCTGTAGCTTCATCCAATACAAGAATTGGTGCGTTTTTCAGAATAGCGGCAGCAACGGCAATACGCTGTTTCTCGCCTACCGATAAGCTCACGCCACCGTTCAGTACAGTGTCGTAGCCTTGTGGTAATTGCTGAATAAATTGATGGGCTTGCGCTGCGATAGCAACCGCTTCAACTTCTGCCTGTGAAGCATCAGGACGGGCTAACCGTATGTTATTAGCCACTGTATCATTGAACAGAAACACACGCTGGAAAACAAAAGAGACGTTATTGCGTAGCGTCGGTTCATCCATATTACGGATATCAACACCGCCAATCGTCACCTGACCCTGTTGAGGGTCCCAAAGACGTGCGATAAGACTCGCGACAGTCGATTTACCCGAGCCACTGGCGCCAACTAAGGCTAATGAACTTCCCGCCGGTATAGAAAATGAAATGTTATTCAATGCATTTTCCTGTTCATCCTGGTAGGAGAAACTGACATTGTGCAGAGCGACACTGCAATCCGTCGGTGTTTGGCTTTGGGTACAAGGCGCCAGCTCAGGTTGATTCATTAACCAACGATAACGTGTGATTAACGCCTCTTGCTGTTGCAAACGTGTCATCACAGCAAACATAGATGAGGCAATATTGCCGAATGCCATTGCCGCCAGAATAAAGAAAGTGAATTCGAATAAAGTGATCTCTTGTCGGTTTAATAACCAGACCGCCAAAGGGAGGACAAACAACAGGTTAGCACTGGATAACACAAAAAACCGGCTGGATTTGACCTGTACTTTCTCAACCCAGACATCAATAATCCGTGTCAGAGCGGTGAAAGCCTCCTCAGCGCGTTGCAACGCAACCTTGCCGCCTGAATAGGTTTTAACCACCGGAATCGCATTAATAACTTCACCCATTGTTGAAGCAATACGGTTTTGGGCGGCATAAAAACGCTGAGTTGTCGTTTGCACCTTCATCTGGATATAGACGAATAACAGGCAGGCCCCCAAAGTTGGAGCGAATGCCGCCAAGGCTAACCGCCAATCAATGGCCAGCATGACGCTCAATGCGATCAATGGCCCAAACAAAGTAGCAGACATCTCAGGAATGATATGGGCAATACCATCTTCAAGTTGCTCGACGTCATCTAGCATCATCTTTTTTATTTCGGTGCTGTCAGTCAGCATGAAAAAGCCCAAAGGCACAGACTTCAACTTGCTGCTGATATTGCGGCGAACATCAGCCTGTACATCAGCGGCAATCAAATGAGCAAAAAACGTTGAACCACTAAAGGTCAACATAGCGGCAAACGTGAATCCCAATAACATGACGCCATAATTCAATAGCGTGTCATATTGCCCATCATAGATAGACTGGGTGATAAGCCCGGCAACCGCCGCCGGTAACATTTGCAGACCGGCGGAAAGAATGGCAAGTGCGATAGCGACGTAACTCAGCGTACGGTATGGGCGCATCATACACCATAACTCTTTAATAACGCCGGCATCAGCCGCACGCTGCTCCGGTGAGTTCTGAACAGAAGAATCATGGCTATGCATGCACATTCTCCCTTTGGAAATCATGGAATTTATGCAATGTCCAGAACAGGGCAGTGAAGGTGAAAATAAGTGCTAGCATGAAAAGGGTAGCGTAACTTACTTTAGTCACTATCAATCCCCCCAACATGGAACAGATAATTGCAACGCCCATATCCGTGGATTGCATCAACGCAAAATCCACACCAGACTGAGCACCTGCTGCAAGCGACATCATCTGGGTATACAGCGCAACAAATTTGGCGGCAGTGATCAACGTGATGAAGACATATGCGGCTGAAAGCAGGGATAACGGCGCTTCTGGTTGCTTGGCAAGCCAAAAAATGCAGGCTAATACGATAGATTCAAGCAGCATAATAGCCAGTAATGTCTGGACAGCGCCGAATTTACGTACAATGACACCACCAAGCAGCACACCAGATAATCCAGCTAATGCACCACCACTGGCAGCAATGATACCGAGTTGAGTTAAATCCACACCGCGATCGATCAAAAAGGGCGACAGCATACCGAGTGAAAGGCGCGTACCGATCATACACAACAATATCAAAACCAGTGCTTGTCTAACCGGCGCCCGGCGGAGGGCATTTTTGAGAGAAGGAGCGGCAACCGGGGCTTTTAAAACCGTCGGCGCTTTTTCTACCTGTGTTTCCCGTAAAAATAGGGCAGGCAATGACATCAATAGAATCACTATGGCTAACACTCCGGCGCCAATGTGCCAACCATACAGTGAAACAAGGTATAGAAACAGACCGCTGCCAATGATGGAGCCCAAATAACCGCCGCCAACTTGCATAACATTACACCAAGGGCGGTGCTTTGGTGGTAACCGGTCAATAGCGTGACCATCGGTGGTGGTATCCACCACAGTCAGGCAAATTGTGATCAGAAACAGACCGACAATAATCAGCGGCATATGTTCGGCAGGTCTTGCCAATGACATTGAACAAAAAAGCAATGTAATTAGCAGATTACCGCAGATCATGATACGGCGGGGGTTTGTATCCCCCGAACCAGATTTACGATAGCGCTCTATAATAGGTGCCCAAAGGAATTTGAACGCCCAAGGCAACATCAGCAAGTAGAGCAAGCCGATTTTATCTGGGGTTACACCGTGGCTGCGTAAAAACGCCGGCATACTTTGTAACGTCAACATACCGATAGTACTTTGGAGGGTGTAAACCCCCGCCAAAGTTAGCAGTAATAACGATATATGACGGGGATGGGAGATATTATGCGTCATAATGCGACACTCACATCCAGCCCAACATTCAAGCCTTTATTGATCATACTGAGCGTATTTGGCCCCACGGTGAAACTGGAGACGCGATACTTTTTATCGCCCAGATTTTCGCCATAGAGTTTTACGTTAACCCCATGCGCCATCTCTAAACTTAATGAAGCGTCGTAAAGGGTATATCCTCCCTGTTCAAGGGTATTCGCTTCATTAAAATAGCTTTTTGAATAGTAACGGGCGCCGGCATTTAAATAGAGGTTACCGGGTAACAACGTTTGATCAATCAAGTAGTCAAAACTTGCATTGAGCATGACATCCGGCGCATAAGGCAGACGTTTATTGTCATAGCTTATGCCATTTTCTGTATCGGTCGCATCAGTGAAGTTTGATTTGCCTGCACTTCCCCCAAGAGAAAATTTCAGCCCTTTCATTGGCTTAATCTGGCTACTCAACTCAATGCCTTTGCTCTCTGCTTTACCCACATTGCGTATAAACTGCGCACCGATCGGACCAACATAAATTTGTTTATCTTTAGAACGAATGTAGTAAACAGCGCTGTCTAATGTCACTGCGTTATCAAAGAACGAGGTATGCCAACCAAGCTCATAATTATCTGAGGTTTCAGTATTGTAGGGTTTTCTATCATTGGCGGAGGAGACAATGTTATTGAATCCACCGGGTTTGTACCCTTTAGTAGCGGAGATATAGAAACGAGTATCTGGCGTCAATTGCCAGCCTAATGCAGCCTTAGGTGTGAACTCATTGCTGGAAACCTGGTTATCAAAAGCTTCGAGCGCCATCATGCCAGAACGGCCTGCATAATCTATCTGCGATTTTTCATGGGACAAACGACCGCCCAAAGTCAAATCCCACTGAGAAGCAAAGGGCAATTTCACCTCACCAAACAGTGCCAGCGATTTTGCTTTTATTGTGTTAGCCGCATCGCCATAGTAACCGGGATAACCACTGGTATGATGTTTATTCTTTTCATCTGAAAACCAGCCGCCGAGAACGCTGGTAATCCCATTTGAGAAATTGGAGTTCAAACGCAGCTCTTGCGTGGTGGCGTGGTGTTTCTCTTTCCATTTACCCCCGATGAAATCACGGTAAATATCGCGATCCTGATAAGAAGTCACACTGGTTAATACACTGTCGCCGAAATCATATTCAGCCTTGAATGCATAACTGTTAACCCGCCGGGTTAAATCCGGGATAGGGCCATCATATTCTTTCCGACGGAATTGTTCGTCGTTTAAATAGAGCTCTTCATGGGAATCGAGATCTTCATGAGCGAAGCTAAGTTCAGCACTGAATGAAGAATCTTCTGGGGCAAATGTCAGCTGCCCTCGACCAAGCCAAGTTTTGCTGGAATCAACATTTTTATTACCGCTATTAGGCGCATCAATTTGTCCAGGCTCTTTTACCCAACGCAAACTGGTACTTCCATAAAGGATATCTTCAATAAGCGGCATTGATCCGCTGAAAGAACCGCCTTGTTTCAGCTTGGAGTAATTACCGGAAAGGTTTAGCCAAGGGCCTTCTTGCGGCGAACGTGTGACGATATTGATAACACCCGCTTGCGCATTTCCGCCATATAAAGTCCCTTGCGGACCGCGTAATAATTCCACACGCTCCACGTTGATTAATTCTTGTGTTAAGAACTGGTGATCCTGAGGAACGCCATCGACATAAATTCGAACAGAAGGAGAATAGAAATCCGGCGAACTAATACCTCGAATGGTTGTTGCTGAATAAGTTCGGTTCCCCCGTGAACGAATTTGTAAGCCGGGAAAAGCCCGCTCAAGATCTTGCACCTGAGTGATACCGGCCTGAACAAGTTCTTCGCCCGTCTTAACCAGAACGCTACCATCCACTTTATTTAACGCTTCTTCTCGTTTATTGACCGTTACAATCAAAGAATCTTCTGTCGCGCCAGGCGAATGTTCTGCCCATACAACAGGCGAAATTAAACAACATAAGACAGACGCCTTAGCGTATTTTTTTTTCATATAAATAACTCGTTATGCACTGTTTAAGATCATGTTTTACAAAATTTAAACGTGGTAAAACAAAAAACATAACGGGAGATTATCGATAATATTCCACCAAGGCTAACGGAATAGGGACAAAAGTAGCGCATTACGCACTATTGATAATGATTATCATTAATGATAAAGTGAGTGACATTCACAATATGCATATATATATAAAATAAAAATATAATGTCTTTAATATGCAAAAAACACTGTTTTAAGTGAGAAAACACTTTTTAACCGGTATCCGATGCTAATTTTACAGGGGATCTCATGAAGACGATCTATAGCAAGAAATTAGGAGTTTTCACGGCTGACCATTGCAATTGCATGCATTCACAAGCGGAGAAAAATAACACAAATACTCCCTTATTGATTGAGGAATTATCTGACGGGATTCATATAAACCGAATTCGCTTTGAGCTCGACAAGGATGTCACAGAATATTGTGAAGGGCCGCCAACGGTATCAATTGCGTTTATTTTAAACGGGAAAGGGAAAATGGCGATTGAAAATGGTGATGTTTTAGATATCAATTCGGGAATGATGATATTTTTCCATTCACCTAAAAAGACGCGTGGCATGAACTTCTTTGGCTGCGGATCATGGCATATTCTCGATATTCGTTTTTCATTGAACGAAGTGGAAGCTCAGGAATTACCCCCTTTTACTCAATTAGCGGCAGGTTTCGAGAAGAACGCTAGCTACAGTGATGTATTGATGATGGCATGTCCCATTTATCCACCATTTATGCAGATAGTGAATCAAATAGAAGAGTGCCAATTAAGTGGTAATATCAGAAAGGTTTATTTAAAAGCAAAAGCGTTAGAAATACTCGCTTGTGTAGCATCTCAGGTTTATGATTGTCAATATAACGTGATCAGCGGGTCGCAACGCCGTGCTGTTTATAATGCAATAAAAATAATTAACAGTGATTATCATTCCCCTTGGACGATAAAATCATTATCAAGAGCAGTTGGTTTGAATGAACGGAAATTAAAAGAGGGATTTCGTGCGGTTGTTTTTCGTACTTTCCATCAATATCTGGAGAATGTCCGTATGACAACCGCAGAAGATTTACTCAAAAAAGGAATGAATGTCATTGATGTTTCTACCGCAGTAGGTTATTCCAGCCCAAGTCACTTTTCTAAACGCTTCCGGCAACATTATTTGATCAATCCTAAAGCATGGCAGGCGAAATATGCCGTTGGTCACACTTTATTAACAGAAAATATCGTAGCTGGGAATTAGTTATCCAATTGACTCCTAAACCAAGATGGCCATTTTAACATGGCCACTTTACAGGTAGGGATATCGCATAATTTATATGTTACGCCAGTATTATATTATCCACCAACAAACTGTCCATGCTGACGCCAACCAAAGTGACTGAGTTTTGACCGAAGGTAAATACCAAATCATTGTCCACCATAGAGGCATGATCCAGATAATTACTTTTATCACTGCTGCCT
Source organism: Photorhabdus hainanensis (assembly GCF_018448965.1). Lineage (NCBI taxonomy): Bacteria > Pseudomonadati > Pseudomonadota > Gammaproteobacteria > Enterobacterales > Morganellaceae > Photorhabdus > Photorhabdus hainanensis. Next base: position 48,481 of record NZ_RCWD01000006.1, on the reverse strand, counting down.
TCGGTACCCATGAACACGAGTTTATCAGTCTTATTGTAGCCATAGATGATATCTTGTCCAAAATCACCGTTGAACAGGAAGGTGTTGTTATTACCCTGACTTTTCATGACATCGTTACCTTCACCACCGACAAAAACATTATTATTGCCGAAGCCGATCAACGTATCATCACCATCCAGACCAAACAGCCAACTACCGGAAGTTTTAGACGTCAGTGTATCATTCCCATCATTGCCTGTTACTGAATTGGCATATTTCGTCTTCAATCCGTTGTTGGAATACAAACCATCGGCTCTGACTTGAGAATCCACCTGTTTAGTCAGAAACAGCCAGGTACTTTCCTTACTTCTTATAGTCGAGATATCCGTAGCAATGGTGATACCGCCTTGTGCATCACGCACATACAATGTACCTGCCTGGTCATAGGCTATTTCCGCATTTTTTAGTGACTTCTGTAAGTCAAAAGTATTATGGCCTTTCCCGCCGGCAATCATGTTAAATCCGCCGTCATCGCGGAATATATCATTGCCGTCGCGTCCTTCCAGATAATCGTTTCCTTTACCACCTTTAATCAAGTCGTTGCCGTCGGTACCAATAATAAAAGTACTGCCAGTGTGTTTTTCAGCATTCCGGTTTAAATCCTGTACCCAAGTCTTTTCTCGGGTGACATTGGAAAGGTTGCTGACAACAATAGTCGAATCTTTATGTGTTAGATCGTAGAACGTTGAATCCATAATACGTTGCATGCCGCTCTGGTAAAATGGCGTCACATGCGAAACCCAAGTTGACAGATTAGCAATAGAGAAGGGCAGTACATTCCACCAGTCTGATGCATAGTGATCGTTAAAATTAACAATATTATTTGTAGCCGAATCTCTTGGTACATCGTGCACGCCCGCAGAGTTCGCATCAACACTGGTGCCGTTGAGCACGCGGAACACAGGATCATTTTCATATCCTACATTCAGCACCTTGTTACCTTTCTCATACTGTGATGGCGAAGCGAAAGTGATATAGTTCGACTGGGAGTAGAATCCCCCCCATTTCGTATCGCTAGACTCCGCCATACTATTCACAGCCAACCCACCCAAACTATGGCCGCTGACCACAACGTCATTGCCCGTCAAACCGTGAGCTTTGGCATAATTGGCCACATGGTCCAGCAGCCGGCCAAAAGCGTTTGGCGCATAGTCATTCGAATAGTCTTTCTTACCTAAAGCCACCAGCACATTATTCATAATGTCGCCCAGTGTATCGGTAATAACTGATTCTCGAGGACCACTCGTACCGCGAAACGCAATGCCAATAGAAATCAAATTACCATCAGCATCATATTTTCCCATTACCTCTGCCTGAGCAGTGGAATGACTTGCTTTTTCGCCAAAAAAAGTACCGCGGGCATCAGTTCTACCCTGATAGCCTAACTCATCGGCACTGATAGTAAACCACCCTGATTCATTGAGTTTATCTTGTGCCTGTTTTTCCGCGTCCGGGTTCCAAGGCAATTTAGGCGTGATGCCCTGCGATGTCGTGCTGCCGAGAATTGCGGTCAGCAACGTTAATGGCATCCCTAAACCAAAACCATAATTGTAATATCCCTCGGCAAATCCGCTGCCCAGATTATGGTAAGCATACCCGGAGATCGTTTTTGCGTCGGAAAATAACTCTTTGGAAGTAGCGCTATCAAAGTCTTTGTACTGAAAAACACCCATGATGCATATCCTTGTTAAGTTAAAATAAGGTTAAAAAAGTGTTCTAAAAATATTAACCAGCTAGGTAAGTATAGATTGATGTAGATCATTTAAAGAGTAATTGTCTAAAAATTTATAAATTAGTGAGCCATAATGAAAATTTAATATTTTTACAAATCTTTAATTGAATAAATTAAGTTTATATGCTAATGATCTCGCGGGTGAGAATAAACATACTAAATATATCTATATCATTGTTGATAGTTTTTAAAAGTAACTAAATTAATAGATAGTTATAGTCCACAATATTATAAAGGGAGATCGGTTAGTTCCATTTAATACATATAAAATAAATATGGATATTTAAATTAAAGGAAAAAATTTATCGCTGGTTCACTTAATTGGTTGGAAAAATAAAATTAAAACCCATTCAAATTAATTCATAATACTGACATTTATTTCTTATTGATTAGAATAGTTGTTATTACTCTTTCAATATAATTTCTTTAATAATCAATTCACAAATACAATACATTGATTTTTTATTTAAAAACAAACTTTAAAATAAGATTATAATTGCATTGTGTTAATAATTATATTTATTAAATTGCAATGATAAATCTGTATTTATATTTTTAATACTTACTATTTTAAATTAGTTTTCTTTGATAAAATTTTAATTTTATATCCATACGCCAAATTAAATTAAAAACACTTAAAAATCAATAAAATATTACCATTTCATTGACGTAAAATCACAGCCATCAGTAATGTATATTATTCATAATAAGTTATTGAATTTAATTTTTTACACAAGGTATAAAATGAACCAAAGATAACCAAAATAATTTTAAATCTTCTGATTACAGTTACCACAGCATTAAATGAAATATTATTTAACATTATATCGCAGATTAAACACAATGCTTATCATGATAGAAATCGCCATAATAAAATATTATTAAAAATAGTGCGACATTACTTTTTTCTCTCTATAATGTACTTTTTTATTATCTATATTACGAGATCCAAATATGAAACACTCTCCATTGCGGCGTTCATTATTATTAGCCGGTATTACCATTCCATTGGTCAACTTTGCGTTTCCGGCATGGGCTGGCGTTATTCCCTCATCCCTGCATAAACAACTTACCGAACTGGAAAACAGCACAAAAGGCCGTTTAGGAGTGGCGCTGATTAATACGGAGAATGGTCAGGAAATTCAGTACCGAGGGGATGAACGTTTTCCTTTTTGTAGTACTTTCAAGCTGATACTTGCTGCGGCGGTGTTGCACAAAAGCATGTCCCAGCCAGAATTATTAGCAAAACATATTCATTATCTTGAGTCCGACTTACTCTCTTATGCTCCTATTGCGCACAAGAATTTAAATCAAGGGATGAGCATTGCACAATTATGTGCGGCAACAGTGCAATACAGCGATAACACCGCAGCAAATCTATTGATTAAAGAATTGGGGGGATTAGAGGCTGTAAATCGCTTTACTCAAGGTATAGGTGATCCTGCATTTCGACTCGATCGCAGGGAACCTGATTTGAACAGCGCCATTCCCGGTGACCTCAGAGATACCACAACACCCGCGGCAATGGCGGCTAGCGTGAAGAAAATCGTGCTTGGAGAGGTACTTGGAGCATCACAACGTGAACAATTAATCGTTTGGCTTAAAGGAAATACCACGGGAGATGCCAGTATTCGCGCCGGTGCTCCAGCCGGTTGGATAGTTGGTGATAAAACCGGTGCTGGCGATTATGGCACCACTAACGATGTCGCGGTACTTTGGCCGCCAAAGGGAGCTCCTGTGGTTCTGGCAGTTTACTTTACCCAACCTCAGCAAGATGCCGAATCACGCCGTGATGTACTTGCTGCGGCTACGCGGTTGGTGATGGCGCATTTAGCCTAATTTTTCCTGGGATGCTAAGAGGGTGAATGACTAAAATTTGCACCCCTTAGCAATATGTAGTAACGTACCTACATAAATTAGCTATTATATCGAGGTGCACCATGTCAATCACAACCTTATCGAGTCGGCAGCTCAATCAGGATGTCAGCGGGGCAAAAAAAGCAGCTAAAAGCGGTCCAGTGTTCATCACAGATCGAGGCAAACCGGCACATGTCCTGCTAACCATTGAGGAATACCAACGAATCACCAAGCAGAGTAGAAACATCGCTGATGCTTTAGCAATGCCCGGTGTTGAAGATATTGAATTCAATCCACCACGTGTCGCGATCAATAGCCGTCCAGCCAATTTTTCATGATGTATATTCTTGATACTAATATTGTCTCTGAACTTCGGAAAGTTCGAACGGGTAAAGCTAATGCCGGTGTGGCTGCATGGGCTGAAAGTGTTGATGCAACGGAGCTTTTCCTGTCAGCCATTACTATTATGGAGCTGGAAACCGGCATCTTACAGATTGAACGACGAGACATAACCCAAGGGGCATTATTGCGCTCATGGTTCAACCACCATGTAATACCGGAATTTACTGGTCGGATCTTGCCAGTAGATACGGCTGTAGCTCAGCGGTGTGCCCGGTTGCATGTCCCTGATCCATGCTCAGAGCGTGATGCACTAATCGCCGCCACCGCGCTGGTTCATGGTATGACTGTCATCACACGAAATGTGATTGATTTTGAATTGACCGGTGTACCAATATTAAATCCCTGGGTTTAAGGATGATGAAATATTTAAATATGCATGCTTATATTAAATAAGATAAGAAATGAACATGCATATTGATATATTTATTAAAAATAAAATCAAAGCAGAATATTGAAATATAATTTTGAAAATTCACAAAAACACTTACCAAAATCATTGCCATCTATTTCATCCTGTTTTTCTTTTCGTTATCACTCAAATAAAAAATTCATATTTTAACTTTATTATTTTATGGGTTTATTTTTCATTAAAATAGAAAGGCAATAGCTCACACACGTTAATCTGTTTACTCCCCACTTATATAAAAACAATTAACCCTGTAAGTTATAAAAACAATCCATTATTATTTTTTTGAACTAGACTATGATTGGCGCCAATGGTTAGAGTTATCTACACGATAATTTAATATATTGATTGCGTAATAAAATTATTTTATTTAAGAGGGACATATGAGTCAAAAAAATGATTTCAAAGCTTTTTCTATTAGTGATAATGCTAATGTGATAGTTCAAAAAAGATATGAAGAATATGAGCGTTTGCAGGAAGGATTTCTTCCAGATGACATCCCTACTCATGTATTAAATAAGGTATTACGCCAATCGTCAACAATATCATCTGTTGTAGCTGATTTTATTGCAACACAGTCTGGTGAGAACGTTTTGGATGATGGTGATCTAACTAAACTTACTTCCCAACTAAATCGAGCGTTAAAACAAATAACTCGAGAAGAAGTAGATAGACTGGTTAAAACAACCAATAACATTCCTGTTGGCGCTCCTATTCCCTGGCCGTTAGCGAATCCACCTATCGGTTATCTCACTTGCAACGGTTCCGTTTTTAGTAAATCACAGTACCCGAAATTAGGAGAAGCTTATCCTGATGGTAAATTACCCGATTTAAGAGGCGAGTTTATCCGTGGTTGGGACGATGGACGTGGTGTTGATAATGGGCGAAAACTATTATCCTGGCAGGAAAGCTCTACCATAGCTTCATTTGCTGGCCTTTACACAGATAAAATAGCACATGCCTTAACGGACACGGACGGTACAGCCTACCATGTAAAAGATTATTACCAATATCGCGCACCAGAAAAAGCACAAAGCGTTTCTGTTGAAATGGACTATTCACGGATCAGACCACGAAATATCGCATTTAACTACATCGTAAAAGCAGCATAATAATGACACAATATATTAGATACTGAAATATAATAGCGTTAAAGTTTTACCGATTTTAAATGTTGATAAAAATCTTTTTTTAATCAGTATTTTTACTTAATAAAAGCTCGTATAAAAACGAGCTTATCGCTATGCTATGAATAATTGGTATTTAATGATAGAGGTATTAACCCCGTTTAATGAGTGCAAAATATACCTGCTAACTGTACAGAATTGGTTACCGTGCTACAGATTTAAAGGAAAAATGGGTAAATTGGATAGGATAAATGGCAGTCATATTCATGACGCTAGTTGTGTGAAAATTTTTCAATAGATGAAATGCAATTGTCGCTTCATTTATCGAGCGGATAGGTGAAATTTATCGCGTGGCATCATCAGGTATGTGTCCTTAGCAAAAGAAGCCAAATAATGATTATATAAATCAAAATAAACATAACTTATTTATCTATTAAAAAATTAACGAATACTTGCGATCACCCATTATTGGAGATTAATTATGGACTTAGAAAGCATAACTGCCGTTCGGTCAGGTCGACCTATTACATGTAATGCATGGTTGTTCTGGTTAAGGAAGTTCACCGGGAACATACCCAACAGCGTGCTAGTAGTGATGGGCTCATTATTCATGAGCGTGGTATTTATGCCAACGACTGATGCATCCAACACGAGGATTTTTTCGTTGCAAGAAGCAACCATCAAACAGATGCAGCAAGCGATGGAGGCTGGTGCGTTGTCGAGTGTCGAATTGACGACAATGTACCTGAACCGTGTATATGCCTATGATCTCAATGGTATAAAACTGAACTCTATTCCTGTCTTAAATCCAAGAGTGCTTGAGGAGGCTGCGGAGGCAGACCGTCTGCGGTCTGAGGGCATAATACTCGGGCCTCTTCACGGAATCCCTTACACTGTTAAGGATAGCTATATGGTTGCTGGTCTCACCGTAGCCGCGGGTTCTCCCGCTTTCAAAAAGCTGATGGCAAAAGATGATGCCTTCACGGTTAAAAAGATTCGGGAGTCTGGTGGAATTCTCATCGGAAAGACTAACATGCCTCCGATGGCAGCCGGCGGCATGCAGCGAGGTGTTTATGGTCGTTCGGAAAGTCCCTACAACGCCGACTATCTCACGGCCGCATGGTCTTCCGGTTCATCGAACGGTTCGGCTACTGCGACGGCCGCAAATTTCGCGGCTTTCGGGATGGGGGAGGAAACCATATCGTCTGGCCGTTCACCTGCTTCTAATAATGCTCTGGCGGCCTATACTCCTTCACATGGATTGATCTCAACCCGAGGCAATTGGCCTCTGTACCCTATACGTGATGTGGTTGTCCCGCATACACGTACTGTTGAGGATATGCTTCGAGTCCTGGATGTGGTAGTGGTTGATGATCCAATCACAGAAGGAGACCTCTGGCGTCATCAGAAAGTTGTCAAACTACCTGCCGTGACTTCAGTACGCCCTAAAACCTATCTTGAACTCAGGGACCCAAATTCGTTGAAAGGACGAAGAGTTGGCGTTCCAAAGATGTACATTGGCAAAGATTTTGGCGGCAGTGATCCTGTTCGCGTCAGGCCGTCTATCATTGAACTTTGGGATAAGGCTGCTGCCGACCTTCGTACGCTTGGCGCTGACGTGATTGAAATCGATTTCCCACTCCAGAATAATTATGAAGGGGACCGTGTAGGTACTAGAACAATGGAAGAGCGCGGACTTATTCCGCTCAACTGGGTGGAATTGGAGTTTAACTACATAAATTCCTATGCGGCCGAAGAGTTCCTCAAGAGCGTAGGAGACCCGAATTTCTCTTCTTGGACTAATATTGACCCAGCGACAGTATTTCCGACCCCGCCAGCATCCGTCGATGCGTGTCGCGGGTTTAGTCGAAATTCAGATTATAAATTGCTCATCGACACAATCAAAGCTGGAGTCCAGCCCATCGAGAAACTACCGGGTTTTGCGACTATGCTCCGCGGCCTCGAAGAAATGCGAAAGATAGACCTTGAGAACTGGATGAAGGCGGAGAAACTTGATCTCATTGTTTTTCCCGCAAACGGCAACATCGGTAAGGCTAACGCAGATGTCAATGATGTCTCATACGAAGAAGCATTGCAGAACGGCAACCTGTACTCGAACACCAACTATATTCTCCGCCACTTGGGCATCCCAAGTGTTTCAGTGAGCATGGGGACCATGAAGGACACGGGTATTCCCGTTAACTTAACATTCATTGGCCCAGCTTACAGCGACAACGATCTGCTTCGGTACGCATACGCTTATGAATTCGCCACCAATAACAGAACCATAGCAACCCGGGTTCCCCCATTGGCCGACGAAATACTGGACTACTCAGACGGGAAAACAGTACCACCGGTGCAACGCACAGATAAGCTGCCCCCGGTGTTAGTATTGAATGCATCTCTTGCCGGTACTACGCTTACAATTTTTGGTACGGCGAAGGACACAAGTAAAATTGCGACAACGCGTATTTATGTCAATGGGATAAAGATACCATTTGATGGCGACTTGGTTAACTGGCAGGCGAAAGTTGACACCAAAAAATACTACAACATCACAGCGTTAGCCGCAGAAGCACTTTTCGTGGTTGTTATTTCTAAAGACGAATATGGTAATACTGCCGCGGCAACCAAAAGTATCAAATTGCCGGTAAGCGAGAGTAAAGCGACAATACAGATCGACAACGAGACTACGCCATCATCTGTACGTCCGCCAACAGTCATACCTGCGTGTATACCTGGCGGCGCTCCACAACATATTGGTTAAACAGACGGACACCTATACCCTATGGATTTCAAGATGGATCGCGACGGCAAGGGAGTGATTAGTAATAATGCTAATGTGGTAAGTCAAGAAAAATATGAAACAGATAAGAGTTTACAGGAAGGATTTCCACCAGAAAATATCTCTACTCATATATTAAATAAGGCATTACGCCAATCATCAACAATAGCCTCTGTGGTAGCTAATTTTATCGCGACACAATCTGGCGATGATGTTTTAGATGATGGTGATATAGCTAAACTTACCGCCAAATTAAATCAAGCGTTAAAACAAAAAGTCACCGCAGAAATTCCCAATGCCTCAACTTATTGCGTGGGAATCTTGATGGTAAAGTCTCCAATAGCCGTAAAATAAATGGTAAAGCGTTGACTGAGGATATTAATCTGAATGCGAGTGATGTAGGGGTTAGTTATGAATAATATCATCGTTCATCATGACACGTGGCTCTAGCAAAATCATTTTCACGGATAATAAAAGCTCATCAGGTAAGATGAGCTTTTATTGCTTTCTAGACACGCTCGAAGTTTGGATTGAGCATCGTCATCATTTTTGGAAAACCAGATGGACAAGAATACAGTTCCTATGTTCTGAAAAAGTAACTTTCCAGTTCAGTATGTTATCGATGAACAAGTTCATCATCAGTGCGAGGCGCTTCTCCACCTGTCCGGAATAGAATATCCCGGAATGCTTTTATATCAGCAGCTTTGGCACGGTCTGAAAAAAATTGCTCAGTTTCCAGAGCAGAAATTTTTTCCGCAACTGCGATAGCAATAAACTGGTTAACGCTGGTACGATCACGCTTTGCCACTCTGGTGACTTCCTCTCTTAGAGATTTCGGTAATCGCAATGGATAGGTTGATGTTTCACTCATTTCTCACTCTCCTAATGGCAATGGCCGGTGTCAGAACCTTCAGTATTAACCGTTCCAAATACAGTACCATAATAACCATCTCATATAATCCCTGAAAATCAAAGAGTTTGCTTAAAGTTAATGGTTAATATAAATCAGGTTGATATTTCATTAGCGACAAACTTAATTAGCCTAAAAAGACACAAAATCAAATATTAATAAAGCGCTGTTTCTTAATCAGCGCTTTGATGCAATAAAAACTCAAAAAGTATTTTATTTCCATAAAAAAGTTAACCACAAATTAAATCAAACTCTAATTCCATCTATATTTCTATTTTTCTGACTCGTCAGATTTTGATTATTAAAAACAGTGGCATGAAAAATAAGACAAGTATGAAAATGCATTTTGACCACAATGTTCTTTATTGATTTTTTACAATAAATACAATCAATTACAACATAACATAAAATCACATATATTATATTTCACCCTGACACTATTGCATTAAATTAATATCCATGAGAACTTATTCACCGCCGAAATACGGTGGGTTTTGAATATCATTAAATGTGTCACAGCATATTAACTTGCTATCAATAGTGTTAATTGATCTCTTCATCTATCTCTCATCTTATTCGGCTATTTAATCAGGTTTGGTGCGGTCTAATATAAATTTGCACTTCCTGTCATATATAAAGGTAAAAGGTGCCATGAATACTCAACGTAAGCTTGATAAAGTCAGACCGCCCCGAGTTCAGATTACTTATGATGTTGAATTAGGTGGCGCGGTCGAGAAAAAAGAATTGCCTTTGGTTATTGGTGTTGTTGGGCAATTTGCTGAGCAATCTATTCCGATGCGTGAACGTCGTTTCATGCATGTTGATAAAGATAATTTTAATGCGGTGATGGAAGGTTTGTCGCCTTCATTGGAATTACAGGTTGAAAGCGCGCTGCCGGGTCAGAGCGGATTTATGAATGTCGATTTGCAATTTAAATCAATGGCTGATTTTACCCCAGAGAATTTGGCGAAACAGATAGAACCGCTTCGTCATTTATTAGAGGTACGCAGCAAACTCAGTGATTTGAAAGGCCGTGCATTGAGCAATGAAAAATTGCGTGACCGTCTGGCGGAAATTCTGGCTGAACATGCGGATAAATTACCGCAGGTAAATGAAGAAGCGGAAACCGCCGCCACAGAAAATAGAGCAGATGACGTCACCCCGGAAAATAGCAATATCCCGGAAAATAACAATGCACAGTGAGGGCAGTATGGAACAGAGCGTTGTTGAACAACAAGAATTGAAAACGACGGAAACAAATGGTGATTTTCTTGATCAGATTATTGATAACACGCAAGCCATTCGTCGGGAAGCAGATCGTGATCGGGTAAAAGGCCAGCTCGACCAGTTTTTGGCCGAAGTCACCTCAGGTTCACTGGTGGTTTCCGGCGATTTGGTAAACAGCATTGACGAACGTATCGCAGCGATTGATGCGCTGATGTCCGCTCAACTGAGTCTGGTATTACACCACCCGAAATTTCAGCGTCTGGAATCCTCTTGGGTGGGACTTAAAGGATTACTTGACCAAAGCGAAACGGATAATACCCAAATCCGCATGTTGAACGCGACGAAAACCGATTTAATTAAAGATTTTAAATCGGCATCGGATTTCGATCAGTCAATGCTGTTTAAAAATGTGTATGAATATGAATACGGTACCTTTGGTGGTGAACCTTATTCCGCGTTTGTCGGTGATTTTGACTTTGATAACAGCCCGGAAGATCTCTATTTGCTAGAACAGATTTCTCATGTGGCCGCGGCAGCCCATGCGCCGTTTATCAGTTCAGTCAACGCGGGCATGTTAGGGCTGAATGATTTTAGTGAACTACCACGTCCACGTGATTTATCCAAACTGCTTGCAACATCCGATTATCTGCGTTGGAAACGCTTCCGGGAATCTGATGACTCCCGTTATGTCGGCTTGACTTTACCACGAGTGATTGGTCGTTTGCCTTATGGGGCAAAAACCATCCCGGTTGAGCAATTCTGCTTCGAAGAGCAGGTGAAGGAAGGGGATAGCGGCAGTTATCTGTGGATTAACGCCGCCTATGCACTGGCAGGTCGTATGGTGGCGGCATTTGAACAGTATGGTTGGTGTGCGGCGATCCGTGGTGTGGAAGGGGGCGGATTGGTCGAAGCATTGCCTGCGTATCATTATGTCTCTGTGTCCGGTGAAAATGTGCTGCAATGCCCGACTGAAGTGGCTATTTCTGATCGCCGTGAAAAAGAGTTAGCAGAATTAGGGTTCATTCCTCTGGTTTATTATAAAGGAACTGACTACGCCGCATTTTTCTCGGTACAGTCACCGAATAAACCAAGGAAATATAACTCTGACCTGGCAAACGCTAACGCAAAATTATCAACCCAATTGCAATACATTATGACAACTTCTCGTTTTGCACATTATCTGAAAATGATTGTGCGTGACAAAGTGGGTAGTTTTATGTCCCGTGAGGAATGTCAGTCTTATCTGCAAAATTGGATCAACCAATATATTGTCGGCTCTGATACCGTTGGCGCGGAAATTAAAGCGAGTCACCCATTACGTGAGGCAAGAGTTGATGTCGTTGAAGTCCCCGGCTCACCGGGAACATATCGGGCTGTGGCTTATTTAAGACCGCATTTCCAATTAGAAGGATTAAGTATGTCTTTACGGTTGGTTGCTGATTTACCACCGTCATCGGCTGCCTAATTTTTCTATTTATTAATATTTATCCTATTTATTACAACTAACTGGAGTAGTTAATTATGAGTTCTTCAATCTTTTTACAAATCGATGGTATTAAAGGTGAAAGTACCGACAGCAAACATAAACAGTGGATTGAGCTGAGTCATGTCAATTTTGGCGCGTTCAACCATGCGCGTATCGCAGACAGCGGTAAACGTAAAATTACCGTTGGCGCCGCGGATTTCCGTACCATTGACTGTGTGAAAGTGATGGATTCCAGTTCAATTGGTTTGCTGTCCGCTGTGGCGCAAGGTACCGCGATTAAGAAAGTGAAATTGGAAATTTGCACGATTTTCAAAGGCGAAATGCATCCTTATGCGGAAGTAGAAATGGACGAATGTATTATCTCTGACGTTCATGAAACGTGTTCACGTGGTGGTGAATTCCCACAAGAACAGATTTCTATCGCCTATTCCAAAATTAAGTGGACATTTACGCCACTCAAAGAAGATGGAACTAAAGGAGATAAGGTGGGGCCGGAAGGTTGGGATCTTATCGAGAACAAAAAACAGTAACAATTACCGTTTACTGCCGACCTTTGGTCGGCAGTTTCTAGCCGGAAAAATATGATGATTCAACCTTCATTTCTCCATCGCCTGAAAGATGATTATCCACAAGATGAAAAACGGGGTGTCGCACTGGTCTGGTCGCGTCAGGAAGTTGTACAAAGCCTAATTTCTGATTTGAATATGTTATTTTCATCAAGACCGATTTCTGAAATTTCCCCTTTGTTTAGTGAGTTACCGAAATCAGTTTTAAATTATGGCGTTTCCGATGTCATTAATGTGGATATTTCCGATGATGAACGGATTGATGCACTTAGCAATAATATTTACCAGGCTATTTCCTGGTTCGAACCGCGTTTAAAAAATGTCGTTATTACATTACAAAAAAATACGCCAGAAAATATAACTTTCTGGGTGAGTGGAATTTTCTTCAACGAACAAGTGGTGTTTTCTATCTCATGGAACAGTACCGCGTATACCTATTCAATTTCATGGGATAAATAACAACATGATGTTATTACCACAAAAAATACTGACTTATTACAACCGGGAATTAAGTTATTTAAGACAATATGGCGCTGCTTTCTCTCAGCGTTTTCCCAAAATTGCTAAACGTCTTGGGTTCGCGGAAGGTGTTTCGGAAGATCCGCATGTAGAACGTCTGGTGGAATCTTTTGCGTTTCTGACGGCAAAAATCCACCAGCGGATTGATGAAGATATGCCGGAGCTGAGTAATGCTATGTTGGAAGTACTGGCGCCACAATTTCTACGTCAAGTACCCTCGGTATCGTTGGTGCAGTTCCAACAAGACCCATTAGCATCCGGCGTGACCGGAATGATGACGGTGGCGCGGCATACCCCGTTGATTTCTCAACCGGTAGGTGATGTGACCTGTCGTTTCCGCACGGTATACCCGCTCGAGATGTTGCCATTGGATTTAACTCACGCAGCATTGATACCAGACCCTTACGATCGGGACTTTATCTTAACGCTAAATTTTACCCTGTGGCCGGGCGCCAGCTTTCAGGCGCAACATATCCGGTTGTACTTACATGGCGCACCGGTGTTAACCCATTGTTTGTATGAATTGTTGTCGGCGCAAGTTAAGCAGCTGGAATGTCGGTTAGGTGAGCGTACATTCAACCTGAATAGCCGAGATGTTCAGGTGGTGGGCTTCGATCCGCAAGATAACTTATGCGCCGATGATTCATTGATAAACCCGGTTCATCACCTGTTTCGTGATTATTTCAGTTTCCCGGAAAAATTCTTATTCCTGGATATTCCGCTACCGGATGCCGGTGTGATTACCAGTTCATTAGGTGAGCTGCAATACCGTTTTCGGCTTAAAGATTGTGTCGCATCGCGTCGGATTGAACGTATGAGCGATAAAGTCAGCAACGAAACTTTCCGACTGAATTGCGTGCCGATAATCAACCTGTTTCCTCATCAGGCGGAACCGATTATTCCACTGGAAACAGAACACGAATATCTGGTTCAACCGGATGCTCGTCGTCCACAAAGTATGGAAATCTATACCATCGATCAGGTCGAGATTGTCAGCCGTCAGCAGGAACAATTAAGTTCCAAACCAGTACCGTCATTATTTGGTATTGAACATACGCAGTCTGATGAACAGTTCCCGTTATTTTGGCAGGCAACGCCGCGCCCTTCAATGAGACATAACGATCTGGGGATGAATATGTTCATCGGTTTTTCTGATAGCGGCGGCGAACATCTGAAACCGGAAACCGATGTAGTGATCCTGAGCCTGACCTGTACTAACCGTGATATACCGCGGCAGTTGAACAACGGTCATCCTGATGGGGATTTCGAATCAGAAAGCGCACTTCCGGGCGTAAAAATTCTGGGCCTGATCCGTCCTCGTTTGCCGGTGCGTCCACAACCCAATAGCGCCTTGAACTGGCGGTTGGTATCGCAACTCAATTTGAACCAAATGCTACTGAGTGGTCCGCAGGGTGTTCAGTGCTTAAAAGAGACGCTAGAACTCTACAATTTGCTTGGTGATCCGGCCATATCGCGGTTGATTGCACAATTACAGCAGGTTGCTATCGCGCCGGTGAGTGCACGCTTGAATTCCGCCGATCCCTATTCTCTAGCGCGTGGGCTGGAAGTGACATTGACATTTCAAGCACAAGCGGGGGAATTTGTGGATTTTTATCTGTTTTGCAGCCTGTTAGAACGTTTTATCGCCATGTACGCGCCGATTAACAGCTTCACGCAGACCGTAACGCAGCTAGAGACGGTTAATAACAGTACCCGTCGTTGGCCGCGTCGCAGTGGGAGACTGACATGGCTTTAGAAAATAAGATACGTTTAGCTGGCGGCCGTTTTTATCAAAATGTACGTCGTCTGCTTAAACGTTGTCGCCAACGAGAAGAAACAACAATCGCCCCTGATGATGTGGTGCAATTTAGCTCTGTACTCACATTGGATGCGCCGGAAAGGGAAATCGAGTCTCTATTGCCACCGCAAGAGGGGTACGAGCAATATCGCATGGCGGTACATCACTTTGGCCTATTAGGAACCCTTGGCGCATTACCGTTGCGCTATACCGAATGGCTGATTGACAGACGTTACCGCTATGGCGACGAATCAGCTCAGGCATTTATTGATATCTTTACTCATCGTTTGCTTAGCCTGCGTTTTCAGGCATGGCAGAAATACCGGTTATATGTCAATGCCGAGTTACAAACCCATCGGGCTTTACCGGCGGTTATTCCAGCGGTTGCCGGCCAGTTGATGGCGGACACCACACAACGCTCTCATCCCGCCTGTGTCGGATTGCTGGCAACACCGGTCCGCTCAATGGTGAATTTGCAACACCTGTTGCAACGAGAATTTGGTATGGAGGTCAACATCCAGCCTTTTAAAGGGCGCTGGCAATATTCTGAACAGGCTCATCGTTGCTGTTTAGGTCGTAGTTTGTTAGGCGATAACCCGATGTTGGGACATGTTTATTGGGATATTCAATCAGGATTTCATGTTCAATTAGGACCGTTTGCCGCTCGGCAGCGCACCGCCTTTATGCCGGGAAATGAACAATATCGCAGACTGACACAATGGGTGTGGCAATTTGCCGGACCGATGCTCTCCTTTTCACTGGAATTATTGGTACAGCATAGTGGGCAAGGCAATGTACTAAATGGCAGCCGCCAATTGGGGTGGGATGGTTGTTTGGGCAATACCGGCGAGAACAATATTCAGCGTATCTATTTGGCTGAATGTACCGGTCCTTACGCAAGTTAAACAAAAAACGCAGGTAATAAAAAGATGCTGTTAGGGCAAAAGAATCGTTTTTTACAGGTTATCGGTAGCCTGTCAGATATTGTGGCATTGAACAAAATAGAGGGTGAAGAGCGCCTGTCGCGGCCTTATTCATTTTCTGCTCAGCTCTATTCCAACGCAGACTGGGATAAGCTGGAGTCTCATATCGGCAAGCCTTTGGCATTCCGTCTTGGTGAAGCGCCGAATCATCGCATTGTGCATGGCATATTGACCGAATTGCAGCAACAAGGTTTTAGCGACGGCCAGTTTTGTTATCAGGCACGTATTGAACCCTGGCTAAAAATGCTGACATTAACCCATAATTTGCGCGTCTATCAGCGCATCAGTGTGCCGGATATGGTATGTGATATCTTCCGTAAACGTGGGTTTAACGACGTTGAACTGGCGTTAAAAAGCCGTTATCCAAAGCTTGAATATTGTATGCAATACAAGGAATCAGATTTTGACTTTGTGACACGTCAGCTGGAACAAGCGGGGATTTTCTATTTCTTTCGCCATGAAGAGGGACGTCATGTACTGGTATTGGCGGATCACCCTTCGACGTTTATTAACGCGTCCTTAGCGGTATTGCCATATCAATCGAAGATAGGTGATCAACAGGGCTATGGACTACGCGCCTGGCAGATTCATCGCACAATGATTCCAGGTACCGCGGAAATGAATGGTTATAACGTTAAAAGTGCTGTGGCAATCAGTGCCAGCGCCAAAGCGAACAGCGGCTATTCCACCAATCCCAAGCTTTCTATCTATGATGATCGACGTCAGGAGGAGCGTAATCAACTGGAAGCACAGGCAACACTGTGCATGGAACAATGGGAATCACAGTCTTATTATGCACGTGCCGCTAACAGTTATCCCGGTTTACAAGTGGGGCATCAGTTCACCCTGAAAGGTCACACCAGTGCCGATGGCCGTTATGCCGTGGGCCACCAGCGATTAAAAGCGGAGAACAACCTGGAGGAAGGCGAATTACTGTTTTCGTCTCAAGTGACCTTATTCCCGGCGAATAAAGCGTTTCGCCCGCGTTCTTCTGTTACGCGCCCCTACATTTCCGGCGTATTGTCCGCGCTGGTGGTGGGGCCGAAGTCAGAAGAGATCCACACTGATCAACAAGGGCGCATCAAAATCCAGTTTCACTGGGATAAAGAACATAAAAAAGATGATGACAGCTCCTGCTGGATACGTGTCAGCCAGTTCTGGAATGGCGCAAAGTTTGGCGCACAATTTGTACCACGTGTGGGCAGCGAAGTATTGGTGAGTTTTATTGATGGCGACCCCGATAGCCCGCTAGTAACCGGAACGGTTTATAACGGGGTAAAAATGCCGCCATTCGCGCTACCGGGACAAAAAACCCAAAGTGGTATCGCTACGCGCAGCAGTGCAAAAGGCACAGTGGAGCAAGGACATCAATTATGTTTCGAAGATAGGAAAGGTGAAGAGTTTATTTTGCTTCACTCACAAAAAGATATGCGCCTGAAAGTGAAAAATGATTTTTCGGCGCAAATCGATCGCAACGTGTTATGGGAAATCCAAGAAAAGCGCGATACCCAAATTAAAAAGGGCAATGACACGTTAATTCTGAGCGAAGGCAATGCCTTAACTGAGGTGAAAAAAGGCGACAAGAAACAGACCTTGGATCGCGGCAATTTCACCACTACCGTCAGCGCCGGCAGTTATGAGCTGGAGGTATCCAGAGGTAACGCCAAAATCAATGTAGGTCAACAATGCACAATTACGGCAAATCAGGGCATTGAACTGAAAGTCGGCGCCAGCAAATTATCGATTACCCCGTCCGGGATTACCATCAAAGCGCCGTCCGTCACAGTAGAAGGATCGGGAAAACTGGCGTTGAAGAGCGGCGGCATGGCGGAGCTAACCGGCACCACAGTAAAAGTAGAAGGCAGTGCAATGGCACAATTAAAAGGCGGCATTGTTCAGGTGGATGCGACCGGTATTGCTATGGTGAAAGGAACTTTGACCAAGATTGGTTAATAGCAGGATCAACGAACAATAAGAGTTTGCAGTCATGGTTAAATTACGACACTGCCAGTTTTCGCCACAGGCGGAATTGGCACTACAACAACACGCGGCACATGAACAGAATCTATCGGCGCTCAATAAGGAAATGTTGTGGCAAGACGCGGTGTACTACACCATTTTTATGTTGCCTTACACTCAAGCCCTTGAGCTGGTACTGACATTTATCTCCTGCGTTTACGAACGCGATCTGATGCAAGGACAACGGTCGTTATTGCAACAGGTGCGGCGCTGGCGGGTTGATGGCGGCGATCCTTTGCGTCATGAACTGTTCGAACAGGCGCAAACAGTCGGGTTCGATAACCCAATCTCATGTCTGGTGCTTTCCGTCTTTTGGAGTGAAGGCAGCATGACCACGCCGGATCTGGAAGCGGTCTATCCACAACCGTGGCAGTCACCGACGGTATTAGCCGATACGTTGTGCCTGATATTGCACCTTTATAGTGAACAGCCGGAACAACAAACGCGGTACGTTGAGCAATTTTTTCAACTAGCGCACGGACAACTGAGGCAATTATCCCCGTCACAAGATCAGGGACGCAAAAACTATCTGTACCATGAAGCCACATTATCAGGAGAGCAATGATGCCAATGCCAGCCGCCCGTGTGGGTGATATGCATATTTGTCCAATGGTATCGCCTGCGATACCGCCGGCGCCACATGTAGGCGGACCGATTATGCCGCCAGGTGTACCGACAGTGCTGATTGGTGGATTGCCGGCGGCGACAATGGGTTCAATGTTGGTGTGCGTCGGGCCGCCGGATACAGTGGTCATGGGCAGTCCAACGGTATTGATTGGCGGACGGCCTGCGGCCAGACTCGGCGATCTGTGCGCACATGGCGGCACAATTACTACCGGTTATCCATTAGTGATTATTGCTTGAAATGGAAGTCGTCACCGTGAACTTAGCCCAGACAGATATCGCGCGTTTTTTACAGCCCATTACGGCTGACAAACCAGCGGGATGCGATATCGAATACGAACCTATTTTTGAGCAAATAAACGCCGCGCGGGAAACTGACGACGATTTTCTCCAGGACGATGCATGGGGTTATGAAACCCGTCAGGCTGATTGGATGAAGGTTTCAGCGTTGTGCCAGGAAGTACTGGAAAAACAGAGTAAAGACTTGCAGATAGCCTGCTGGTTAACCCAGGCACAAGGGGAACTGTATGGTCTGGAAGGTATTAGTGGCGGTATCACATTACTTTCTCGTCTACTGGAAACTTTTTGGCCGGTACTTTATCCGCCGCTGGATGATACAGAGGCAAACAGTGCAGATGCCCGTCTTGGACGATTGAGCTGGTTGGATAAACAATTGGTGAAACAATTGGACAATCTGACATTGACCGATGATAGCAAATTGAGTCTGGGCGTCTGGCAACGAGTGCAATATTTTGAACAACGGGTTGCTGTTAATAGTGAATTACGCAGCGCCTTGATCAGTGATGGTTATTTCGGTATTGCTGAATGTGACGGCAGTATTCGCACTACGCCAGTCGAACAATTTAACCAACTGCTGGTGCAAACTGGACAGGTCAGTAAGACGTTGGCGGAACTGCAACAGATCATGGCGAGCCTGTTGCCAGACGCTGGTAACAGCATGAGCGCCAGTACTCAGCGATTGCAAGATCTGGTGGCCTTAATCGAACGATTTCGTGAAATGGCGGCGCCAGGCTCAAGCCAGGAATCCAGCAATAGCAATGAAGCAGTAGCGGCAGGGGGAGATGCGCCAAACGGCATGAATACGACTTTTTTAACAGAAGATCGGGCGCACCATGAAATGCGCACTATCGCCATAGGACAAATGATCAATATCGCCAATTACTTTCGTCAAAATGAACCTACCAGTCCGGTGCCCTATTTAATTGAACGTGCAGCGCGTTGGGCAAATATGGGTATGGCCGAATGGCTGGAAGAAATGATGTCAGAAAACTCTTCCGCGCTACAGGAAATTATGCGCGTGATGAAAGGACCATAAATAAACAGAGAGCCAAATGAATAACATAAATTTTTATAGCGTCATTAAACGCCATTTTTTAATATTGACAGCAATTATTTTAATAAGTGGTTGCAGTCATTCTATCTCCAACGATGAAAAACGCTTGCAGGCAATTGAACAAGCCAAACCGGTTTATGCCAGCAATGCCATTCGGTTAAAAATAACCTCGGTTCCGCAACTGAATGTTTTTAATAATACGCCGAACAGTTGCACAATATTAATTGCTCAAGCGGAGAAACGTGAACAATTAGATAAATTACTGGCTAATCCGGTGTTATTACGCAATTTATTTGCCGGCACTGGTGCGACAGAGCAAATATTACAGTTGGATAATTACGTGATGATACCGGGACAATCCGTATCTTTACATATCGATAGAGCGGAACAGGCGCGTTATATCGCATTAATCGCCGGTTACTACCCAGCGCCGGATAGTACTCATACGCGAGTATTATCACTGCCGCTGCGCCTTGAGCAACACGGTTGGTGGAATAGTTCCTGGAGCGCTGAATTTGTTCCCGTGCGCATTAATCTGACGCTAGGACGTTACGCCATTACCCGCAGTGATTTCTCAGCAGGTAACACGGGAGATGAGGTAGTTTTCCCCGGACAAACGGCAGAATCCGGCAGTGACGAAAATGTGTTGAGGAAGTAACCCATGTTTGAACATAAACCGATGTATTGGTATTCAGGCTTGTATTTACAGCCGCAACACTTTCAGGCTCATGAATTGCAACAACAATACTGGCAAGGGCGCTATCAGTTACTGACTCAGCCTTATGCTTTTGGTGTGGTGAAACTCGCATTCAATCTGGCCGCACTAAGTGATGAAGTGCTAAGTGTTCATCACGCCGCGTTCATTTTTCCCGATGGTTGCTACGTGGATTGTGATGTCAATGGCGTGCTCAGTGCCCGATCATTACGGGATTGCTGGTTAGTGCGTGACAAACCGCAGCGCATCTATGTTGGCTTGCGTATGTTCAGTCACAATCAGAGTAACGTCACCGGTATCACGGACGCCAACAGTGTCGGTAATATCACCAGCCGTTGGGTAACATGGCCGCAAGAACAGCGTATGAGGGATGCCTTTGGCGAGGGCCCGGAAGCGGAAGTGCAACAACTGACCTATAACTTACGTTTCTTCTTGCACGATGAGATTGCTCAGGCAACGGGTTATACATTATTACCGGTGGGCCAACTGCATTGCACCAGTGACGGTATTGTGCTGGATAACCGTTATCTACCGCCATGTTTAACGCTCTATGCTGTGCCGCAACTGGGCCAGCGCATTGATCAACTGTGTCAGGAGTTAACCGGGCGAGTCCATCAATTGGAAGAGTTGAAACGCCCGCAAACGTTGGAAGGGGAAATTTATACCCAAGAAAAAAGCACATTATTGCTGACACTACGGACTCTGGCGCGTTATGTCGTGCAATTGCGCCATTTTCAGGAAGCGAGAGATGTTCATCCCTTACAGATTTTTGGGTTATTGCGCCAACTGATCAGCGAACTTGCCTGTTTTACCGACCGTTGCTCCTTTTTAGGCGAGTGGAACGGGCAGGAAACAGTACTGGAAAAATATCAGCATCTGGATCTGGCGCTAACTCTTGATAGTTGTGAACGAACAATTGCCGATTTGCTTAATGCACTGGTGCTGGAACCAAACACCGTGATCCCTCTGCAACAAGAAAGCTACGGTTATTATCATGCCGCCTTCAATAGAACCAGCATCAATGAACAACAACGGCTCTATTTGGTGCTGCGTTCTGACAGCTTTAGCCAGCGTGAGCGTGAAATTCCTGACGATCGCCTGATTAAACTGGCAGCGGCGGAACAGATCGACAACATTATTAACCGTGCTTTGCCCGGTGTGCGTCTGTACTACCAGGAAATTGCGCCACATGGTTTACCTAACCGGACAAATACCCGCTATTTCCGGGTAGAAAACCGTGGTGCGTTATGGCGGCAGGTAGAAGATAGTGAACGTGTGGCGGTGCACTGGGCAGATGCGCCAGACGATTTACAAATAGAAATCGTTATAGTGAGAGCATCATGATGCAGTTGTTGGATTGTTATATTCCGGTATTCACCTGCGTATTACGCATGATCCAGCAGCAGGTGAATCAAGCGGAAACACTGCGACAAACCTTATTATCTGAGTTGACTCAAGCGCAGAATAGGGCGCGTTTGCAAGGTTACGGGGAGCAAGATATCGAAGAGGCAAATTTCGCCGTGGTAGTTTGGGCAGACGAAGCCATTTTGTGCGCAGGTCAGAAAGAATTGAGTATTTGGCGCCAATCATCGTTACAGGCAGAGCTTTATGATGCCGAACTGGGCGGAAATACGTTTTTTGATCGCCTTGCCGCGTTAGTGCCGGATAATTATCAGGTTCGATTGGTCTATGTTTTTTGTCTGCTTGCTGGATTTTATGGTCGTTATGGCAAACGTGATAATCTGGAATTACACAATATTACCCAGCAGGAATTAGATAATCTTCCTGATACTTTGCGTGGTTATCTCGCTTTAGAAAATCACCGATTAATGAATAGATGCGATAATAAATTAGAAAATAAGCACTCCAATAATAAGTGGCGCAGAAAATTAATATTATTAATGTCATCTCTTACATTAATTTATATTTTTATTACCATCTATTTATTAAGTATTGGCCGGTAAACTCGGAAATTAAACATGAAAAAATTATTTTATGCCATTGGCTGGCTTAGCGTGATGGTTATCCTGTTATTACTCAGTTTAACTATTGCTGTGGTATTTTCGTGGCCGACAATAGGTGGCCTGTTACTATTTCTTTGCCTATTTCTGTTGTTATTACTGCTACGTGGGGCAATTGCATTCATACCGCAAATAATGAATAAACTGCGCTGGATAAATAAATTCTGGCGGAAAGGAGATAACCGTCTGGAATATTTACTATACCAGCACTGGTGGCAGGGAGGACATTTACAAAGTTGGCGTCGATTCCGTTCACTGTTACACCGTAACGGTCCTGTTCCACCGTGGTTTCTGGTGGTAGGAGAACGGGGCAATGGTAAACAGAAGCTGTTAACACGCTGCAATGTAGCGCCCATGACGGGGAAAAATCTGCCATCGCTGACAGAAAACACCTTTACCTGTCGCTGGTGGTTCTTCCGTCAGGCAATGTACATGGTCGTTTCCGGCCGTTATACCGAAGGTCAATCCCTGTACCGGCAAGCTTGGTTACGTCTGATACGCTGGATAGCGCAGGGACGTAAACCGGCTGGTGTACTCGTTTGCTTGTCAGTGGAACAGTTGCTAAACAACGACAATAGAGCGCTCTATATCGCCGCACGTCAGGTACGAGCGCAGTTGGAGCCATTACAGATACGTCTGGAACGTCGCTTGCCAATCTGGTTGATCCTTACCCACAGTGAAACATTGCCGGGGTTTGACCATTGGCGCGCCCAACTGTCAGTAGAACAACGTGCTGAATTGCTAGGCGATTTTATTGAGCATCACGCAGTGGGTAACGTCACCGACGTGCTGGATAAGAGTATGAGCATCATTGTTAACACATTGAAAATGATGCGTCTTAAGTTGCTCAATCAGCAACGTCAGCAACCCAACGCGGCAGTCTTAGCGTTACCAGAAACCGTCGCTCAACTGCAACCAGCGCTAGGTTGCTACCTGAACGCCTTGTTCGACCAAGACCATTATCTGGAGCATGGACTGTTGCGTGGCATGTTTTTTACCGCGGAACATCAAACCACGGGCGTTTTCAGCCACCGTTTATTGGGAGAATATCTGCCAGACCAAGTTAGCCTAGATAAAAGTAGCGATAGCGTATTGCTGGCAGGCTGGCGGACATTGACCAAACGCGTATTGGTTAGCTTACTCGGTTTGATGCTGGTATACGGCGCAGGCAATGCCTTGATGACTACCTGGCGTGGTGTTACGCAGCTTGAAAGCATTCATGAGGCAGACCCGCTTGAGCGGAGTTACTTGCGCTATCAAAAAGTTGAGTACTGGTTGCAGGAAACCTTGCCATCTCTGCTTTTCTATCCGGTCACCCATACGATGGAACAACGGATGGCGCGGCAATACCAGCAACAAGCGCCTGTTAACGCCTTCAACCCGGCATCGGTAGCAACACACTTGCTAGCACGTTTCCGTAACGCGGAAGCACCACAAAAAAGACTGTTTGCTTTACATTGGGCACGTTTTATTAACATCGAACAGGCAATGGCGCATGGCGCTACGCTGGAAACTTTACAGCACATGCCTGCTTATTCAGCCTCTCTGTTAAGCGGTGAAAACGATCCGTTATCCGCAGAGCAGCGCGTGGCACTCCGTCTGGCGCAATATCGCCAAGACAACGCACAGCAAGAATTTGATCAATGGCAGGACACATTACAGGCACTACTGGCAGATGACGGTAATTGGCAGTGGCTGTTAGCCGACGAACAACCGGCAGGAACCCATTCACTGACGCTGGCTGATTTCTGGCCATTGACCAGCGAGGATGCCGCCACAATTAACGCTCGTATCCGTGGTGTTTATACCCAAGCCGGTGAGCAAGATATTCAGGCAACCTTGGGTGAACTGGCACAAGCTCTTAACCGACCGGAATTTTTTGCTCCTTTACAGCGCTCGTTTTATCAACAGTATCAAAACCAGCGCCAATCAGAGTGGTTAGCATTCGCTCAGGCTATGCCTCAAGCAGAAACGTTAGTACGAGGCAAGAAAAACTGGCAAACGCTGATATTAGCAACGGGTCAATATAATAGTCCCTATATCACCTTTCTGACACAGTTAGAACGTGATTTATCCACGGTAGAGTCGACGGAGCAACAACCTTGGTTACAGACGCAACATCGTTTATGGCAACTGCATGGTTACGTGCAAAAAAGTAACGTGATGCAACGGGTCTCGCTAGGAAACCTCTCTTTACGCCAGCGCATCATGTCGTGGTTTGGTATTTCACCGCAGATCTCTGTACGGCTGGATGACAACGTATTGACACGCTATCGCGTCTACCGACAAGCAGTACAGTTAAATAGCCAACGCGAGTTGCTCAGTAATATGGAAACCGAAGTGTTGGTTAAAAATGCGTTAAACAATGGGAAAGGGGAACTGGACGATAGCGGCCTGCGTGCATTGTTCAGCCGCTTCACCTTGTGGCGCCATGAGGCTGAAAGCAAACAGAATGCCGGGGTAAATGAAACCCTATGGCGACTCTATCAGGGTGATGCTCATCTGGTACTGCGTTACGCCTTCTTAAGTGCCGCCAGTCGTTTGCAAACCCAGTGGGAAAGTAAAGTGATTTGGCCAATGGAGAAATTAAGCAGACAGGAACTGTTTGATGGCCGGGAATTGAATGCGCGTTTGTATGAATACAGCAACGCATTTGTACGGGATACCGCAGAGTATGCGCTGGATATTCGTCCCGAAGGGATTAAGCGTCAGGAAATGGAAGATGTGCTCTTTCCGTTTAACGATGATTTCATTTTCTATATTAATAACCTAATCCAACCGAATGACCTACTTTCAGCAACATCGGATATTCGTCGTCGCCTGCAAGAGAAACTCGCCTTACTGGAAAGCGAGCAACAACTGGCGACGGCACAACAGGAACCGAAGCAAGAACAGAAGCCATCGGCGGAAGTCACGATTGTCAGTCAGCCGGCGACTGCTAACCAAGGGGCAAAAGTATTGCCAGTAGGCAGTTCAGTGACGTTGAGTTGTGATGATGGCGTACAGCAGCTTAAAAGTATGAATTTCAATGACAGCCTGACGCTGCATTGGAGCCCCGGCACATGCGGTAAAGTACAAGTTGATGTCTATTTTCCCCGCTTTACATTAAGCAAAAGTTACGTAGGCCCCGATGGTTTGTTGCAATTTATGCACGCTTTTTCCCGCGGTGAACTGACACTGGCAGCACAAGCGTTTCCACAGCGGCGCGATGAATTAAGCGCATTGGGTATCAATAACATTACTGTGCGCTATCAAATCAGCGGAAGCAAAGCTGCTTCAACACTGTATCAACAGTGGCAGCAACATCAGCAACAACAAACGGCGTTATTGGAACAACGCAGCCGACTGGATAGCCAGTTGTTAAATCTAAGTGAGCCAACAGTGGCAAAAGGAACTCTCTCTACTTTGCCATCACAGATCACCACCCATTGGAACGAATTAAGGAAACCTAAAAGTGAGTAATTATCTTAAACAGATCGTCAGTAAATTAACGGCAGAAGCGCGTCAGTGCCTTGATGAAGCCGCGAATCTGGCGGTACGGCGCACCCATCATGAAGTGGAGATTGAACATCTATTATTGGCTTTGTTTGAAAAACAGCTTCCGACGATGGAACAAGTGTGTCGCCACGGTGGTATTGATGCCATGACGTTGCTCAATGCCTGCCAACGGTCACTGACGCTATTACGTAGTGGTAATCATCGTCCGCCGGTACTGGCTACCAACCTCACTGAATGGATGGAACAGACCTGGATGTATGCCAGTACTCACTGGGGAGCATCACAGATTACCGCTCAGGCGCTGATTGTGACACTGATCGTGAATCCGTCACTGCACCATTCGCTTACCTCAGAACTACAGCAGGCGTTACAGGGTAACAGAGAAGGGATAGAACAGTGGTTGCGTACGCAGGCACATACGGAACCACAACAAATTACGACGCCCGTCGGGGATAATACTCAATCCGCACTGGCACAATACACGCATCACCTGACACAGGCCGCTCGCGATAACAAACTAGACCCGGTTTTAGGACGTGAGCGGGAGATCCGTCAATTAATTGATGTGCTGTTACGTCGTCGCCAAAACAACCCGTTGTTAACCGGTGAAGCGGGCGTCGGCAAAACTGCGCTGATTGAAGGGCTTGCCCAACGAATCGTTGAGGGGCGTGTACCGAAAGTTTTGGCGCAAGCTGAATTATTTACTCTGGATCTGGGGCTGCTACAAGCGGGCGCTAGCGTAAAAGGCGAGTTTGAAAGCCGTTTGCAAAAATTATTGGATGAGGTGAAAAAGTATCCCACGCCGGTGATTCTGTTTATCGATGAAGCACACACGCTGATCGGCGCAGGCGGCCAAGCCGGGCAAAACGATGCGGCTAATCTGTTGAAACCCGCGTTGGCACGGGGTGAATTACGGGCAATTGCGGCAACCACTTGGTCTGAATATAAAAAGTACTTTGAAAAAGACGCGGCGTTAGCACGTCGTTTCCAAGTGATCAAAGTCGAAGAGCCTTCGTTAGAGCTGGCAATCGCCATGTTACGCGCCATGACGCCGGCAATGGAAAAACATCATGGCGTCAAAGTACTTGCAGAGGCGGTCACAGAAGCCGTTACATTAGCCAACCGTTATATCACTGGACGTCAGTTACCGGATAAATCGGTTAGCCTGTTAGATAGCGCCTGTGCCCGCGTTGCAGTTTCACAGACTGATGAACCGGCGCCGATTGAAGATCTACGTGCCATGCTGACAAACATCGCTACCGAGCAGGAAGCATTGTTACGTGAAGGCGGTCATGAAACCAAGTTACAGAAATTGGCGCAACGTCAGACTGAATTACAAGCATCACTAGCAGAAATTTTGCCGGAATATCACGCTCAACGTCAGTTGGTCAATGACATCCTCGCTTGTGAAGAACATGACGAACGGTTGCCTGTGCTACGGGCAGAACTGCATCAACGCCACCATCAGCACGCTTATGTCTTTGACTGTGTTGATGCCGCCTGTGTCGCAGACATTGTTGCCGGCTGGACAGGAATTCCCCTTGGCCGGATGGTAGAAAATGAGCGTGATGTGTTGCGTCAGTTAGAAACCCGCCTCGGTCAACGGGTCATGGGGCAAGATCATGCGCTCAGCCAGATAGCGCGTCAAATTCGGATCGCTAAAGCACAACTGGCCGATCCGGTGAAACCTACCGGAGTATTTATGCTCGCAGGTCCTTCCGGTGTGGGGAAAACTGAGACCGCCTTAGCGCTGGCCCATGAATTGTATGGCGGTGAGCATCATCTGATCACGATTAACATGTCGGAATATCAGGAAGCTCATTCAGTTTCCGGTTTGAAAGGTTCTCCTCCGGGCTACGTCGGTTATGGACAAGGCGGTGTATTGACGGAAGCGGTCCGACGTCAACCTTACAGCGTAGTGCTACTTGATGAAGTGGAGAAAGCTCACCCCGATGTGCTGGAGTTGTTCTTTCAAGTATTCGATAAAGGCATGATGGAAGATGCCGAGGGGCAACAGATTAACTTTCGCAATACGCTTATTATCTTGACTACCAATGCGGCATCAGATTTGGTGATGCGTGCAGCAACGCACGGAGTAAAAGAGCAGGGGGAAAATCGCCCGGCCACTCTGGAAGATATTCAGGAGATTATCCGGCCAGAACTGCAACGTATTTTTACGCCGGCATTTTTAGGTCGTTTACAGGTTATCCCTTATCTGCCGGTACATGGCGAAGTTCTGCATGCCATTGTGCGCCATAAACTGAATAAAATTGTCGTGCGTTATCGTCAATCAACCCAGAGTGAATTGCGCTATAGCGACGCGCTGGTGGCTTTTATCGCTGAAGAGTGCCGAATTGCGGAAAGCGGCGCCCGTGAAATTGATAACTTGTTAACTCAGTTCGTCCTGCCGCTGTTATCAGATCAATTGTTGCTCGGTGATGCGACGGTAAATCAAAATATCTGGATGGATGTTGCCGAAGGTCAGATACAGTTACGATCGGACAAAAAGAAACTATCACTATCCAATATTATCAACTAAAGGTAGTAAACGCTTATCTCTGCTATTATTATCTTACCAATGTAACATCAGTGTTACGGAATAAGATCCCGATGAAAATGAAAAAGATAGTGATCTTCTGGTTTATTTTTACCTTGGTCAATTTCGCGCTGGCACTGTTAAGCCTACAGGTACGGGATGTGTGGAGTCTGTCATCATTAGTGTGGTTTCCGGCAGGCTTGTTACAAGGCATATTTTGCGCCAGGGCGCCACGGTATTGGCCTGTCTGGTTAATAACGGGCGCCTTGATTGCACTGACCGCCAGCCAGTGGTATGGAAGACCGGTAAACGTATCGCTGATCTTCTCCATCATCAATGTGATGATGCTGGTGGTAACCGCGCTGATCTGGCAGTTTTTTTACGGTGTCATGCGGACCCCGAAACGGGCAATAGAGATTCTTAGCCTGACGGCGCTCTGTTCGTTAAGCGGCATCATTGAGCGATTTATCGCAAAGTGGATACTTCATCTCTTTGGTTATCCTACCGACATATCGGTTTCATTACCGATTGTCGTAGGCTCAGTATTGAGTTATCTGCCATTTACGCTGTTTGTTATCTCCTGTATCACCTATGAGAAAAATAGGGTTGAAAACTGGAAAATCTACGGTTTATGGCTGGCGGCCCTATTTGCCATGACAGCCTTGTTCATCAGTCCGCCACCGGAAACCGGGAAAATACACTGGCAAGGGATCGCACTGCTGTTTTCTTTTAGTTTACCAATGCTGCTAGCACTAAGCGGTAATCTGTTGGTATTAAGCAGCTTTTTATCCCTGTGTACGGTGGGGATCGTCAGCGCCACCATTTTTGGTCTTGGGCCATTCTCATCCCCGTCAACCAATCTCCAACAAAATGTGCAAATAGCGGCTTGGTACAGCACAGCGTTGACCTTGCCTGCGTTGTTATACTGTAGTTATTTATCTAATATAATCAATGCATTACATCAGCGTAAAGCGCGTCTTCTGTTAATGAGAGCCATGCTGGATCAAGAACAAGTTAATTGCTTTCGGTTAAGCGCCAACGGGCATCTATACTGGCATCATAATGGCTCTGCCTGGATGCGGTGTGGAAAAGCGCCTGCCTCCTGGTCGCAATTGATGGCTTGGGTACATCAGGAAGATCGACATAAAATCGAACAGCTTAAAAATTCCGTCTCGCAAATACCGCAGACACTAAAAATTCGGATTGCCGATGGCAAAGGCGAATTTAATCTGGTCATTATCGCCTTAATCATCCATGTGGGAGAAGATGCCGGTTTTATTGAAGGAACGATACGTGAAATAGTAAATATAAAAAGTAAATAATCTGGAGAAATAACTCATGCCCAGACGAGTCATTATTGCCGATGATCATCCGGTATTTTTATTAGGACTACGCACGATACTGGCAACATTGCCGGAGAATTACCAAATTGTGGGGGAAGCCCATGATGTCGCCACGCTTTTCTCTCTACTGGAGGAAAAAGAAGCGGATATGCTGATTACGGATTTCATTATGCCGGGTCATAACCAGATCGACGGTCTGAGGATGATTAACCGGATACGGGAACAGTATCCAAATCTGCCTATTGTGGTCATCACCATGATCAGCGACCGGAAAATCATTGCTTCATTGATTGATTACAGAGTAAAAGCGATTCTGAATAAGAACAGCTTATCCCATGAGCTGGTCAAAGGGTTATACAGTACAACCGGACATGATAAACCCTATTTAAGTGAACAATTTCTCGAATCACCGGACGAAGAGGTTGTAAAAACGCTAACCAGTAAAGAATTGGAAGTGATTAAATTGTTGGGGCAAGGATTGAGTGTGAATGATATCGCTGCGCGTTTGTACCGAACTAAGCAGACCATCAGCGCACAAAAAATCAGCGCGATGAGAAAGCTCGGATTAGACAGTGAAGCAGCGCTTTATAATTATTTGCATCAGATTGGACTGGGGCTATAAACCATGAGGCACCGGCGCAAAACACGGCGATGGATTACCCTATTGGTATTGCTGTTACCGCTATCTGGCTGGAGTCTCAACCTGTTTGAATACCGCAATGCGCAAGAGTTGCCCGCCAATGGACTACCGGTGGAGTTTTATTCAAATATCACGCAAGAATCACAGGAATTTCTGCCTTTTCCTGTCAAAGAACATGGAATTTTTCCTCCACGCTTTCCAACATTAAAAGTCGGCATTCTCTGTTGTATCGGCGCTCCATTAGTGATCCATCGTTGGGACGGCAAGCTGGAAGGGATCTATGCGGATTATCTGCGCTTGATTGAAACCGTGCTGAAAAGGCCGGTGGAAGTACGGCTGTTTGGCAACTGGGAATCAGCTTATAAAGCATTGCAACGTGGAGATATCCAACTGTTATCGAATTCCGCCTCATCACAATCAGGAAATGGAGTAAATGACACTTACCCGATTCTGGTACAACCACTCGCTCTGATTATGCGCAAAGAACAAGTGAATATGCCATTTGCCAAAATGAATATTATAGCGGCGCCTGGCAGTGATCCGGGTGTCATTAAGCAATTACGTCAACATTACCGTCGCATCGTGGTGGCGAAAAATCAGCAGCAGGGGATACAGGCCGTTGTGGATGGTGAAATGGATGCCTATCTGGACGGGCAAAGCCAGATTGCCTATTTGCTGGCTTTTCGCCCATTTACCGGATTGACTTACCGCCGGGATATTTCACTCGGAGAGCGATATGATTTTCTCGGTCACAATGGCGATGGCATGGTTGAAGCGGTAAATCTGATTCTGACATCCATTCCTCATGCCATCAGAAATAAAGTTTACGAACGTTGGATTTCTGGACTGGCGTTGGGCAACAATAACGACGCCGCAATCTTTTCCGCTCAGGAAAAAGCCTGGATTAAAAAAAATCCCGTCGTCAATGTGGCGCTGAATCGCAATGCGCCGCCTTATTCCTTTCTGGATAAAAACAGCCAGATCACCGGACTGGATGTGGACATTTTGCGTTTACTGGGAGAAAAAAGCGGCATCACCTTTAATTTCATCCCAACAGATGGCGCAGTAGGCATTAAAAAGCTGTTGGAAAATGGCGAAGCGCAAATGACCTCCATGCTCAACACGCCCGAACGTAACCGTTGGCTCTCTTTCAGTCATCCCTATGGTACCGTGGAATGGGTGATGATCACGCGCAATGAGCGTAATGCGCCTTATGAGTTTGAACAACTTAAACACCATCGGGTGGCGATTCAACGCGGTAACGCACTTTTATCACTATTAAAACCGTATCCAGAGATTTTCATCATCGAAGTTGACAGCGTGACACAAGGTATTGATATGGTGCTGGCCGGAGCGGCAGATGCAACTTTTGATAGCCTGATCAGTGCTGATTACCTACAAGCAAGCCGCTACGGTACCAACATTTCTATTCAGTTCTTTAAAGGCTCATTGCAACCGGAGCAATACGCCATCATACCGGCCTATCCTCAACTGGTTGATATATTAAATAAAAGCATTGACGCACTGCCTCCAAATGAACTGCGAGTATTGCGGTTGAAGTGGTTATCTATGGCGAACGTCACGCCTTATGATGACAATAAAATCTCTCCTTGGGTGAAGCTGTGGGGAGGGGCGTTACTTGTGATTGCGTTAAGTTCAATCTTTTGGGGCAGTTATCTTGCACATCAAATCAGACGACGTAAAACCGCAGAGAGCAACTTACAAGATTTGCTGGCGTACTGGGAAACACTCTTTAATAACATGCCTACGCCAATGTTTGTCTGCGATCCTACCATGTGCATCACGGCGGCTAACCTTTATTTCCGGCATGAAATGGGCGCTGTCGGATCTGAGGTGATTGGCCGCAGTCTTTTTTCTCTATGCTTTTTAAAACCGGTCGATGAGCAAGAGATTAGTCTAATCTTTCTACGCTGCTTGGAAGGGGCGCCGGTGCATTTCTCTGATCGCAACATTGTTATTCAGGGACAGGACAAAGACGTTTATTTATGGCTCGAAAGTTATAGCAATACCGAAGGCGTTGTTCAGGGAATCATTGGTGGTTGGTTTGACGTGACCGAACGTAAATTGCTGGCGCAAGAACTACGTCAGGAGCGTGATAAGGCGGAACTCGCCAGCCTGGAGAAATCTGACTTTCTGGCCCACATGAGCCATGAGATTCGAACACCGCTGCAAGCCATTATTGGTATTCTTGATCTGGAGGTAAAAAAGCAAACTCAGCCATCCACGCCATTACATATCGCCTGGCAGGCAGCAATATCTTTGCAAGGAATCATCGGTGATGTGCTGGATTTCTCCAAGATAGAATCCGGGCGAATGGTGCTGAATCTCAAGCCGGAATCACTGCAAGCGATTCTGGAAAATTGTGTGGCAACGTTTAACCATCGAGCAAAGGAAAAAGAACTGTGTTTCACCTATCAGTTTGATTTGCCGCCTGAACATTATCATCTACTGGACGCAACACGCGTAACCCAAATCATCAATAACCTGTTGGGCAATGCCATTAAATTTACCGAACAGGGCAGTGTGCAAATCAGCGCTAGCTATCAGCCTATTCCAGAAAGTCACCAAGATGAAATTACGCTGGTGGTTGCCGATACCGGTTGCGGCATCCCGGAAACCATGTATGAAGCCGTTTTGCTGCCCTATGTACAGGTGACGCAACATAATGGCGGTAAAACCGGAACAGGGTTGGGACTACCTATCTCTGTACAGTTAGTTGAATTAATGGGTGGCAGCTTAAAAATCACGGGTGCGCCCAGTGGCGGCGCACAAGTTACCGTGGTGTTACCGCTTACGCGCAGTGTTATTGAAAAGGAAGCGATAAGTGAAAAAGCCGAAAATATTGGGGTGGAACTTAATGAATCTTTGAATATCTTAGTAGTTGATGATCTACCTGCCAATTTACAAGTACTGTCATTACAGTTAGCGTCATCGGGCCATCGTATTGCACTTGCTGAAAGCGGCGAACAGGCCATGAATCTGGTGGAAAAGGGCTATTTCGATATCGTGCTGACAGATTGCCAGATGCCGGTGATGAACGGTTACGAACTGGCTCAGGTGCTGAGAAAGCATGAACGATCATGGCAACTACCGCCATTTATTATTCTGGGATGCACTGCGAACGCGTTTTCTACCGAACAGGCTCGTTGTTTGGAAGCCGGAATGAATGGTGTATTAACCAAACCACTGGTGCAAAGCAAATTGCTGGCAGAAATTACCCGTTACTACCGGCAAGTCAATGACAAAGCAACGTTAAAATTCGATGAGATTCAAGCATTAGCTCAACAAGATGTGGCGGTAGAACGTCAATTACTCAGTGCCATACAACAAGGGATGTCGGAAGATATTGCAGAATTGCAACAACAGGAAAACCAGCAATGTCATGAGAAAGTTGTGCATCACGCCCATCGTATGAAAGGCGCTTTTGCGCTGACGCAATATCAGCAAGGAATACGTGTCTGCCTGCGGATTGAAAAGAGTGAACATTGTGATGTGAAAACACTAGCCGTTTTATTAACTCGTGCGGAATATTTTCAACAGCAGATTGCGCAGAAATTGGGAGAATTACAGGGTTAAAAACCGGGTGAAACTATCCAGAAAAACCGTGAAGAGATGAGTGCAATTTATACTATCATAAAAAAACAAACCTCGTTATTTTCAACGAGGTTTGTCAGCAGTCTGGCATGGTCAGAGCATCTAACCATATTTTAAGTTGTTTTTTCGACTGGTCAGAATCCATCAATGAGAAAATCTAGAGCATCTCTAATTTTTTTCCGGTGGGATGTAACATCAATAACCTCATCACCAATCATAGATACTCTGATACTTGCCATTTCATGAGTCATCACAATGTAGTCACTTTCCTCAATTGTCAATATTGGACACAATCTTATAGGAACGTTGCCTTTAAAATTTCCTTTCAGAAACAGGGGGATCATTAATCTTGTATCCAGCACATCGATAATGTCACTCTGTACGTCAAGAAGATATGGGTAATCAGAATTGCCAATATTACGATAAACAACATACTGCATCTCAGAACACCTTGTACTTATCTGACAATAAACCGTGTTCGTTAGTGATACGATTAAGTTCCTCCATTCCTGCTTTATTCTCACG
The DNA here is from genome assembly GCF_018448965.1 of Photorhabdus hainanensis. Classification (NCBI taxonomy): domain Bacteria; kingdom Pseudomonadati; phylum Pseudomonadota; class Gammaproteobacteria; order Enterobacterales; family Morganellaceae; genus Photorhabdus; species Photorhabdus hainanensis. The sequence goes on along the minus strand of NZ_RCWD01000006.1, from coordinate 13,754 downwards.
CTTCCAACGTTCAGATTCAATGGCTTTCAATTCCGAAGTTAGTGCCCTAGTCAATACTGCCGATAAGTTAAGCCCTACCTGTCTTGCTTGTTGATACAGTTCGGGTGCAACGGTCACACTCACTGTTTTCTTTAATCTGATTTGTGCTGATGGCATGTTAACCCCTGTATGAAACACGTTATTTTACACTTGTAATTATAGCAGGCTTTTTTATATATAAGAACAGCAGAGAAGCAAGCTAAAGAGGCAATTTGGGCGTTCGTATCCCAGCAACCTAGTTGTAAATCAGGCAGCTCAAGGCATGCCAGCATCTATTATTGATATGAAAACATCTTTAGGGTACGCTCTCTCGCTCAATGGAATATCCAACTGCCGATTAGAACAAAATTGCTAAGGATTTTGTATGCGCACTTTATATCTTTTACCTATTTTTTTATTTTTATCCTCTTGTTCAACAAATCTACCACCCTATGAACGGGAAGCCCGACATTATGTTTATCGTTCTAACAATGATTTTGATCCCAATTTCCAAACACATGTAAATAACTCTATTAAGTTAATGACTCCATTCTTTGAACAATTTTATAGAGAGGGAGTTAAGGATAAAATGAACAATATCAGTTCACATGAAATTGATCAAAAAATTAATTATTTTAAAAGTGATAGTTTAATTCAAGAAATCAATATGTCAGAAATATTTATTTCACCAAAAGTACATACAGAAAAAGTCAACAATAGTCAGATTTCAAATAAGAAGAAAAAAGCATTAATTGATGGAATCATCAACTCTTACGAGGCCGGTTACTATGGAAAGTAAGAGAATTAGCTATAACTTATAAGCACAATAAAGTAAGGGATTAGCAATGGACACAATAAGCTATTCAATATTTAAAACTCACTTTGCCAGCACCTTAGATAAGGTGAACGACGATCACAAGCCAATTTTGATTACTCACCAGAATGGAAAACCAGCGGTCATCCTAAGTTTGGAAAATTTTCAAGCCTACGAAGAAACAGCCTACTTAATGGCTAGCCCGAAAAACGCTGCACGTTTAAATCAGGCAATTGCTGAAGTAGAAGCAGAAAGAATAATTAAAAAAGGGTTATTGGTCTAAACGTATTCGTATTAATCGAGAGCATCGTCTGATTTACAAGGTAACAGATGATGCAATCATTATCGTACAATGTCGCTATCACTATTAAGTGACTACCTCTCAGAGGACCCCACAAACGAAGTCCTCTAGTCGTTATTTTAAGAAATCGTGATGACGACTATGCAATAAATCAAATACTCCCATTGCCGCTCACGCCCTACGCCCTACGCCATAAAGCGTAAAGAGAAAATATCTCTCTAATCCAAAGGACATACCCGAATAATATGACCATCGGGGTCTTCAACGAGGAAGGTACGACCAAAGACCTCAGTATGGGGTTCCTTCACAATCTTAATATCGGGTTTCTTTCGCCATTCCTCAAATAAACGATCTACTTCTTCACCGGATGGCAACATAATACCGATCTCAGAGAACCGTGGGGTAGAGGCATCCGGCGTTGTTCCGCCTGACCAAATAGCAAATAGTGCTTCACCATCGGCGGCAAATGCCACATAACGAGGACTCGAAAACAGCGGCTCAGAATTAAAAAGTGTCTTGTAAAAGGCTGTCGAACGTTCGATATCAGATACATAAACAAGTTGAAGGTTAGGTTTGCGGGATACTGTCATTATGTCATTCTCATGTAAATCAGATTCAAATAAGAGTAAAAACAAATTGTTATATAACTCAACAAGTAACATTTGTTATTGAGTTGCATTTATCATTCTATAGTGATGTTAATCATATGTATATACATACATATGTAAAGAGATGTCATAAATCTCACATATAAAAAATTCGCCCGCATTATTCGGGCGATGTTCCTTAAGTATGGTGAAAAAATCGTTCACCCTATATTGAGTTTCGTCTGGGTGGTTCGCTTCCCATACGTGGTTCATATGGGTGATCGCTCCCCGGTGAATGACTCTCTCTAGAATACCAATTTTTCGAACGTTCATTTTTTCCATCATATCGCTCTACATGAAGATATTTAAGCTCTTCAAATGGAATAACCATTTGCAGCCATTTATATCTCTCCAGAATATATTCTCCAGTAGATGGCATAAATCTAATAAATTCAATACTATCCGGATTCATAACTGACCATTTACAATGTATTAACGGCTTAGTTGAATATACTTTCAGAATAGCTGGTCTCTTATTTATTCCTATAAATGGATTGTAATTATAACCTGTTAGAATATTAACTATTTTTTGAAATGTTGACAGTGGTCCAGTTGCACAACCGGCTCCCCAATCTGGCAATGGCCCATTTACTTTAGCAATATAAAATCCACGTCCAATTTGTCCCATTGGAGGCAAGAATTTCGATTGGACGCCATTAATGAGAATATTTCTGGCAGAAGACTCATTAGTTCCATGATAACCTAGAAAATACATATTTATCCCCTTTTGCTGACTTTGTAGCACTAAAAAATAAGACATTTACTATATGTTTAAAATTATTTAAAAATAAGCAACAATGTACGCAGTATAAAATAATTCTCAATTATTTCTGATTTGTCAGAATCTATCTGAGATGTGCAGACTTATCTTATTATTTATAAATATCTCTTAATGTATTTAACAATTTTAATGAAAAGTTATCAGGCTCGCATCAATGCTATTATTCGGATGGAAAATGTTGTTATCCATATAGATATGCCAATATCTATTAACTCTTTGAATTATACAATATAAAAATTCCTTTTTATTACCGAATTTAACTACTTATTCTAGTAATAAATCTGTCAATAATACCCAGAAAGACTGAAATGGTTACGCTAATTTGGTTACTCTCAATACCGGACCTGTTAGCCAATAACTAATTTAATCATAAATATAGCGATTAATAAGATTTTCGAGTAATTCCTGTTGTCCACTTCGATGCTTAGGCTCCTGAACCAACGTTTCTGCATAGTGAGCTACTTCATTAAGTGTCATCTTTCCTTGAAGAATATTTCTACCTAGTTCACTATTCCAACCAGAATAACGTTGAGCGACATATTCATCTAATTTACCGTCGACTAATATTTTCACCGCACTTTTTAACGATAAAGCCATCGTATCAATGGCACCGATATGTCCATAAAACAGATCATCAATATCAATACTTTGACGGCGGACTTTTGCATCGAAATTTAAACCACCCGTAGTAAAACCACCGGCTTTTAAGATTTCATACATTACCAGAGAATTCTCCTCGACACTATTTGGAAATTGATCAGTATCCCAGCCAAGTTGGGCATCCCCGCGATTCGCATCAATAGAACCAAATATCCCCAATGCAATCGCTGTGGCGACTTCATGTTGAAATGAGTGTCCAGCTAATGTGGCATGGTTAGCTTCAATATTCACCTTAATTTCATTTTCTAAACCGAACTGCTTTAGGAAACCATAAACGGTAGCTACATCATAATCATATTGGTGTTTAGTCGGCTCCTGAGGTTTAGGTTCAATTAATAATGTCCCCTGAAAGCCAATTTTGTATTTGTAATCCACAACCATTTGCATAAAACGGCCGATTTGTTCTCTTTCTTGACGTAAATCTGTATTGAGCAAACTTTCATAACCTTCACGTCCGCCCCACAGTACATAATTTTCACCACCCAGTTTTTTGGTCATTTGCATAACTTGACATACTTGTGCCGATGCATAAGCGAAAATATTGAGATCTGGATTAGTTGACGCACCAGCAGCATAGCGAGGGTGCGTAAAACAGTTTGCCGTTCCCCATAATAATTTAACGCCAGTCTCTGCTTGTTTATCAGCAAGAATATCGGACATAACGCCCAAATTATAAATATATTCTTTTAAGGAACAACCTTCGGGAGCGACATCAATATCATGGAAACAATAAAAAGGAATATTTAGCTTGTAGAAAAACTCAAAAGCAACATCAGCTTTGAGCTTAGCCAGTTCTAAAGCATCATTGCCTTTTTGCCAAAAACGTTCAAACGCTCCAGCACCAAACATATCAGTACCATTCCAACAGAAATTGTGCCAATAGCAGACGGCAAAACGCAGATGATCTTTCATCTTTTTGCCTAGAATAATCTCTTCGGGATTGTAGTGACGGAAAGCTAATGGATTATTACTTTGCCTACCTTCGTAACTGATTCTATTTACTCTCTCAAAGTATCGATGCATATCAACCTCTATCTAATATACCCGTTATCTTTCAAGTTGCCTCTTTGTTGGCTGCACTCGTGCACTCGCTCACCCCGGTCACATAGTTTGCTATGCTCCCGGGGATTCACTCCCTTGCCGCCGCGATCCATCTTGAAATCTATAAGGTATAGACATACGTGTGTGTATAAAATTCTGTTCATCAACGTCACTATTTTCAATTGTGTTATTTTATTTCTTCATTAAGATTATTGTTAATTGTGTGATTTATCTCATAATTTGGCATTAATTCAATTCTGAAAACAGAAAAATAATTATGATTAATATTGTATAAATCAATAAGGATACCAATGATGAACAGACGATACCATATAACACTATTATTTAATGCCAATAAAGCTTATGATCGTCAGGTGATAGAAGGGATAGGTGAATATTTACAAGCATGCCAATGTAATTGGGATATTTTTATTGAAGAAGATTTCACCACAAAATTAAATAGTTTGAAAACTTTGCAGAGTGATGGAATTATTGCTGATTTTGATGATATAGAAATTCAGCGTATTTTCAGTCAGTTAGACATTCCTGTTATTGGTGTCGGCGGCTCTTATCATCAAGAAAATCATTATCCTGCGGCTCATTATATTGCGACAAATAACTTTGCTTTAATAGAAAGTGCATTTAATCATTTAAAAGATAAAGGTATTAAACGCTTTGCATTTTATGGTTTACCTCAGACAAGCGGTAAACGATGGGCAATAGAGCGTGAATACGCTTTCCGACAATTAGTTGAAAAAGAAAAATATCAAGGTGTGGTGTATCAAGGAATGGAGACGACGCCAGAAAACTGGTTTTACGCACAAAATAGATTAAAAGATTGGCTCCAAACTTTACCGCCAAATACCGGCATTATCGCGGTAACGGATGCCAGAGCTCGACATATTTTAGCCGCATGTGAACATTTAAATATTCCTATTCCCGATAAAATCTGTGTTATAGGCATAGATAATGAAGAAATAGCCCGTTTTCTTTCGCGTACCGAGCTTTCTTCCGTTGTACAAGGTACACAACAAATGGGCTATCAGGCAGCAAAATTACTTCATCAACTTCTTAGAGGTTACGTTCCTAAAAAATACCACCGCCAATTAATTCCACCTTTAAAAGTTATTGCAAGGCAATCGACAGATTTTCGGGCATTAAATGATCCCGCAGTTATTCAAGCAATGCATTATATTCGTCATAACGCCTGTAAAGGGATAAGAGTTGAACAAGTTATTGATGCTGTTGGTATGTCACGTTCTAATCTTGAAAACCGTTTTAAAAATGAATTTGGACAAACAATTCATACTATTATTCATAATGAGAAATTAGATAAAGTAAAAAATCTTTTAATCCATACCTCTATTTCAATCAGTGAAATTGTTACTGTTTGTGGCTACTCTTCTTTACATTATTTTTACTCCATGTTTAAACGAAACTATAATATGACACCTAAAGAGTATCGAGACAAATATCAAATCACTAAAAAAACTTAATTATTTCAAATTAATAAGCCATCCTAAAGACAAATAGGATAGCTTTTAATTTAATTAAATATCTTCACCGTTTGTTTCTATAACTTCTTTATACCAATAAAAACTCTTTTTCTTATAACGCGCAAAGTCTCCATTGCCGTTATCATCAACATTGACATAGATAAACCCATATCGCTTACGGTATTCACCAGTTGAGAAAGAGACACAATCGATACATCCCCATGCAGTATAACCGAGGATATCAACACCATCGAAAAAAATAGATTTTTTAATCTCAGATAGATGCGATGCTAAATATTCAATACGATAATCATCATTGATAACGCCATCTTGAGATAATTTATCAACGGAACCCAACCCATTTTCAACAATAAACATCGGTTTTTGATAACGCTCATATAATTCAGATAAGCTGTATCGAATCCCTATAGGATCAATTTGCCACTCCCACTCAGAGGATTTTAAATAAGGATTGAGCTTTCCTTTCTCAAAGAAGGAGAGGGATTGGCTATCTTTTTCTAACATTTTCGGAGATGAAGAGACGATATTACTCATATAATAACTTATTGCTAGATAATCAGCGCAACCTTCTCGTAACCAAATTAAATCACCATCTTCAATATGAAGTTCTATGTTTTTTCTTTCCCATTCTTTAATAAGATAAGATGGATAATATCCACGAAGCTGAACATCGCTAAAAAGATATTTCTGGCGCATGGCTTGTTGTGCATATAAAACATCTTCTGGCTTACAGCTCTCTGGATATAATGGCGACATATGGATCATGCAGCCAATTTTGAAATTAGGATTTATTTCATGGCCTAATTTGACAACTTTCGCACTAGCAACAAATTGATGATGAATAGTTTGATACATGACTTGCTCTGGATTGTCATGATCCTGAAAAATCACGCCTGAATTACAATAACCAAATAGTGGATATTGCCAATTTATTTGGTTATTAATTTCATTAAATGTAATCCAGTATTTGACTCTGTTTTTATATCTTTCCATAACCGTCAAACTAAAATTCATGAAAAAGTCTATTAATTTTCGGTTATACCAACCGCCATATTTTTTAACCAAATGATAAGGAGTTTCAAAGTGAGATAAAGTAATAATGGGTTCAATATTATATTTCAATAATTCATCAATAAGATCATCGTAAAATTTTAAGCCTGCCTCGTTAGGTTGTAATTCATCACCTAGAGGAAAAATTCTCGCCCAGGCAATTGATGTCCTAAAACATTTGAATCCCATTTCTGCAAATAGTGCAATGTCATCTTTATAATGGGAATAAAATTTCACACCTTGATGATTAGGATAGATTTTATTTCCCTCAATACCATTAGTTATGACACGATCAACGCCGTGCTCTCCTTTTGTCATAACATCAGCAATACTCATTCCTTTGCCATCCTGATTCCAATAACCTTCAACTTGGTTAGCGGCAACCGCGCCGCCCCATAAAAAACCGGTAGGAAATTTATTCTTCATAGATAACTCCAGATTGTCATGTTCTCTTAGTTAAATATAATAGAATTAATCGAATCAGGTTCCAAATAAATAGACAAAATATCATTGTTATAACCAATATTTAATTTTTTCTTTTCTTTATAAGAGTTATTTATATTCACCACTAAGGAACCCGATTTATTCTCGAAAGCAACGGCATTTCCTGACATATTACCTTCTAACTCAACATGTTGCGCATCAGGTAAAATTAAACCCGAAAAATGGCGCATGACATAATACTCTGGATTATATACCACTTTATTTATTCCTTTTGGAATACTTATCATACTATTCTGTTTCCAACCCCAACTACTTTCCCCCCCTGAATTCAGCACCATATTCCAGTAAAAATAACCATTAGCGCCATTAGTTAAATAGTGCCTGAAAAGTGTAAACACATAATGAGCATATTCCCAACTATTATGACCATCACCACATTCATTTTCAGTTTGATAATATTTTAATTCTGGATAGCTTTGTACCGTTCTTTGAATGGCATTTTTCCCTTGCCATTGATAACCAACGCCTTTTATATATTTATAGGCGGCCATATCACGTAATACACAGTTTGCGTAATCGTCATAATCTTGCCCAATTTCTTTAAAGAATTCAGGGGCATTAATAGTACCTAACCAAATCTCAGTTTTTACATTATTTTGTTCGAATTTCGGTCCGAGATAGTTTCTTATAAAATCTCTTAATTGCTCACCGCTCCATACACAAGAGGGAAATTTTTGATCCGCAGCAACTTCATTCTGAATATGAATTTGATCAATTGAAATGCCTTCTTTCTGATACTCTTCGATAAATTTTAAAAAATATAAAGCATATGCATTCTGACTTTGAGCATCACGCTTTAATCTGCCAAAATTACAGACTTGATGAGTTTTAAGCCATACCGGAGGACTCCACGGTGAAGCAGATATTTTTAAATTTGGTTGCCTTTCTAAAGCTTCTTTTATATAGGGAATGAGTAAGCGTTTATCTCTTTTAATGGAGAAATTAGCCATACCATAATCATCTTCAATATCGTTTAAACTATACCAAGAAACCGCATAATCACTGGCGCCAATAGGCATCCTGGCTAATGTTAATTTACACTCTCCATCCGGTGAAAATAATTTATCTAGCACTACTTTTCTATTTTCTTTATCCAGATCTAATAAAGCCTTCATGCCAAGCTCATTGAAACAACCACCAAAGCCATCTAATCTACGACCTCGTTTATTGGTGATAATTAAATTGGCTTTTTCATCTGTTTTTATGATCGACAATCCTTCTTTCCATTGCTCTTTATTATTTGTATAGATAAATCTAACCATGTCTTATTATTTCCCGTAAAAGTATGAATTTATTGAAATTAATTAAGCATAGTTATCTTAATATTGACATTAAGTTATTTCACAAAGAATTTAACTTAATTCGTTTCTTTGAGTTTAATCACATATATTTTATCGAAATTATTCTTTTATTATAAATTACCGTATTAATAATATAGATGTTTAAATTAAAGGATAGGGCAAAAGCTACTTTTGAGAAACCATGATAGTCCTGATATATTTTTCCAGATACACTGCTAAACCACTTTTACATCATAAAAAGGAAATTTTATGTCTCTCGCACCATTTAAGCAGGTTGATGTATTCACCCACCGGCCTTTTAAAGGAAATCCCGTTGCCGTTGTCATGGATGCCAAAGGACTATCACCGATACAAATGCAGGCTATTGCTAACTGGACCAATCTCTCCGAGACCACTTTTGTTCTTCCGGTAGAAAACCCTCTAGCAGATTACCGTGTACGGATTTTCACTCCCGGTAGTGAACTTCCTTTTGCCGGTCATCCCACGATCGGTACCGCACATGCTCTGCTTGAAGCCGGATTAATTCAGGCGAAAGAAGGACGTATTGTGCAAGAATGTGGAGCAGGGCTAATTACGCTGAACGTTACCGAAATGCAACCCGGTCAACAATTAATTACCTTTGAACTGCCAGAACCGACTATCACATTGCTTAGCACCGAACAGATAGATCGCCTTGAAAGCATTCTGGGTTGCCCGTTAGATCGCGCGTTAACACCGGCACTTATTGACGTGGGAGCTCGCTGGATTGTCGCTCATACTATTGTCGGTCATACTATTGTCGGTCATACTACGGGAGCAGAAGCCGTGCTGGCAGCGGAACCTGATTATGCCAAATTGTGCGAGCATGACACGCAAATGAACGTCACCGGAGTTTGTCTGTATGGCGCCTATTGCGAGGGGGCGGAAGCTGATATTGAAGTACGCTCTTTTGCCCCTTCATGCGGTGTCAATGAAGACCCAGTTTGCGGCAGTGGAAACGGCAGCGTTGCCGCATTCATGCACTACCACAAAGTAGCAATGATTGACAATAAAATCGTTCATTCATCACAAGGCAAAAAACTTGGCCGTCAGGGAAGCGTATGGCTCAGCCATTCTGACGGTAAGATTTTTGTCGGCGGTGGTGCTGTGACTTGTATTAATGGCGCCATTACAATCTGAAAAAAGTTATCAGCCCTATATATAGTTCAGAAAGGGCGCTTGTTTTGTCGGAAAACAGATGTTTTCCGACAAGTGATATTGATTTCAATTCTCCCTAATTATGCTAGAAAATCGCGCAAAGTAATGAGATTATACATACTTTATTAGTATAGAATAATAATGTTAGGGGGTTAGCTCATGACGAAACAAGCTGTTTTTACGATGAAATTAGAACCTGAACTACGTGCCGAATTTATGGCTGAAGCCGAAGCTGCTCACCGCCCAGCCTCACAGGTGCTACGCGAACTTATGCGCGAGTTTATTCAACGTCAACGTGAGGAACGAGAATACGATAAATTTCTGTGTCACAAGGTAGAAGCCGGGCGAACCTCAATGCGTGCTGGTTTGGGCCAATCTAATGATGAAGTCGAAGCCGAGTTTGCCGCACGGCGTGCCAATGTGATGGACCAAGCGTGAAAGTTATCTGGACACCAGAAGCGAAGCAAGACCGCGCTGACGTGTGGGAGTAGGAGAGCCAGACTGTAGCGCATATTCAAAAAATAAAGTTATATACCCTATGGATTTCAAGATGCATCACGACGGCAAGGGAATGAATCATTAATATATCCCTAATTCCTGAGCCTGATTAGCTAGTTCCCTCATAGCCCCCATACTTTCAGCGTTACGCTGCTTTTTATATTCCATCAGATCAGCAAAACGAATACGCCTGTGCCGACCTGTTTTATGGAAAGGAAGACAACCATCTTCCAGAAGTTTAACCATATGAGGTCGCGATACATTCAATATGTTTGCAGCTTCTTGAGTTGTTAGTTCAGCATGAACAGGAACGATTTGCACTGCATTACCTGAAGCGAGTTCACTCAAGATTTGCACTAGCATAGTAAGCGCAGATGTAGGCACTTCAATTTGATGAGATTCATGGTCATCACTCATAATTGAAATCTGCTGAGTTTCAAGTTTTGTTGAAAGGAACGCAGCAAATTCACGCAACCCTTTTTCGGCTATTTCACTTTCGTGTTTAGCCGGAAGATTTACATCAGAGAAAGTAGAAGTAATCATGTTTAGCACCTGTTAGTCATTTCACTTTAAAACACTAAACGAAATAAACGAAATAAACGAAAAACGCAATAAACGCAACGTGACTGTTTTAAGCAGCCTATCCTCAGAACATTTTAGGAGCACAAATGGAATTAAACCGAATCGGTGATATTGCGGCTTTTGTTGCTGCGGTACGGGCAGGAAGTTATACGCAAGCGGCGGGGTCTTTGGGGCTTACTCGATCCGCTATTGGTAAGAGCATTGTGCGCCTGGAGACTCGCTTAGGCGTAAGATTGCTGAACCGAACAACGCGGCAGCTTGGCCTGACAGATGAAGGACGCATTATGTTCGAACGCTGTCGTCAGATTCTTGAAGACCTCGAAGAGGTGGATAACACGATGGCGATGCGCAGGGTAAACCCAACCGGGACGCTGAAATTAACCGCACCGATCTCCTTAGGAAAGCGCCATATTCTTTCCTTGCTGGAAACTTTCCTGAAACGCTGGCCTGATCTACGGGCAGATATTGCCTTTACTGATCGTTATGTTGATTTGATCGAGGAAGGGTTCGATATCGCCATCCGCATTGGTAAACCAAAAGATGATTCTCGTATTCTTACACGTACTATCGCTACTCAGTGGATGATTACTTGTGCGTCACCGGATTATTTGGCCCGACGAGGCGTACCTGAAACACCACAGGCGCTACATGAACATGACACTATTTTCTTCCTGAGTGCGGATAAACGCCGTACTTGGCGTTTTGAGACTGCGGAAGGAACCTACGTTTTCGAAGGGCCGGGACGCCTAAACATAGATAGCGCGGAAGCCATGCTCGAATCGGCGCTGGCAGGGTTCGGTATCATTCATCTGCCTAGCTATGTTGTTGGTCGGGATCTTAATAACGGTAAGCTTGTCCCCTTGTTGGAAAATTATCATGTTGAACCTGAACCCATTCGAATCATTTATCCAAGTAAAAAACATCTTTCCCCCCGCATCCGGGGATTTATCGACCTACTAGTAGAGAACTGGGAAGATGGTATGCCTTGGGAGTAGCAGGTGAAAGCGCTTTAATGGCGGTGATCATCACCGTCATTAAAGCGCACAGTATGATTACGCGCTTAACTGCTTTAAGGTAGGATAATCGATGTACCCTTCAGGGCCATTAGCATAGAAGAATTCTGGACGTAGCTCATTCAAGGGTGCATCAATTCGCAGGCGCTCAACTAAGTCAGGATTGGCGATAAAGTTTCGCCCGAATGCCACTGCATCAATTAATCCTTTCTCAATCAGTTTCTCCGCTTTCTCGGCAGTATAAGCGCCTGCCGCAACAATAACACCGGGGTAAGCCTCGCGAATAGTTCGACGAAATGCTTCGCTGAAAGGTTCTCCTCCAGCCCAATCAGGCTCGGAAATATGCAGATAAGACAGATTACGCTTTGCCAACTCCCGGATCAGATAAATAGCTGCTTTCTCCTCATCTTCGTAGTGATCCAGACCATTGTATGGCCCTAACGGATAGATACGGATGCCAATCCGATCAGAACTCCAACTTTCAATAGCCGCATCCACCACCTCCAGTGCGAAACGCGCACGATTTTCAATACTGCCACCATATTCATCATCACGTTGATTAGCAGAAGGAGACAAAAACTGATGAATAAGGTAACCATGTGCAGCATGGATTTCCATCATGTCAAAGTTAGCTTCTTGTGCATTGATGGCTGCCTGACGGAAGTCATTGACAATTTGGTGAATTTCATCTCTCTCCAGAGCACGCGGCTTAGAGGTGTCAATTCGAATCACATTACCTTCCGCGTCTCGCACCGAAGTCCGCGCGTTAGCCGATATCGCAGAAGGTGCCACAGGGGCCAGTTGCTCCGGCTGGAGAGAAGTGTGAGATATTCGCCCCGTATGCCATAGTTGCACGTTGCTAAGACCACCAGCCTGATGAATTCCTTCATTGATTTTCTTCCAAGCGCTTATCTGTTCAGGAGTATGCAGCCCCGGCGCGCCTGAATAACCTTTCGCCTGAAATGAAACCTGCGTCGCCTCAGTGATGATCAATCCAGCGCTAGCACGTTGACGATAATATTCAGCCATCATTGGCGTGGGAATATCGCCGGGTTCAGTATTTCGTAAGCGAGTAAGCGGCGCCATAAAAATACGATTGGGCGTAGTAATAGCACCTATTTTTAGTGGATTGAACAGATGGGGAACTTTCATAAATCCTCCTTTATATGAAACTACGAGATCCAAATAAGAAAACGTAATTGCATTATTTTTTGGTGAGAAGAAGGGTAATTGGTAGGAAAGTTAGGTTCAATAGTTTTAATTTGAGGCACAAATTCGGCGAATTCATAATTCATTGTTTTAATTAATTTTAATTTCAATTAGGGAGAATATGTACCTTAATATGGGAGCGATATTCCCCAAGTTACCAATAATCAAACCTCAGCATTGACTGAATGGCATTAAGTAACATCGGAAGAACTTAATATGAAATTAATCTGATTTAACTGAATAATGAAGGGAAGGAGAATTAAGAGTAGATATATTGAGATAAAGTCAAAGACTGTTTATTATGAAAAATCTAATTTGCTAATATTTTCGAAATGCCATTAATCAAGTCCTGGGAAGCAAAAGCGGCCATCATTCATATTGATATTATTGTAGAGGCGATTACCAATTGCCCTTATCCTGATGATTCCAGAGCGCCATCGGGCCAATTTTTATCAAATTGACCCGATAACAGATGATGTTTTTCAACAAAAGCGGGACTTTTTATAGAATATTTCGGGAGTGTTAGAAATTCTGTGTCATTCCAGTAATATATCTCAAAAAGGAATGACAAATGACTCAATCTTTCGATTTCGACAAAGCCCTGAAAGCGCTTCAGGAGGGTCAGGCACTGACCGGTAAGAA